>NZ_JARVRY010000006.1:0-453677 GCF_030209485.1 Novosphingobium sp. fls2-241-R2A-195
GACAGGCCCTCCATGTGCTTGAGCAGGTGCAGGCCTGCCATTAGCCGCGTCGACAGCCCAGGGCGGCCTTTCTCATGGTAGAACCGTCCATAGGCCGCATCGAACCGTGACCAGTCGATCAGCCCCGCCAATTTCACCAGCGCGTGTTCCATGTCGACCATGTTGTCGAGCTGACTGCGGAACAACTCGTCACTGCGCGGCGCGGGCTTCTTCGGAGGCATCGGCAAAACCTCTTCGTGTCGTCCAACTCAGTGGATCACGACCCGACTTGCGAGGAAAGCCCCTACGTGCACGGGCGCGCGTAATCGCAAGCTTTTCGCCCGATTTCCCCAAAACCTTGCAAATTCGATTACTTTATATCCACCAAAACCCACGCCTCCCTGCGGGCTTCAGCGCTTTTCACACACGACCTGATAGAGGAAACTGCATGAGCCGCGTCCGTCGCCTTATGGATGCCGCGACCTATCACGACTTCATCCTCAAGATCATCCGTCATGCCGACGAGGAACCGGGCTTCAAAGTACTGCCAAGGCGTTTGGGTCCTCGACGCATTTTCGTATGGATGCCCGCTGGAAACGGCTCGTTTGCGATTACGAGCAACGGATAGGCGTCTCGTACGCGATGATCCATGTCGCTCTCGGCAGCCTCATGCTCCGAAGAATTGTCCATCCATGAGCATTCTCAAACAGGCTCTTAGGCGTCCGGGTCCTGCTCATAATTGCAGATGAAATGAGCAATCATGTGGGCCCGGTTGCGCGTGCGGGTCTTGAGACGCACGTTTTCAACATGCCGTTCAACCGTGCAAGGCGCAATTAGGAGGACTCTCGCGACTTCTTTTGCAGACTTACCCGCGGCAATAAGGTTTATGATTTCGCATTCTCTCGGCGTGAGGCGAAGTTTCAGGTCTTTCATCGATACCCCCTGCTTTTATGTAATTTCTGGAACTTCAGAGATAGACTTGAAATTAAGTGAAAGAATAAGGGATCCAGCCGAATTATTGACTTCAATTGACCATTCATCACTTTGCCAAAATGTTCCTTCTGCATGGACAAGAAGGTCTCCCGCAAACCTGATTGCCTCGAGACGCACCTCGGCAAGACCTTCCAGGACAGTTCCTTGAAGATCAGGAAATGATTTACCATCCAGCACATGGAAAAAATATCTAGGCACTGTTCATAATTTCCTGGGATGAAAGCACAAAATCAAAAACTTAAAATAAAAATCACGTCACAATTATGGATATATAAATAAATCTGTGCGATATTTTATAATTTAATATTCTATTGTTGTTATAATTTAACAAAAATGAAACAAATTTCATCTACAGATCATTCTTGAGAAGCTCGACCAACGTTGTCACTTTCACGGTAGAAAATGTCGAGAAGGTGTCAGAAATGGCGTATGGCAGAACGATCCGCTCACCGAAGCGCATGGCCCCGCAAGAGTAGACCACATTGGGAACATATCCTTCACGCTCTGCGGCTTCCGGCCCCACAAGGGGCTCACGAGAACGGCCGATCACCCGGGTCACATCCTCCTTGTCAAGCAGGACCGCGCCTATTGAATAATGCCGCATCGGTCCCACCCCGTGGATGAACAGTAGCCATCCCTCGTCGAGTTCAATGGGCGATCCGCAAGCGCCGATCTGGATGAATTCCCAAGGAAACTTCGGCGCCAATAAAGGCGTCCCACCAGTCCATTCGGACAATTTGTCAGAATAGAGCAGGTAAAGATTTTCGTTGTCGTACCGCGCGATCATGGCATATCGCCCGTTCAACTTGCGGGGAAACAGGGCCATGCCCTTGTTGTCGGCCGCAGTGCCTTTGAGCGGGACCAGCCGGAACGATACGAAATCGGCGGTTTCCAGCAGTTCGGAGCGGATCGAACGCCCGCTGTAAGCGGTGTATGTGGCGTAATATGTGATCGTTCCTTCGTGCTCGAAGGCCACGAAGCGTGCATCTTCTATGCCGTTGGACTGCGCATCCGTAATCGGGAAGATCACTCTTTCCGATGGATCACTTTCGGGCATGAAGGACAGTTCGATCCGGTCTCCCACACACGCCGTGACGGCCGGCAATCTGGCAAGGCGCGCAGGCTGGTCGATGTCCATCGCTCCGTCAGGGCCTATGGTTCCGGAGCGAAACGTCAGGGAGGAAATGTGCCCTTCGCCAACCGCGCGCAAAGAGAGAATTACGCGGATGCAGCCGAGCTTCGCGCCGGTCTGACATGGGTGAGGAACGATGCTGGGATTAAACAGCGCGGCCGCTTCGAAGCTGTATTCATTCAGGAAATAAGCGCCGATCAACTGACGCTGGGAAAGAGAGAGCGAAGCATCTCCGAAATAGGACACTTCCATTTCCCGTGCGCGTCGTTCGAAGATTTCGGGAAGGTTGTGGTGGCGATCGTCGAAGCTGTCCAGAGTCGCCTGCAGCAGGGAGACCACTTCGTCCCCGCCAAGACCTAATACCCGATCGACGATATGATTGACGCGAGTCTTGTCGAGAGGATTGTGGTCGCGTGGCTCGATCGAAGGTCGGAAGGGGCGAACCACTACGCGCGAAGGATCGGGGCGCAGGTACAGCGCCTGGCGATTGAAGAATGGATGCTGTTCCACGCCGTTTCTCAGTTGGATAACTGATTGTGAAGAGATGCAGCATCCAGAGGGCGCAGCGTTGAGGCGGTGACATCCATTCGCTCGATCCTTCGCATGTCGACAAGGGCGAGCAGATAGGCAAGCAGGGATTCCGCGCCGCGATTCTCGTTGGCTCGGTCGGGGTGCAGTCCGTCACGGCAACTGCCCGTGTCAGAATCGACCAGCGGCACTTCAAGATCGTTTTCGCCCATGAACCATGCGAAGGCCCGAAGCGCTTCTCTTTTCCACTCCCCTGCCGGATCGACGGTGATAGCGGCGAGACAAGCAGCGATCGTTGCACATGCCTCGACCGGTTGCTGGTCGAAAGGCAATGGATGCTCGCGGTGCCGAAGCATGAACCCTTGCGATCCGACCGGACGGAAGTGCGCGTCCTGCCCAGGCTGTGCGGGTGCGGTCTGGATGCCCGTCAACCAGCGCAGAGTGCGCAATCCCTGAGTGACGAGATGGTGTGCGCCGATGGCTGCACCGGTGACGATCAGCGCTTCGCACAGGCGAGCATTGTCATAGGAAAGCCGATCCTCGAACCAGAGCCAGTCAGGGCTTTCACATTGGAGCAGAAGATTTTCCAGCCGCATGGCCAACACTAGGCGAAGGCGCTTCGCTTCACCGCCGTTCGGATGTGCCGGGCAGAACGCGGCGAGTCCCAGCAACGTGAAGGCCCACGCGCGCGGCGATGTGAACGCCTCGACCGAAGTCAGCGCGCTCGTGAACATAACTGTGGCCCATTGTGCCAGTACCGGATCATTAGGGCCGGCCGAGGCGACGCCAAGTGCCCAAAGCGTGCGACTATGGCTGTCTTCCGAACCCGCCGCTTCAAGCCAGCGGCGGTCGAAACCCATGAAGTTGCGGAAACGGCCTTGGTCCGGGTTCCAGGCATGCTGGATGAAAGCCGCGAAACGCGGGGTCATCGTTTCGAATGAGGGCACCGGCGCATCGATTGCCATGCCGCAGCACAGCAACAGGGCCCGCGCGTTATCGTCGATGCAGTAGCCATGGTTGCGATCGGCGATGCCATGGACCGCATGCTGGAACATTCCCGTATCGTCGCACATGGCTGCGAAGTGCCCCAGGGCCAGAGGGGGCAAGGCGCTTGCGGAAGCCATCCCGGAACGCCGACGCAGTTCTGCCCGGAACGCATCGCGATAGCGTCTGGCAGAATTCCCCCAGGTCGTCGCCCGGCTTGCCGCATAGGCTTTCTCGCCCATGGCCAGGCGCGCCTCGTCGTCGATCAGCAGGTCGGCAACCGCCGCGCCAAGGGCATCAGGGTCCCCGAACGGCACCAGTATGCCCGAGCCGTTGGTCAGCAATTCCTCCGCGTGCCAGTAGGGCGTGGACACAACGGGCCGCCCCATGCCGTGCGAATAGGCCAACGTACCTGAGGTCATTTGCGATTTTACCAAGTAGGGGGTCACATAGACGTCGCACATCGCGATGTGCTCAAGCAGTTCGGGGCGGTCCACGAAGCGGTTGAGGAACAGCACATGGCCGTCGAGATTCAGTTCGTGAACCCTTGAGATAAGGCTGTCGCGATAGGTTTCACCCGTTTCGCGCAGCAGCACGGGGTGGGTAGCCCCCATCACTACATAGATCGTATCAGGCGCTTGCTCGAGCACGACAGGCATCGCCTCGATCATCGTTTCGATGCCCTTGTTGGGGCTGATCAGGCCGAACGTGAGGATGACGCGGCGACCGGCGAAGCCCAGGCGCTCTTTTGCGCCTTGCGGGATGACCAGCGGAACGTCCGGGATGCCATGCGGAATGACGAGAATCTTTTCGGGATCGGCACCATAGCAGTCGATCAGAACCCTGCGCCCTTTCTGCGCCATGACCACCACACGCGCCGAAGCAGCGAGGATCGTGTCAATTACCGCGCGTTGCGCGCTGGTGGGGCTGTCCAATACGGTGTGCAGAGTCGTGAACAGCGGTACGCGAAGCGCGGCGATCAGGCCAAGCACCAGTTCTCCCGCCTCACCGCCGAAAATTCCGAACTCATGCTGGAGGCATGCGACGTCGAAGTTCTGACCGTTTATGAAGTCTGCCGCTGCAAGATAGCCTCCGGCATCTTCCTCGGCGATCGACCATCGGACGTGAGTTGGGAATGCATAATGACCGCCGGGGTCGCACATGGCGATGATTGCGGTCTGAGCCACATCGCCAAGGCCGCGGACAGCCAGTTCAAGGTCGGTGGTAAATGTGGCGATACCGCAGCGACGCGGCAGGGCATTACCGATAAAGGCAATCCGCAATCCGGGAAGGGAAAGATTGTCTCAGAGCTTCCCTTTCTGTTTACGCGTTACAGAAAGGACTGGTGAGGCATCTGCCGAAGGCAGCCCGACCGGCGGCTTGGGCTTGGACGCCTTCGGTTTGCGGACTTCGCGGTTACTGCGCTTTTGCGATTTTGTCATTTCAGGCCGCTCCCTGCATGGAACCTGGCTCGGATGGCGCGACAAGCGGACGGGTGACCTCACTCGGGTAGAGCGCCATTCCACGCGATACGGCAAAAAAGGGGCGATGAGGGTAAGGGATTGACGCGAAGCTGGCTTTGGAAGCCACGAATTGCCCTTCGCAAGTCGCAATCTCACGAGCGTCCGTAGCGCGAGTGAAACGCATCATGGCAAGCTGTTCATCTTTGAATATCTGATTGATGCACATGATGTGCGCTCCTGCATCAAGCGGGGGCACATTGTATCCCTCAGCCGTGAGTGGCTCGGATGCGAAGTCTCACGATATGGCGTTCATAGCATGGATCGCCGATTACCTTGCATACATTCGCTGGAACAAGAAAGCTAAGCCGCACGACGATCTATGAAGAACCTCATCATGCTATCCGCTTTTTATAAAATTGGCACTATAGTGAGGATTAATATTTTATCTTCCAGGTTAGTCGGGTGCGCAGACCGATAGCACCACGCTTCGCACCCAAGTTTCGACAGCGGGCGGAAAGGAGGCGCCCATCGACAAGCTTTTTGGCCGCTTGCGGAGCGGGTTCACCAGTAAGCTTCGCTGTCTGGCTGAAGCCCAAAGACGACCAGTCGCCTTTCATGTGACGGTTGGAGAAGCGACGGATCAAGGTCTATGATGCGCTGATCACCTGCCCGAACAGCAGCCAAAGGCGCTTCTCGCCGACAAAGGCTACGATGCCGATGCAATCCGCGCAGACCTGATGAGCCGTAGCATCCAGGCCGTCATCGCGGGCCGATCAAGCCGCCGCGGTAAGATTGAACATGACCGTACACTCTACAAGAAACGCAGCTGCATCGAGCACATGTTTGGCGGTTGAAAATCAAACGGGCCATCGCCACCCGCTATGATCAGCTTGCAACCAGCTTCATGAGCATGGTCCATATCGCCACCGTCGGATACCGGCTCAATTCGTCCGCCCCGACTAAAACATCATCCGCACGCCGAACGCGGCGGATACGCCCGATACGTCATCACCTGAAGCACGCGCGAGCCGGGCGGTGCCAGCGAGCTTGCGCTCCCAATGCACACCAACGTAAGGCGCAAACGAACGATTCCGCTCATAACGCAGGCGCGCTCCGAGTTCGAAGCGCTCGAAGCCGGATCCCACGTTCAGCGCGGACACGTCCTGAAACGCGAAATCGACTTCGGCTTCCGGCTCGACCACCAGCGACTGGGTGATGCGCTGCTGGTAGCCCGCCTTGCCACGTACATGGACCTCTCCCTTCTCCGACACGAGCAACTGGCCTGTCACGTCGAACCAGTAGGGCGCCAGCCCCTCGATGCCGACCAGCGCGTAAGTGCGCTGCGGATCCGGCCGAAAATCGTGGCGCACGCCCAGTTGCAGGTTGAACCAGGGGTCGAGCGCGTGACGCCAATAAGCGGCCAACTCGATGCGTTCGGCCCGCTTGCCCAAGCTGCCCTCGCCTTCGCTGGCGAGGACCATGCGGTCGATGTCGCCGCCATACCATGCCTGCCCTTCCCAGCCGAAACCATCCTTGCCATTTGCGGCGCGATATTCCAGCCGGTCGACCTGCAGCGCAAACGTGGAGAAAGTCATCTCCCGGACCATCGCCTTGCGCGAGGCGGCCATGCGATCGGGCGCGAAGAAGAGATCGGCGGGATGGTCTGCCGGCACCGGCGGCGCGGGCGCATCGCCCGGCTGATCGGCCACGGTCGCACCGGGAATGGAGTGTGCGGAATGGTCTATCGCCGGAGCTGCATCCTGCGACATATCCATGCCGGACATGTCATGGTTCATGCCCGAATGATCCATATGAGAGTGGTCCATGCCTGCATGATCCTGTGCCCACGACGGGACAGGCACAGCGATCATCAGCAGGGCCGGGATCGACTGCAGAGAGACAAGGTGCAGCGCCATCAGCCCTGTCTCTCCGCCTGCTCGCGTCGCACGGTGACCACGCGCATCATCCCCGCATGCATGTGCAGCAGCATGTGGCAATGAAATGCCCAGTCTCCCTCGCCGTCCGCCGTCAGATCGAACGCGACCTTGCCGCCGGGCAGAACGTTGACGGTGTGCTTGCGTACGCGGTGGCCGGGTTCACCCTGCACCAGTTCGAAGAAATGCCCGTGCAGATGGATCGGGTGCGGCATCATCGTGTCGTTGATCAGGGTGACGCGGACCCGCTCGCCGAGCCGAAACGGAATCGGCGCCGGGTTCTCAGACATCGCCACGCCGTCCATCGACCACATGTAGCGTTCCATGTTGGCGGTAAGGTGGACCTCCACCTCGCGCGTCGGCACGCGTGGATCGGGGTTGGGATCGCGCGAGCGCAAGTCCGCATAAGTGAGCACCCGGTGGTCGGCGTCCTCCAGCCCGGTCGGGCGATCGGCGAGCCGGTCCACCGGCATTGGCGCCAACGTGGCGACACCCGGCCCCATCTTCACCGAGGGCGCAACCGATGCATCGCGCATCTTCATGGAATGCCCGCCCATGTCGGCATTGGCGGGCTTAGACAGGTCGATCTCGCCGGCCTCGCCCATGTCCATGCCGGACATGTCCATACCCATGTCACGCATGGTCAGGAGCGGACGCTTGCGGATCTGAGGAAATGCGGCGACAAGGCCCATGCGCTGCGCCAGCGTCGCGCGGACCTGCCCCGAACGGTCGAGCGCCTCTGCGATGACGGCATAGCTTTCCGCCTCGCCCGGTGTAACGACGAAGTCGTAAGTCTCGGCAATCGCGATCTGCACTTCGTCGGTCTCGACCGGCTGCACCGGGTTGCCGTCCGCCGCCACCACGGTCAGCGGCAGGCCGGGAATGCGGAAATTGAAGTTGGTCATCGACGAGGCGTTGATCACGCGGAGCCGCACCCTCTCACCGGTTGCGAACAGGCCGGTCCAGTTCTCCGCCGTGCCATGGCCATTGATCAGGAAGCTGTAAGTCGAACCCGTTACGTCCGAGATATCGGTCGCATCCATTCGCATCTGCCCCCAGGCGAGGCGATCCGGCAGCGACTGGTCCCCGTTCGCCTTCGCCCCCGCCATCAGTCCTGCCAGCGTCTGCTTCTGGCGATTGAAATAGCCGCTCATCATCTTGAGCCGACGCATCTGTTCGTGGGGGTGGAGCGGGCTCCAATCGCTCAGGACCAGCACGTGTTCGCGCTCGCCGGCAAGCGGGTCTTCTCCAGCGGGGTCGATGACGATCGGGCCGAACAGCCCCTCGGCTTCCTGCATGCCCGAGTGCGAATGATACCAGAAGGTTCCCGAATGGGTCAGCGGAAACTCGTAGCTGAAAGTCTCGCCCGGATCGATGCCGGGGAAACTGATCCCCGGCACGCCGTCCATCTGGAACGGCACCAGCAGCCCGTGCCAGTGGATGGAACTCTGTTCGCGCAGCCTATTGGTGACAGCGATCCGCACCGTCTGTCCTTCGCGCAGGCGAAGCAAGGGCGCGGGCAGCGTGCCGTTGACCGTCACCGCATGGCCGGTACGCCCCCCGGTAGCGAAGTGGCTCTGCCCGATCTGCAGCGCGATGGTGTCACCCGACAACACCCCCGAACCGGCGCTGGCATGAGCGATCCCCCCGGTTCCGCTGCGCGCCCATGCGGGAAACAGCCCTGCCATTCCGACGCTGCCAGCCAAAGCCCCCCCCATCGCCAGGAATTTACGGCGGGGGACGGCGCTTCGGGCGCAAGTTTCGAAGATCGACATGCCCTCTTATACGCGCCGCGCTCGCTTATCCCTCGACCAGATGAGACAATTTTGACGTGCATGTAAATGCGCGTTCCACGGCCTTGTGGTGGATGTCGATCCACGCGGACTACATGCGCCCCCTCCACCTGTCGCGCTTTCCCCAGCAAAACGCAGGAGCCAGAAACTGACGTCTCCCCAGAATGCTTCACTCCGGAAATGAAAGGCCGCGGCGACCGGATACCGATCGCCGCGACCGCTGCCGTTTGACAGGGGGTTAGCATTGCTGACCCGTCGGCAGCACCATCAGTCTCGTTCGTCGGCGCAAGCACACCAATCCGGATTAAACGGACATGCGGACTCACCATCGACGAGCTTGCAAAGAACTGGATAGGAACATACAAGGAACAAATGTCTCGTACCTCCATCATGGATCGTCTCGAAATCCTTGCCGACGCCGCCAAGTACGATGCCTCATGCGCGTCCTCCGGGACCACGAAACGTCACAGCCGCGATGGACGAGGCATCGGTTCGACCGAGGGGATGGGAATTTGCCACGCTTATGCGCCCGACGGACGGTGCATCTCCCTGCTCAAGCTTCTGCTGACCAACCAGTGCATTTTTGATTGCCATTACTGCATAAACCGCAAGAGCTCCAACGTACGCCGTGCGCGGTTCTCGCCGCAGGAAGTGGTCGATCTGACGCTTTCTTTCTATCGGCGGAACTATATCGAGGGCCTGTTCCTCAGTTCAGGTATCGTGAAGTCGTCCACGCATACGATGGAACAACTTATAGAGGTTGCGCGCATCTTGCGCGAAGAGCACGATTTTCGTGGCTATATCCACCTCAAGACTATCCCGGAAGCTGACCCCGAACTCGTGGCGCAGGCAGGGTTATGGGCGGATCGCGTATCGATCAACGTCGAATTGCCGACAGACGCCGGGCTTTCCCGGCTGGCTCCCGACAAGAACAGCAAGACGATCGAAGGCGCCATGGGCAGGCTTTCAAGCGCCATCACCGAGGCACACGACGCCCGCTCTCGCTTTCGCAAGGCACCTATCTTCGCGCCGGCGGGGCAATCCACCCAGATGATCATCGGCGCGGACGGTGCAAGCGACGCGCAGATCGTCGGCAAGGCCAGCACGCTTTATGACCGCTTTTCTCTCAAGCGTGTCTACTATTCCGCCTTCAGTCCAATTCCCGAGGCCAGCGCCGTGCTGCCGCTCAAGCGCCCCCCGCTAATGCGAGAGCATCGGCTCTATCAATCGGACTGGCTAATGCGCTTCTATGGGTTCGCTCCACAGGAAGTACAGCAAGCGACGGAAGACGACGGTATGCTTCCGCTCGACATCGATCCCAAGCTGGCCTGGGCACTCAAGTTCCGCGACCGGTTTCCGGTCGATCTCAATCGTGCCCCGCGTGAGGCGATGCTGAGGGTGCCGGGGCTTGGCGTAAAGGCAGTCGACGCCATATTGGTCGCGCGGCGGCATCGGTCGATCCGGCTGGACGATCTTGCGCGGCTCAGTGCTTCGGTGAAGAAGCTGCGCCCGTTCATCGTCACGGACGACTGGCGCCCTACTCTGCTCCTCGACCGCGCCGATCTACGCGCCCGTCTCGCGCCACAGGCCCGGCAGATGGAACTTTTCGCGTGATCGAGGCGGCTATGGTGCAGCCCGACGATTTCGAGGCATGGCGCGATGAAGCGCGGCGACTGGTGGCACGCGGAGTCTCGCCTGACGCGACCGCCTGGGGAGAACCGGATGGGCCGGCGGATCTCTTCGCCACGGCCGTCCTACCTAACCTGCCGTCCGATCCCTTGCCCCAAGTCCGCGCCAGCCGGGCCTTTCTCGACCTCGCCCGGTGCGTCATCCTGCACCGCGATCCGACCCGGCTGAGCCTGCTCTATCGCGTGTTGTGGAGACTGCAGAAGCACCCCCGACTGATCGAGGATTCGGCCGATCGCGACGTCGCGCCGCTGGAAGGCATGGCGAAGCAGGTGCGCCGCGACATTCACAAGATGCGCGCCTTCGTCCGCTTCCGCTCCACGCCCGATCAGGACGGCATCGAACGATTTGTCGCCTGGTTCGAGCCCGAGCATCGGATCGAGCGTGCCAATGCCGACTTCTTCGTCAATCGCTTCGCCAGCCAGCGCTGGTCGATTCTGACGCCGCGCATTTCACTGCACTGGGACGGCGAACAACTTCTGGAAGGCCCGGCCGCGTCGCGCGGGGACGCCCCGGCAGAAGATGCGACCGAGGAACTCTGGCTCGGCTATTACCGCTCGATCTTCAACCCGGCGCGACTCAAGGTGGGCATGATGCTCAAGGAGATGCCCCGGCGTTACTGGAAGAACCTGCCTGAGGCGCGCCAGATTCCCGATCTCATCGCCGGGGCACACAAGCGCGAGGCTGCCATGATCGCCACCGGCGCCGACTTGTTCGAAAGAGAAGCCAAACCCGCCAGCCTACAGGCGATCGCAGGAGGAATTGCGCAGTGCCGCCGCTGTGCGATCGGCTGCAACGGCACTCGGGCGGTCATGGGCGAAGGCCCCCCGAATTCGGACCTCATGATAGTCGGTGAACAGCCCGGCGATACCGAAGAGCGAGAGCACAGGCCTTTCATCGGACCGGCCGGACAATTGCTCGATCAGATACTTGGCGAGGCCGGGGTGAACCGCGCCGGAGCCTACGTCACGAACGCGGTCAAACACTTCAAGTTCACGCCTCGCGGCAAGCGGCGTCTCCATCAGCCCCCGACTGCCGGGGAGATCGACATCTGTCGCTGGTGGCTGGACGGAGAGCGTGCCTTGGTAAAGCCAAAGGTCGTTTTGGCTCTCGGCGCGAGCAGTGCACGGGGGTTGCTGGGACGCACGCCGGCGATCGGACGGGAGCGCGGCCAGGCCATCCGCCTTTCCGATGGCACGCTGATCTGGCTTACCGCGCATCCAAGCTATTTGCTTCGCTTAGATGGCGATGCACGGACACGCGAACATGCGCGCTTCGCACAGGATATTGCCGGTCTCGCGCAGATTCTTGCGGCGAATGGAGTTTCCCAAATGCAACTCCAAAGGGAAATGCGCGTTAACTGAGACGGCAAACATTGAAGGGGAATGGTCATGGCCAGCGAATGCACTGCCTACCGCGACTCCAAGGGTGGGCTTCACAGCAGCCCTGAACGCGCAACGCTCGAAGACCTTGCCGGCGTATTGGGCCGGGTGGGAGACGAAGGCGGGATGACGTCGGGCGTCGCCCGCATGATTTTCGACAAACGCAGCGAAATCGAGCGTATCTTCGCCGAACATGACCATATGCTGGAAGCGGCTCCGCCAGCCGCGATCGAGCCGGGCCATCACATTCGCGCGGTGAACTGAAATCATTTGATCTGTTCCGCCGTCATCCCGACATCGCGATCAATGTCGGGATGACGGCACTTCCCCGAAGGCGTGCGAACGTCTATCAGGCTGCCCGATCAAGAGTAGCCCAAGACATCCGCGCCCTTTCTTCGTGACCGCAGAAACCTCTCCCACAGCCGGCCTCGAAGCGGCTTTTCTCGAACATCGGGAGAAGCTGTTGCGCTTCCTGCGCGCGCGCGGCGCCGGGGATGCGGCCGAAGACTTCGTGCAGGAGGTCTGGCTGAAGATCAGCGCCAGCCGCCCCGGCCCGGTCGCTTCACCGCTATCCTATCTCTTCCGCACCGCCGACCTGCTGATGATCGACCGTTTCCGCTCGACCAGGCAAGCGGACGTGCGTGACCGGGACTGGACCGACGTGAATGCAGGTGATCCGCCGGGCGTTTCCGCAGAACCCTCCGCCGAACGCCGCATGGCCGCCGCGCAGGAGGCCGCCAGCGTGCTGGCCCTGCTCGACGGGCTGGGTACGCGGACGGCAACGATCTTCCGCCGCCACCGTATCGAAGGCACGGCGCAAAAGGTCGTAGCGGCGGAAATGGGCCTCAGTTTAAGCACCGTCGAAAGCGATCTGCGGATCGCTTACCGGGCGTTGGCGGAATGGAAGGAACGGTCGAAATGAGGCCCGCGATGAGGCTGCAGCCGATCGTCTCCGTCATCGCCGGTGAAGGAGCGCCCGATGGCGAACGAATTGGCGAGTGAAAATGGTATCCGGGACGCGGCGCTCGGCTGGGCGGTGCGTGCGGGTGACCCCGCGTTCGCCGACTGGGAGGCGTTCACCCTCTGGCTGGAGGCCGACCCGGCGCATGCGCGCGCTTATGACGAAGTCATGGCCTCGGTGGCCGACGCGGCCGAACTCGTGGCCGCCTCCGGCCCGGCCAACGACGATGCCCCTTCCGCCGAACCCGCGCGCCGCCGTCGCCCCTGGCTGGCGAGTGCGATCGCCGCGAGCATTGCGGTCGTGGCGGGGTTCTGGGCCTTCCAGGGGCAGCAACGCGATCTCTACACCGTCGAGACGGCGCTGGGCGAAACCCGCCGCGTGACGCTCGATGCCGATACTCGCATCGAACTCGCAGGCGGCACCGCAGTCGAGTTCGACCGCAAGGACAAGCGCTATGCCCGGCTGGAACGCGGGCAGGCGCTGTTCACCGTGCGTCACGATGCCGCGCATCCCTTCGAGGTCGCCGTCGGCAACGAGCGGCTGGTCGACATCGGCACCGTCTTCGACGTTCGCCACGATGCGCTGGGACTGAGCGTCGCGGTGTCAGAAGGCGCCGTGCAGTTCGATCCAGACGGCGCCGACGTGCGCGTATCGCCCGGCGAAGTCCTGCGCCGCCCGGCAGAAGGCAGCGACTATACGCTCACCCGACTGCCCGCCGAGCAGGTCGGCGAATGGCGCGAAGGTCGCCTGACTTTCGAGAGCGCTTCGCTCGAGGACGTCGCAGCACAGCTCAAGCGGGCCACCGGCATCGAATATGTCGCCGCATCCAGCGCTTCGGGCGCGGTTTCCGGCTCGATCCTCGTGGCGCCGCTGCGTAAGGATCCGGGCTCGATCGGGCCTCTGCTGGGACTGTCGGTGCGGTCCGAAAACGGACGCTGGATCATCGGCTCGCGCTGAGGCGATGCGCGGCGCCATCTGCATCGTGGCGGCCGCAGCGGCCATGCCCGGCACCGCCTCCGCGCAGGAGGTGGCTGTCGATACGCGCGCCGGATCGGTCGGGCAGGTCGCGATCGATCTTGCGCGCCAGACCCGCTCCAGCATCGTCGTGTCCGATCCGGTAGTGGCCTCCCGCATGGTCCCGGCGATGCGCGGGCGGATGGGGGCCGCGGAGGCGGTGCGGCTGCTGGCGCGCAGGGCGGGCGGCCGGGCCATCGCCGTCGCGCCCGGCGCCTGGCGCATCGAGGCCACAGCTACCGTCAGACCGCCCGCTCCCCGCCCTACCCCTGCCCGCGCGGCAATGCCTGTAACCGTCCAAGCCGAGGCGGCCAATCCGATCGTCGTCGTCGCCTCCAAACGCGACCTCACCCTCGGACAGTTGCCGGGACAAGTCACCATCCTCGACGGGGAATCGCTGGAGGTCGGCGGCGTCGGCGGCACGGAGAAGATCACGCAGCGCGTCGCCACCGTCACATCCACGCACCTTGGCAGCGGGCGCAACAAGCTGTTCATTCGCGGCATCGCGGATTCCAGTTTCACCGGGCCGACGCAGGCAACGGTGGGGCAGTATCTCGGCGACCTCAGGCTCAGCTACAACGCGCCCGACCCGGACCTGCGCCTGTCCGACATGGCACGGGTGGAAGTGCTGGAGGGGCCGCAGGGCACGCTCTACGGCGCCGGATCGCTGGGCGGCATCATCCGCCTCGTGCCCAATGCACCGGTTGTCGGCGAGACCGAAGGCGCGATTTCGGTCGGCGGCTCGCTGACGCAGAGCGGTGCGCCCGGCGGCGATGCGGCGGCTATGGTCAACGTGCCGCTCGGCAACTCGGTGGCCTTGCGCGCCAACTTCGATGCGGCGACGCTGGGCGGCTATATCGACAAGCCCTTGCTCGGCCGCAAGGATGTCAACCGCACACGTATTCTGGGCGGCCGCGCCGGTCTTCGCGCGGAGATCGCGCCGGACTGGACGGTCGATCTCATTGGCCTCGGCCAGTCCACCGATGCGCGCGACAGCCAGTACGCCGGCCGCAATGCCCGCCCGCCGCTGACCAGCAGCGCGCAAGTTCGCGAGGGTTCGGACGCCGACTACCTGATGGGCCAACTGGTGATCTCCGGCCGCGTCGGCGAAGTGCGCGTGCGCTCGACCACCGGCGCGGTGCGCCAGCATCTGGAAGAACGCTACGACGCCACCGTCGATCCCGACGCACCGCGCCTGTTCTCGCAGGAGAACCGCACGCGCATGATCGCGCACGAGACGCGGATCTGGCAGCCCGAGACCCGCGGTTTCGGCTGGCTGGTCGGCGCCAGCTATACGCACAACCGCACGGTGCTGACGCGCAGTTTCGAGAACTTCGTGACGACTACCGCCGCCACCGGCGTGCGCAACACCATCGACGAGTTCACCCTCTACGCCGAGGCCAGCCTGCGCATCCGCCCCGGTCTTACCGCGACCGCGGGCGGGCGTCTGACCCACTCGCGGCTTGACGGCTCAGGTGAAGACGTGATGCCTGCCGTGTCCTTCGCCATGGCGCAGGCCCGGGCGCAGGTCACGGCAGACCGCACGACCACCACCGTGCTCCCCTCGCTGGCGCTCAACGCCGAAGTGATGGAGGCCACGAACCTTTACATGCGCTACCAGGAGGGCTTCCGCCCCGGCGGCTTCGCGATCGAGAGCGACTTCGTGCGCCGCTTCCGAAGCGACCGGACGCGAACCTTCGAGTTCGGCGTGAAGCACGGCCAGCCCGGCGTCAGTCCCTTCGATCTTGCGGCCAGCGTCTCCTACACGCGCTGGCGCGACATCCAGGCCGACTTCATCGACAATTCGGGCCTGCCAAGCACCGCCAACATCGGGGATGGCCGGGTCTGGTCGGCCAGCGTGACGGGGGGCATCGAGCTGTTGCAAGGCCTGAGGCTGGAGGCCGGGGCGACGTGGAACCAGAGCAAGGTCGACCAGCCACCCGCCGAGCTACTCGGGCTCGTTGCGCGATCGATGTCGGCCGTCGACATGTCGCCGTCGGGGCTGCTCGACGCGACGCTCGCCCGGTCCATGCAAGTGCCGAACATCGCGCAGTTCTCAGGCCGGATGAGCCTCGGCTGGAACAGCGAGATCGGTGAGGACCTGCGGCTGACCGCCAATGGCTGGGCCAGCTATGTCGGCAAGTCGCGCCTCGGCATCGGGCCTGAACTGGGCGACCCGCAGGGGGACTACCTCGACAGCGGCGCGGACCTGCGGGTCGGCACCGAGCGCTACGGCGTGACGCTGACGCTCAGCAACATCACCAATTCGCGGGGCAATCGCTTCTCGCTCGGGACGCCGTTCGGGACCGGGCGCGACCAGACGACGCCGCTGCGGCCGCGTACGGTTCGGGTCGGGCTGGACGCGCGGTTTTAAGTTCTGCGTCATTGCGAGCGTAGCGAAGCAATGACGAACAGTGGGGACGAGCAGATGCGAAGGGCGCTTGCTTAAATCGCAGCGCCGGAACTTTTTTCCAAGGCTGCCTCCCGGCGCCTCCGTCTCAAGGGTCAGACTACAGACCTAAAAGGGACGAAGATGCCTTCCCAGCTTACCGCCAGGACCCTGCTTGCCACCACCGCCGTGCTCGCCTTCGCGACCGCTGCGCATGCCGAAGACGTCAAGACCAAGCTCACCGCCCCCATCCGCACTTCGACCATCAAGAGCGGCGCGGCGGATGCCATCAACATCACAGCCGAAGGCTCCGTCGTCCTGACCTCCGGCACCGCAGTCACGCAGGACAGCAACCACGCGGTCACCAACGCGGGCACTATCACCATCACCAACGCCGACGGTGCAGTCGGCATCAATTCGGTCGCAGGCGCCAGCGGTGACATCACCAACACCGGCACGATCACCGTCGACGAGACCTACACGCCGACCGACACCGACAAGGACGGCGACCTCGACGGTCCCTTCGCGCTGGGATCGAACCGCGTCGGCATCCGCACCCAAGGCGACCACACCGGCAAGCTCACCCAGAACGGCAAGATCGTGGTCGAGGGCAACGATTCGGCGGGTATCCAGCTTGGCGGCAAGCTGACCGGCGCCTTCACACATGATGGCTCCACCACCGTCGTCGGCGACCGCACCATCGGCGTTTCGGCGCAGGGTATCGACGGCAACGTGCGCCTTGCGGGCACCGTCTCGGCGCAGGGCAAGGACGCGATCGGCGCGCGCTTCGCAGGCGACGTCAACGGCGCGATGGTCGTGCAGGGCACGGTCGCCGCCACCGGCTATCGCTACACCACCCCGCCCGCAGATCCGTCGAAGCTCGATGCCGACGACCTGCTGCAGGGCGGCTCGGCGCTGATCGTCGAGGGCAACGTGACCGGCGGCATCGTGCTGGCCGCAGCGCCCAAGGTCGACCCCGCGAAGCCGGACTCCGATGGCGACGGCATCGACGACAGCAAGGAAGGCACCGCCAAGGTCGTCTCCTATGGCAGCGCCGCCGCAATGCAGGTGGGCGCGACCGATCACGCCGTCACCATCGGCCCGGTCGCCAATACCGGCAGCAAGTTCGGCCTGATCATCGAAGGTTCGGTCGAGGGCCAGGGCCTCTACTCCGGCGTGGCCGCCAATGGCCTCGTCATCGGCGGACGCGGCGGCGCGGTGACGATCGCCAACGGCATCGGCGTATCGGGAGCGGTGGTCGCTACCGCCAACGGTGCCAACGCCACCGCCCTTCGCATCGGCGCCGGCGCGACGACGCCGCTGCTGCAGAACACCGGTAACATCGCCGCAGCATCGGGCAATGCCGACAATGCGCTGGCGACTGCCGTGCGCATCGACGCGGGCGGCAACCTGCCGACCATCCGCAACAGCGGCACGATCAAGGCCGTTGCCGGCGAAAAGGGCTCGGCCACGGCCATCGTCGACGCCAGCGGCACCCTGAACCTGATCGAGAACGCAGGCACCATCTCGGCCACCGGCGCCAAGGACGGCGCGCGCAACATCGCCATCGACTTGCGCGCCGCGACCGGCAACGTCACCGTCAGGCAGACGCAGGTAGCCTCGGGCGTGACCGCGCCCGCCATCGTCGGCGACGTGCTGTTCGCGGGCGGCAACGACCTGCTCGACCTCGCCGATGGGACCCTCTCCGGCAACGTCGCTTTCGGTGCCGGCAACAATACGCTGAACCTCTCGGGCGACGCGGTGCAGACCGGCAACGTGAGCTTCGGCGGCGGCACCGACACCGTCTCGCTGGCAGGCTCCAGCGGCTTCAACGGCGCCATGGACTTCGGCGGCGGCGCGGACGTGCTGAACATCTCGGGCAGCGCGTACTTCTCCGGCTCGATCACCAATTCGGCGCAGCTCGCGGTCAAGGTCTCGGGCGGCGTGCTCGATATCCAGAAGCCGGCATCGGTGGCCTCGCTGGACATCGGCAGCACCGGTGTCGTCCTCGTCACGCTCGACAAGACGGCGGGTGCCGGTTCGTCCTACACCGTTTCGGGCAACGCGACTTTCGCGGAAGGCTCCAAGCTGGCGATCCGCCTGGCCGACGTCTCGACCGCCGAGGGCACGTACCAGGTCCTAACCGCAGGTAGTCTGACCGGCCGCGACAAACTGACCACCAACACCGACCTCGTCCCCTTCATGTTCAAGGCGGAACTGGACAAGGACGCGGCGGCCAACACCATCGTCGTCGACGTCTCGCGCCGCACGGTCAGCGAACTCGGCCTCAACCGCTCGGGCGCGGCCGCCTATGACGCGGTGTTCAAGCAGCTGGCCAAGGACGACAAGATCGAGCAGGTCTTCCTCGGCCTGACCAACGGCGATGCCTTCCGCTCGGCCGTGGGCCAGATGCTGCCCGACCACGCAGGCGGCGGCTTCGAGGGCATCAGCCTGGGTACCCGCGCCCTCGCCCGCCAGATGCAGGACCCGCAGGGACCGATCACCGCGAGCGGCCGCTTCACCACCACGCTCAACATGGCGATCTGGGGCAGCGACCGGAAGGCGGGGAACACTGCCGCCTACAAGCTCAACGGCTATGCCTGGTCGGCGACCGCCGAGTACCAGACCGGCATCGGCAAGTTCGGCGGCACCGTCGCCTACATCAACAACAACCACAAGAACGGCGAACTGACCGACGTGAACTCGGACGCCTTCGAACTGGCGGCGCACTGGCGCGGCAAGTTCGGCCCGGTCAGCGCCTTCGCGCGCGGCTCGGCCGGCACGGCCAAGTTCGACGGCGAGCGCAACTTCTACGGCATGGTCGGCTCGGAGACGGTGCGCCGCACCATGGACGCCAAGTGGGACGGCAAGTTCGTCACTTTCGCAGGCGGCGCCGCGATCGAGGGCGGCTCGCAGTTCTTCTTCTTCCGTCCGGGCGTGACGGTCGACTACGTCCGCCTGAAGGAAGACGGCTACTCCGAGACCGGCGGCGAGAAGCTGAACCTCACCGTCGCCTCGCGCACCAGCGACGAACTGGCGGTGAACCCGAGCATGACCGTGGGCATCGACTTCCTCGGCATGAAGGCACGGGACGAGAACTGGTTCCGCATGGAAACCGAGGGCGGCTGGCGCGAGATCGTCAATGGCGGCATCGGCTCGACCACCGCGCACTTCGAGGGCGGCGACAAGTTCACCCTCGAAGGCGACGGTGCGACGAGCGGCTGGTTCGCGCGCCTGCGTGCGATCGGCGGCTCCTCGGGCTTCACGATGGGCGGCGAACTCTCGGCCGAGGATCGCCACGGCCGGGTCGATCTCGCGCTGCGCGGCTCCGTGACCATTGGCTGGTAAGGACAGGACGATGCGTGGACCACTCCTCTGCGGCATCGTACTGGGCGCCGGGCTGCTGTTAAGCTGCGCCCCCCGCGTGCGGCCCGGCGCCGCCTCCTCCCCCGCTCCGGCGGGGGAGGAATTGCGCATATCGCGCGGTCCGTGCTTCGGGTTTTGCCCGGTGTACAAGGTGGCCGTGACGCCCGCCGGACGCGTTGACTTCACCGGCGAGCGGCATACCGCCGTGCTGGGCCAGCGCGCCCATTCGGTCGGCCGCGCGACTTACGAGGATGTCCGCCGCGCCCTCGCCCCGATGCGTCCGCAGACCGGCGAGGAGCGTGCCCAAGCCTGCACCGAGGCCGCCACCGACATGTCGAGCGTGACCGTCGAGTGGATCGGCGCGGACGGCCGCCGCACCGCGCTCACGTACAACATGGGCTGCCGTTCGCCGGAAGGTTCCGCGATGACACGCACGGTTGAACAGCAACTCGGCCGCCTCGGCGTCGAGAAATGGGCCGCGCAGAAGACCTGGCCGGGCGACAGCCGGGGCTGAGGTGCGGCGGCATCCCCCTCCAGTCCTCCCCCACCTTCGTCATTGCGAGCGCAGCGAAGCAATCCAGGGCAGTCTCGAGCCACCCTGGATTGCTTCGCTACGCTCGCAATGACGAAACGAAGGGACGCCGACGAGGCGAGGGGACGCCCTGTCAGTCCATGAACCCCCGCTCGTTCAACGCATCGAACTTGCGCACACCGGAAACGTCGATGCGTTCGGCCCAGCCGCCGAGCACGGCCGTCACCGCCGGTTGCGCAAGGTGCGTGGCCAGTGCAGCCTCGTCACGCCAGCGTTCGAAGACCAGCACCGTCCCTGCTGCCGGATCATCGATGGCGAAGTGGTAGTTAAGGCACCCGTCCTCCTTCAGCGTCGGCTCGACCAGCCCGCGCAAGGTCGCGGCAAGGTCTTCGACGAGATCGGGAGCGGTCTTCAGGTGTCCGGCAAGAATGATCATCGTGAGGTTCCTCAGTTACCAGGCCGGCGCATCGCCGCCGGGGACGGCAGGGCCGGTCAGCCAGTCGCCGGTGATGCCGATGCGGATTTCGGAGCCCTTCGGCACTTCGGTCCCGGCATCGGGAGTGACAAACATGATCCGATTGGGTGCCCAGACCGAGCCGATGATCTCCTCCTCGTCCTCCGACAGCGTGACACCGGCGGCCGCGCACATCTCGCGCGCGCGCTCACGCGTCTGGCCGCGCACTTCGGGGACGTAGGCCTTGGCCGGGTCCTCGTGCACCCTGAGCACGCGCGCCTTCTCGCGTTCTGCTTCCTCGGCAGCCAGCGTCTCGTCGAATTCGGGTCCGTGGTAGTCGATCTCCCAGTCGAACGAGATCATGTTCTCGAGGATGTCCGGCAGGAACGGCGTCATCCGCAAGTGCGACCAGTGCGACATGTAGCGCTCCATCGCCTCGTAGGTGTCTATGTCGCAGCAGTTGGCGAAGTCGAAATCGCCCGAGTGGAAGCGCGTGTGGACGACTTTGCCATGGCTGTAGTCACGCACCTCGCGGTTGAGATGCGACAATTTCTTCACCTCCTCGATGAAGAGGTCGATCTTGGCCGGATCGGCATCCTTCTTGAACTTGAGCATCACGACGTGACGGATCATCGGTCTCTCCCCTATCGCGCCCGCGCCGCGATTGGTTCGCGGGGACTCGGCGCTGCGGGAGAGAGACTAGCGCGGCGGGTTTCAGGCCATGCCTGTCAGATAAAACAGGTGCCAAAAAGCGCTCCTTACCTCCGGGCAACCGTTGCGCATCCGTCCGATTGCGTATCAAATCATTGCTACACCTCCTCCTCCAGTTGACGCGGGAGCCGGGCGGGTGTGTGCAAAATCCGCAGAGGCATATCGGCACCGTGCGGCCGGGCGGTATGCTGCAGGAGAGGATCAAGAGGTGGCCCGTCCCTTCGCGCCGCGTTTCGCGGTCTATGTCGCACTGGTGTTCATGCTGCTCGGCGTGCTGCAACTGGCTGCCAGCCTCGTGTTCTACCAGTCGATCGACCGGCAGACGCTGAACGAGGACCACGCGCGCCGCATCGGCGAACTGCTCGTCGTCAGCGACCGCATCCACTCCGCCGATCCACGCCTGACCGCGCCGACCATGAGCACGCGCCACCTCGCCGCCGCCGTCGGCAATACGCCCAGCGTGGCGACCGCCACGACTGACGAATCCCTCATCCGCATCGAGCGGCGCATCATCGAGTGGGAGCCTTCGCTGGGCGGGCGTTCGCTGCGGCTGGCCATGCAGGGGCCGCCGGGAGGCAAGTGCGATCTCGTCGGCGCGATCCGGCTGGCGGACGGGCACTGGCTCAACTTCCGCTCACGCGATATCAACGCGATGTGGCCGGTAGCGCTGCGGGCGACGGTGCTGACGCTTGCGACGACGGTGGCCTTCCTCGCCATCGGCCTCGTCGCGCTACACGTGCTGACCCGCCCGCTGCGCCGCATGAGCGATGCCGCCGACGCCATCGGCCGGGGCCGGCAAGTGGTCATCGCCGAGGGTGGCACCCCGGACTTGCGCCAGCTCGCCCACTCCATGAACCTCATGCAGGAGCGCATCGCGCGGCTGCTGCAGGATCAGGCCAGGTCGTTCGAGGCGATCAGCCACGACTTGCGCACGCCGCTCTCGCGCCAGAAGGTCGCGGCGGAACTCATCGACGATGCCGAACTGGGCGGGGTGATCCTTGCCAGCGTCGATGAAATGGAAGCCCTGCTCGCCTCGCTGCAGCGCTTCCTGCGCGCGCAGCACCTCGACGCCCAGCCCGAAACGCTGGACCTCACCGAAGTGGTCGCGCACGTGCTGCATCCTTACGGGACGCGCGCCCGCTTCGACGCCTCCGTCCCCACCCTCGCCCGGACCTTCCGCGAGCCGGTGGAACTGGCGCTGGCGGCGTTGGTGGAGAACGCCATCCAGTTCGGCGGCGAGGCTCAGGTCGCCGTGCTCCGCCACGAAGGGCACTGGCGCATCGAGATCGCCGATTCCGGGCCGGGCATCCCTTCCGCCTATTTCGAGGCGATCCTCGACCCGTTCTTCCGCCTCGACGCGGCGCGGGCGCGGGACACCAAGGGCTTCGGTCTCGGCATCCCGACCGCGCACCGGCTGATGGCGCGCTTCGACGGCCAACTCTCCTTCGCCGCCGCGCCCGAAGGCGGCCTGATCGCGCGCCTGGACGTGCCCCAGCCGCCGATGGGTTGACGCGCGCCCTTTCGTCATTGCGAGCGCAGCGAAGCAATCCAAGGCGGCGTAGTGCTGCCCTGGATTGCTTCGCTGCGCTCGCAATGACGAAGAGTTGGACGGGAAGGTTTGCCACTAGTCTTCGTGCGCTCGTACGGATAACGCAAGGCCGACGCAGCAGCCGGGAACAACCCGCCGCAAGACGCAAGGCCAAGGAGAGCGACCTGTGAACTGGTGGACTATCGACGAAACCCATGACCCTGCCCGCAAGAGCTGGGTTGAAAGCGCCGAAGGCCACCGCGACTTCCCGGTCCAGAACCTGCCTTTCAGTGTGTTCTCCACCTCAGAAGAGACACCGACGCGGATCGGTGTTGCAATCGGCGACCAGATCCTGAACATCCGTGCACTGGCCACAGCAGGCCTCGTCCCCGCAAACCTCGCCGAAATCTGCAGCGATGCGGACATGGCCCGCCTGCTGGCCATCCCCGCGCAAGACCGCCGCGCCCTGCGCCATGCCCTCTCCGACCTGCTCTGCGACGAAACCCGCCGCCCGGTCATCGAGCCCATGCTGCACCCGGTCGAAGCCTGCATGCCGCACCTGCCGACACGCATCGGCGACTACACCGACTTCTATGTCGGTATCCATCACGCCAACAACATCGGCCGCCAGTTCCGCCCGGACAACCCGCTGCTGCCCAACTACAAGCACGTGCCGATCGGCTATCACGGCCGCGCGTCCTCGATCCGTCCCTCGGGTGTTCCGGTCGTGCGCCCCACCGGCCAGCGCAAGCCGCCCGAGGCCGATGCGCCGATCTTCGCGCCGACTGCAAGGCTCGACTACGAACTGGAAATGGGCGTCTGGATCGGCAGCGGCAACGACCTCGGCGAGCCCGTGCCGATCACCGATGCTGCGCAGCATATCGCCGGTTTCTGCCTGCTCAACGACTGGTCCGCGCGCGACGTGCAAGGCTGGGAGTACCAGCCGCTCGGCCCGTTCCTGTCGAAGAACTTTCACTCGACGATCTCGCCATGGGTCGTCATGCCCGAAGCCCTTGCGCCCTTCCGCGTGGCCCAGCCGCCCCGACCTGAAGGCGACCCGCAGCCCCTGCCCTATCTGTCTGACGCGGATGATCAGGCCCACGGCGCGCTGGGCGTTATGCTGCAGGTCCACCTGACCACGCAGGCCATGCGCAAGGCCGGGCTTCCGCCCCATCGCCTCAGCCAAGGCCCGGCGACCAACATGTACTGGACGGTGAACCAGATGGTCGCGCACCATGCATCCAATGGCTGCAACCTGACGCCCGGCGACCTGCTCGGCACCGGCACGATTTCCGCTCCCGAGCGAGAGGGTTTCGGCAGCCTCATGGAATTGTCGCAGGGCGGCAAGTCGCCCCTCACCTTGGCCAGTGGCGAGACCCGCACGTTCCTGGAGGACGGCGACGAAATCTCCATCACCGCCACCGCCGCCGCAGAGGGCTTCGTTTCCATAGGTTTCGGAGAATGCCGCGCCCGCATCCTTCCGGCACGCTGAAACCAACACTTGCGCCCACCCCTGCCTCCCGGTATCCGCCGGGGACAAGATCGCGCCGGTGCCCCGCAAGGGGCTTAAAAGGGAAGGCGGTGGGAACGGTTCGCCGTTCGAATCCGCAGCTGTCCCTGCAACTGTAAGCGGCGAGCGCGATGCACATCGCTTCCCCCCTCACCGTGCGGGGAGGCAGCCACTGAGGCCGGACGCTGCGACATGCGAGGCTTCGGGAAGGCCGTGCATCAAGCTGTGACCCGCGAGCCAGGAGACCTGCCGGCGTCTGGTCGCTCTTGCCTTGGTCCAGGGGATGGCCGCGGCACGGTTCACCGTCTGAGCGACGACACGCATGCGGCTTAGGGGCCGCAGCGGAGCAGGTCGCCGGGCGTCTTCGCGCCTGTCCGTCGCCCCTGCCCCGCGCCGGCGCGAAAGCGCCGGTACGCCCCGCCGCGAGAAGTCGCCGGCGCGGGAGTTGAGAGCCTTGAGCAAAGTACCCACCACCGTCATCACCGGCTTCCTCGGCGCCGGCAAGACCACGCTGATCCGCCACCTGCTGCAGAACGCGAAGGGCCGCCGCCTCGCCCTCGTCATCAACGAGTTCGGCGACGTCGGCGTCGACAGCGAACTGGTCAAGGGTTGCAACGACGAGGCCTGCCCCGAGGACGATATCCTCGAACTCGCCAACGGCTGCATCTGCTGCACCGTGGCCGACGACTTCCTGCCGACGATGCAGAAGCTGCTCGACCGCGAGACCCCGCCCGACCACATCATCATCGAGACTTCGGGCCTCGCGCTGCCCAAGCCGCTGGTGAAGGCCTTCCAGTGGCCGGACATCCGCACCCGCGCGACGGTGGACGGCGTGATCGCCCTGATCGATGCCGATGCCGTCGCCGCCGGTCGCTTCGCTACGGACGAGGAAGCCCTCGCCGCCGCCCGCGCCGCCGATCCCAACCTCGACCACGACAGCCCGCTCGAGGAACTGTTCGAGGAACAGCTGGGCTGCGCCGACATGGTGGTGCTCAACAAGACCGACCTCGTCGATGCGGACGTGCTGGCCGAAGTCGAGAAGACCGTCGCCGCTGAGACGCGCCCCGGCGTCAAGATCGTGCGCGCGGACCACGGCGCGGTGGACATCGCCGCGCTGCTCGGCATCGTCGCGGCCGCCGAGGACGACCTCGACAGCCGCAAGTCGCATATCGACGGCCTCGACGACGATCACGACCATGACGACTTCGACACCTTCATCCTGAACGGCGGCGAAGTGGCGGACCTCGACGCGCTGCTGGCGGGCCTGAAGGACCAGATCGCCGCGCACGACGTGTTGCGCGTGAAGGGCATGGTCGCGCTGGCGGGCAAGCCCAGCCGCCTCGTGCTGCAGGGCGTCGGCCCGCGCATCCAGCACTTCTTCGACCGCGCGTGGAAGCCCGAAGAACCGCGCCGCACGCAGTTGGTGGTGATCGGCCAGAAGGGGCTCGATCAGGCCGCCATCGAAGCCGCGCTGGCAGGCGTGCTGGGTTCGGTCCCGGCGTGATTCCTTCTCTCTCCCTTCGTCATTGCGAGCGGCGCAGCCGCGCGGCAATCCAGAGCCGCGCGAACCGCCCTGGATTGCTTCGCTGCGCTCGCAATGACGAGCGGTGGGGAAGCGGACGGGCGTTGAACGAAGACCTCCGGCTCTACCCCCTCCTTCGTCATTGCGAACCCGCGCAGCGGGTGAAGCAATCCAGGGCGGTTAGCTCTGCCGTCAGCCCGGCGAGCGCCGCCTGATGCACCTGCTTTCCGCCACCCCGGGCACGATCTCCAACGGCGAGGAGGCGATCGACCTCGACCAGCCGCCGGGCGACATCGTCATCCTGACGGTGGCGGACAGCGAACTCGCCTGCTTCGCCAAGGCAGCGGCAGGGCTGCCGGAGGGCGCGCCCAGCGTCCGCCTCGCCAACCTGCTGCAGTTGCGGCACCCGTATTCGGTCGATCTCTACGTCGAGAAGGTGATCGCCCACGCAAAATTCGTGTGCGTGGTGCTGCTCGGCGGCAAGAGCTACTGGCCCTACGGCATCGACGAAATCGCCCTGATCGCCCGCGAGAAGGGCATCGCCTTCGCGGCCATCGCCGACGGGCGAGAGGATGATCCGACGCTGACGGTCGCCTCCACCCTCCCCGCCGAGACGGTCGAGCACCTCCGCGACTATCTGCGGCAGGGGGGCAGCGCCAATGCCCTCTCGTTCCTGCGCACCGCCGCGCGGCTGATCGGCGAGGATTCCGGCCAGCCCGACGACCCGGTGCCGGTGGCCGACGCGGGGCTCTACGTGCAAGGCGTGGACCGGCCGAGCTTGGCCGACTTGCGCGCATCATGGCGTCCCGACGCCCCCGTCGTGCTGCTGGTATTCTACCGCGCGCTGATGATCGCGGGCACGCTCGACGCCGTGGACGCGATGGTCGCCGCATTGCAGGCTCGCGGGTTCAACGTCGCCGCCGTCCATGTCCGGGCGCTGCGGGAGCCTTTCGCCATCGACCGGCTCGGCGGCCTGATGACCGAGATTGCGCCCGACGTGATCGTCAATGCCACCAGCTTCGCCTCCTCTTCCTCGGGCGAGCCGCGCGTCGGCGGGGTTCTCGAACGCGCCGACTGCCCGATCCTGCAGGTCGCTTTCGCGGGTGTCGAGGAAGCGGACTGGCAGGCCGCCGCACGCGGCCTCGGCCCGCGCGATCTGGCTATGAACGTGGCGCTGCCCGAACTCGACGGCCGCCTGTTCACCCGCGCCGTCGCCTTCAAGGCGGCCGAACGCTTCGACGAAGTGACGAAGTGCGGCATCGTCGTCCCCCGCGTCGCGCCGGACCGGGTGGCGTTCGTCGCCCACCTCGCCGCCAACTGGGCGAGCCTGCGCCGCACCGCGCCCGCGCAGCGCAAGGTGGCGCTGGTGCTGGCGAACTATCCCAATCGCGACGGGCGGATCGGTAACGGCGTCGGCCTCGACACGCCCGCCAGCGCGGCCTCGATCCTCTCCAGCCTTCGTGCCGCCGGATACGATACCGGCGGCGCGCCCGAGGACGGGCAGGCGCTGATGCGGCTGATGACCGGCGGGGTGACCAACGACTTGACCTCGCTGGATCGACCCGGCGAGATTTCGCTGCCGCTGGCCGACTACGAAGCCGCCTTCGCCGAGGTGCCCGAAGGCGCGCGCGCGAAGATGCTGGAGCGCTGGGGCCTACCCTCTGCCGATCCGTTCGTAAAAGACGGCGCGTTCCGCCTTGCCGTCCACCGCTTCGGCAATGTCTGCGTCGCCGTGCAACCGGCGCGCGGGTACAACATCGACGCCAAGGAAACCTACCACGACCCGGCGCTGCCGCCGCCGCACGCCTACCTCGCCTTCCACGTCTGGCTGGAGCGCAAGTTCGGCGCGCAGGCGCTGGTGCATGTGGGCAAGCACGGCAACCTCGAATGGCTGCCCGGCAAGGCGATCTCGCTCTCGGCCGAGTGCTTCCCGGAGATCTGCGCCGGGCCGCTGCCGCAACTCTATCCCTTCATCGTCAACGACCCCGGCGAGGGCACGCAGGCCAAGCGCCGCATCGGCGCGGTAATCGTCGACCACCTGACCCCGCCCCTCACCCGCGCCGAAAGCTATGGCCCGCTCAAGCATCTCGAAGCGCTGGTGGACGAATACTACCTCGCTGCCGGGATGGACCCGCGCCGTCTGGAGCGGCTGAGGAGGGACATCATCGACCTCGCCCGCTCGCAGGGGCTGGACAAGGACGCCGGAGCCGAGGGTGACGGCGACGATGCGCTGTCGGCGATCGACAACTATCTGTGCGAACTCAAGGAACTGCAGATCCGCGACGGGCTGCATGTCTTCGGGCAATCGCCGGAGGGGCGCTTGCGGCGCGATCTTCTGGTGGCGCTGGCGAGAACGCCGCGCGGGTATGACGGGCCGGGGCAAGCCTCGCTGCTGCGGGCGATGGCCGAGGATTTCGCCCTGGGGTTCGACCCGCTCGACTGCCATATGGCGGACCGCTGGGATGGCCCGAGGCCGGAGGCGCTGGCGGCGGTTTCGGGTGAGCCCTGGCGCACGCTCGGCGATACTGTGGAGCGGCTGGAACTGCTGGCCGCGGAATGGGTATCCCGTCGTCCCGGACTTGATCCGGGACCGCTGGCCGTGAACAGCCTACTCATCGGCGCGCCCGGCAAGGTCCCGCCCCAAGTTTTGCCAGCGGTCCCGGATCAAGTCCGGGACGACGACCTGCCGCGCACCGCCGCCGTCCTCCACGCCATCGCCGCCGACCTCGCCCCGCGCGTGGACGCCTGCGGCCCCGCTGAAAGCGCCGCCCTGCTCGCAGGGCTCGACGGCCGCTTCGTCCTGCCCGGACCCTCTGGCGCCCCCACGCGCGGCCGCCCGGACGTGCTGCCCACCGGGCGCAACTTCTACTCGGTCGACACCCGCGCGGTGCCCACCGCCGTCGCCTGGGATCTCGGCCAGCGCTCCGCAGAGCTGCTGGTGGAGGACTACCTCCAGCGAGAGGGCGAATACCCGCGCGCCATCGCCCTTTCCGCATGGGGCACCGCCAACATGCGCACCGGCGGCGACGACATCGCGCAGGCCCTCGCGCTGATGGGCGTGCGGCCGCGATGGGAGTGGACCTCGGGCCGCGTCACCGGCTTCGAGATGATGACGCTGGCGGAGCTGGGCCGCCCGCGCGTGGACGTGACCTTGCGCGTCTCCGGCTTCTTTCGCGACGCCTTTCCCGAGCAGATGGACCTGATCGACAGCGCCGCCCGCGCCGTCATGGCGCTGGAGGAAAGCGAAGAGGACAATCCCGCCGCCGCCCGCCACCGCGCCGAAACCGCGATGCTCGCAGCGCAAGGCCAGGACGAGACCGTCGCCACCCGCCGCGCCGGAGCCCGCGTGTTCGGCTCCAAGCCGGGGGCTTACGGCGCCGGCCTTCAGGCCATGATCGACGAGAAGCTGTGGCACGAGCGCGCCGACCTCGCGCAGGTCTACCTCGACTGGGGCAGCTACGCCTATGGCGCGGGCGTCGAGGGCGATGCCGAACGCGATCTCTACGCCGCGCGGCTGACCCAGGCCGACGCGGTGGTCCAGAACCAGGACAACCGCGAGCACGACCTGCTCGACAGCGACGATTACTACCAGTTCGAGGGCGGCATCGCCGCGGCGGTCGAGCACCTGAAGGGCCGCGCGCCGGTCAGCTACCACAACGATCACTCGCGCCCCGAACGCCCGGTCATCCGCACGCTGGCGGACGAAATCGGCCGCATCGTAAGGGGCCGCGTGACCAATCCCAAATGGATCGCGGGCGTCATGCGCCACGGCTACAAGGGCGCGTTCGAGATCGCCGCCTCGGTGGACTACCTCTTCGCCTTCGCCGCGACGACCAGCGCGGTGAAGGACCACCACTTCGACGCCGTCCACGCCGCCTTCATCGAGGATGAGGCGGTGCGTGACTTCATGGCGCAGGCCAACCCCGCCGCGCTTCGCGAAACCGCCGCGCGGCTGGCCGAGGCGCTGGAGCGCGGCCTCTGGAAACCCCGATCGAACAGCGCGGGCCTGCTGCTCGCCCAAGTCTCAGGAGCATGATGATGGCCGAACGCACCGACGAACAGCACGCCGAGAAGATGAAGAAGAAGCAGGCCGCGCATGACCGCATCATGGCGGGCAAAACCGTGGAAAAGGGCCTGCTGATCGTCAACACCGGCAAGGGCAAGGGCAAGACCACCGCCGCGCTCGGCATGGTGGTGCGCATGATCGGCCACGGCAGGAAGGTGGGCGTCGTCCAGTTCGTGAAGGGCGCGATGACCACCGGCGAGAAGGCCGTCTTCGATGCCTTCCCCGACAACGTCGAGTTCAAGGCCATGGGCGAAGGCTTCACCTGGAACACCCAGGACCGCGCCCGCGACATCGCCCTCGCCCGCGAGGCGTGGGACGAGGTGAAGCGCATGGTCGCCGATCCGGCCTACGACATGGTGCTGGCCGATGAGCTGAACATCGTGCTGCGCTATGACTACCTGCCGCTTGAGGAAGTGCTCGAAGTGCTGACCGCGCGTGCGGAGATGAAGCACGTCGTGGTGACTGGGCGCAATGCGCCGCAGGGGCTGATCGACGCGGCGGATCTCGTGACGGAGATGACGCTTGTGAAGCACCCCTTCCGCGAGCAGGGCGTGAAGGCGCAGACGGGGATCGAGTTCTGATGATCCGCCCCGTTCGCGGAAAGGGTGCGTTTCCCGGCTGGGGCTTCGACAAGCTCAGCCTGAGCGGGATTAGAGGTGACCTCTCAAAACCGCTCAGGCTGAGCTTGTCGAAGCCCCCTGCGGCGCAAGCTGACAGCCGGACTGTGCACCGCCAGCAGTCCCAGCCTGCGCTGGGATGACGATGTAGTGCTGCCCACCTTCTCCCCTCGCTTCCGCGAAGACCTCGCCGCTCTGCTCGCATGGCGGCGCGACGTGCGGCATTTCCGGCAGGATCCGTTGGACGAGAGTCTCGTCGCCGACCTGCTCGCCACCGCGCAACTGGCGCCCTCGGTCGGCAATTCGCAGCCCTGGCGCTTCGTGCGCGTGCGCTCTCCCGCCTTGCGCGAAGTGCTCGCCGCGCATGCCGATGCCGAAGTCTCCCGCGCGGGCGACACCGCCTACGAGGGCGAGCGCCACGCCGCTTACACCGCGCTGAAACTCCACGCGCTCGACCACGCCCCCGAAGTCATCGCGGTGTTCTGCGACGAGGCCACCCCCATCGGCATGGGCCTTGGCGCGGCGACGATGCCGCAGACGCGCGAGTGGTCGGTGGTCATGGCGATCCACACGCTGTGGCTCGCCGCGCGGGCGCAAGGGCTCGGCCTCGGCTGGGTGTCGATCGTCAAACCGGAAACGGTCACCGACCTGCTGGAAACGCCGCCCTCCTGGCGCTTCGTCGCCCTGCTCTGCCTCGGCTATCCCGAGGAACCGGACGACGTACCCGAACTCGAACGCAAGGGCTGGCAGGCCCGGCTCGACGGACACGCGCATGTCAGCGCGCGTTGACGCCTTTCGCCAGCGCCCGCGCCGCCTTGACGTAGGCGGGGCCGCCGCAGACCGTCCAGGCCTGCGGAATGGCGACGCGCGGAATGCCGTCCAGCACCGGGTGGTGCATCATCGCCGTGCCCTGATCGACCACCTTGTCGGTCGCGGCATCGACCACGATCACGTCGGGACGCGCGGCCGCCAGTTCCTCGATCCCCATCTGCGAGAGCGCGGGCTTGCCCAGCTTGCCCGCAAGGTTGGTCACGCCCACGCGGGTCATCAGGTCGTCGATCAGCGTGCCGGTGCCGGTGAGATAACCGCGCCGCTGCCAGTACGCGGCGACGATCTTGCCCTTGGGGCCTTTCCGCGCGCGCGGGATATGCGCAAGGTCGCGCTCCATGCCCGCGATCAGGGCCTCGCCGCGCTCGGGATGGCCGACCGCGAGCGCCACCTTGCGGATCGACGCGAGGATCGCGTCGTAGCCATCGGCGGACTTGAGATCGACGGCGGGATAACGCGTCTTGAGCGCCTTGATCGCGGGGTTGCGCCGCGCGGGCATGCCGACGACGAGGTCCGGGTTTATCGCCATGATCTCCTCCGCCGCGCCGCGCAGGATCGGCAGGCCCTTCGCCCGTGCCGCCTCGGCCGACATGGCGGAATCGGCGGCATAGCGAGTGAGCCCGGCGATCTGCTCGCGGTCGGCCAGCGCCAGCACCAGCTGATCGGCGCACAAGTTCAGCGAGACGATCCGCTTCGGAGCCGCTACAGGCCCCCTCGATACAGGGGGAGACGACGCGGAAACGCCGCAGACCGCAGCCAGTCCGAGCAAAGCTACCGAAGCCGAACGAAGAGTAGTCGAAAGCGCCATATGCGCGTTTCCATAGCAACACGACCCCGGGACACAAGCGTGACGGGGAGCCGATCCAGCCAGAGGTGCTCGTGCCCGAAATTCCCGTCCTGCGCGCTCGTAACCGGGCGCTGATTCCGCTTCTCCTGCTGGGTATCGCCTTGGTGGCGATCGCCTCACTCATGCTGGGCGCGGTGCCGATCCCGACGGCGCGGCTGGTCGATGCTGCGCTAGGCCAAGGTGATCCGGTGGTGCGCGCGATCCTGCTCGAACTGCGCCTGCCTCGCACGCTGGTGGCGCTGATGGTCGGCGGGATGCTCGGCCTCGCGGGAGCCGCGCTGCAGGGGTACTTGCGCAATCCGCTGGCGGAGCCTTCGGTGCTCGGTGCGTCGAACTCGGCGGCGCTGGGCGCGGTCGCGGCGATCTACTTCGGCATCGGCGATTACAGCCCCGCCGTGCTGCCGCTGCTTGCGATCCTCGCCGCGCTGGCAAGCCTCGCGCTGCTGTTCGTGCTCGCGGGCCGGGCCGAGGGGCCGCTGGCGCTGATCCTTGCGGGCATCGCCGTCTCGACGCTCGCGGGCGCGGGGATCAGCCTGGCGCTCAACCTCTCGCCCAATCCTTTCGCGGCGATGGAGATCATGGCCTGGCTGCTCGGCTCGATCGAGAACCGGGCGATGGACCACGTCTGGATCGCCCTGCCCTGCATCGTCGTCGGCGCGGCGCTGCTGCTGTGGGACGGGCGCGCGCTCGACGCGCTGTCGCTGGGAGAGGACGGGGCGCGCTCGCTCGGCGTGGACCTGACGCGCACGCGCGCGCGGCTGCTGCTGGGCGTCGCCATCGGCGTGGGCGGCGCCGTGGCGGTGTCGGGATCGGTCGGCTTCGTCGGGCTGATCGTGCCGCATCTGGTGCGCCCGCTGACCGACCGCAGCCCTTCCGCCGTGCTGCTGCCCTCGTTCCTCGGCGGCGCGGTGCTGCTCACCGGCGCCGATATTCTGGTGCGGCTGATCCCGACCGCGGGCGAGTTGAAGCTGGGCGTGGTGACGGCGTTCCTCGGCGTCCCCGTCTTCCTTGTCCATCTGCTGAAGGAGCGCCGCCTGTGGTGACCGTGACCCTCAATGGCCTCTCCGTGGACCTGCGCGACCGCGCGGTGCTGCACGGGATCAGCGCCACGCTGCGCCCCGGCGAACTGACCGGGATCATCGGCCCCAACGGCGCGGGCAAGTCGACGCTGGTGCGCGCGCTGCTCGGGCTGATCCCGGCGACGCGGGGCGCGGTCGAGATCGACGGGCACGACATCGCGCGGATGACGCCGAAGGCGCTGGCGCGGCTGGTCAGTTACCTGCCGCAGGGACAGGCGCTGCACTGGCCGCTCAGCGTCGAGCGACTGGTGGCGCTGGGCCGCCTGCCCGGGCTCGGCCCGATGTCGCGGCTGGGCGCGGACGACCTCGCCGCCGTTCATGCCGCCATGGAGCGGGCAGACGTGCTGCACCTTGCCGGGCGCACCGCCACCGAGCTTTCGGGCGGAGAGCGGGCGCGGGTGATGCTGGCGCGGGCGCTGGCGGTGGGCGCGCCGGGACTGGTCGCGGACGAACCGCTCGCCGCGCTCGATCCGGGGCATCAGATCGACGTGATGGAACTGCTTGCCGCCGAGGCGCGCAGCGGGGCGCTGGTGGTGACCGTGCTGCACGACCTGACGATGGCGGCACGGTACTGCAAGCGGCTGCTGCTGGTCGATCGCGGCATGCTGGTGGCGCAAGGCTCGCCGCAGGAGGTCTTGACGAGCGACCGGCTACGCGAGGTCTACGGCGTGACCGGGCGGATCGAGTTCGGCGGCGGCTCGGCGATGGTGGTGCCGCTGGAGCGGGTTTGAACCACCTCCCAGGGGCACCACGCCTCGTCATTGCGAGCGTAGCGAAGCAATCCAGGGCAGTTGAGCGCCGCCCTGGATTGCTTCGCTACGCTCGCAATGACGAAACTTGGGGCCTAGCGCGCGAAAGCCTTCACCTCCGCCAGACGGATCGCGCGGCCTTTTGCCGGAATCATCGACACGCGCAACTTCCCGGTCTCGACCGCAGGCCACGTCACCCGCGTCACCCCGTTGGCAAGCGGCTTCACCGGCGCGCCGACCTGCTGCCAGCGACCCTCGCGCCAGACCTCGACACTCACGCTGCGAGGTGCAGCAAAGCGTGCAGCATCGGCGAAGAACGCCAGCTCGGCGCTGCCCAGCGAAACCGCCTTGCCGAAGTCCAGCGCATACCACTGCGCCTTGCCCGAGGCGTCCGAGTCCCAGCCATTCGGCAGTTCCGGGTAGAACCACGCGCGGCCATCGACCGCATCGTGCAGCTTCTCCGCATCGGTGCCGGACGAGGCGCTGGCCTTGGGGAAACCGCTGCGCACGAGTTGCACCGCAAGGTTTTCCTCACGCACGATCGGCGCGTTGGCCTTGCGCATCACGGGCACCTCGATCCGGCCGAGGTCGGCGCGGCGGGCCACTTCGGCCCCGTCCACCATGACGGCGAGGCCCTTGCCATAGCGCGTGCCCTTCGCGTCCCATGTCACCGAGACTTCGTGCCCGTGGTACGGCACCCGCTCGATGCGGAACCAGTCGAGGCCCTGCTGCAGCGGATTGACCTCCAGCACGTCGTCGCTGCGCGGGCGGATGCCGACGAGGCCGGTCAGGATCAGGTCGATGTAGCCCGAGTGGAAGTAGTGGTGGCTGCGGTCCAGCCCGACGATCGGCTTGCCGGTCTCCGGGTCGTAGTCTTCTTCCAGATCGAGCTTGTCGCCCTGATAATGCAGCGCCGTATACTGGCGCAGCATCGCCATCCAGTCGGCGCGGGAAATGGGACCGTGCGCCTCGTAATGGTCGAGCAGATTGGCCATCGCGGTCAGCACCTGCGTCGTCTGGTAGGGCCAGATCGGGCCGTTCCACTGGCACTCGGGGTCCGGGCCGAGGTAGCGGTACTGGCGCATGTAGTATTCGTAAGTCTTCTCGACGGTGCGCATCCCGGCCTTGCCCGCCAGCGATCCCGGGTCGGTCAGGTGCGCCCATGCTGCAGCATATTTCGCATCGTCGGGGACGAGATCGAACATCCACGGCAGGTAGCCAACGAGTTCGCGATTGCGGATCGGCTCCCAGTATTTGACGTGTTCGTTGGTAATCTGGTGGCGGTCGATGAAATGCTGCAGCTTCGGGTTCCACAAGTCCGCCAGCACGCGCGCCTTCAAGGCCTCGGCGCGGGCGGCGTATTCCTTCGCCATCGCCGCGTCGCCCGCCATCTGCGCCATGCGCGACAAGGCGCGGGCATTGGCGAACATGTAGGCATTGACCGAAGGCCGGAACGCATCGCCGCCCCGGAACCCGTCCTTGCCGCCCGAGGCGTCGATCGAGGACACCGTGTACTCGGTCGCGTCCAGCAGCGGTTCGACGAAGTAGAGGCCCTTGTCGAAGTCGAACTTCTCGTCCCACAGGCGGTAGACGTGTCGCATCGTCTTCAGGTGCGCGAGCAATGCCTCTCGGTCGCCGTCGACCAGGTAGCGGCCCCATACCGAGTCCGCCATGTGGTCGGTGAAATGGCGGTCGTTGCCGCCCTCGTACATAAAGTTGATGTAGTCGTCGGTGAAGCGCCGGTCGTTCAGCCAGCGCCCTTCCGCGATGTGGAAGCCGCTCGAGTCGTTGAGGCTGGCGTAGGGTTCGCGCTGCCAGTCGACGTCGTCGGCGAACTCGGTGGTGATGTAGCCCTGCTTGCCGAGATCGCGCTGGTGCGCGCGGTACAGGCCCCAGCGGTAGTAGTAGACTGCGTCGATCTTCGCGTCCGAGGATTCGAAAAAGGGAATGCGCCCCTCGTACCATGCCGCGTCGTTGCCGTAGCGGGCCTCGGCGATGGCCTCGTGGTCCATCGGCGGACTGGCGGCGGCGGCAAGCAGCGCCATGAAGGGGAGCGCCGCGAGGGCCAGTTTCTTGCGCACGTCAACGGTCCTTCCGTGAACGGCCCAAGCTGAGGGGGCTTCGACAAGCTCAGCCTGAGCGGGATTTAAAGACCTGCTCTCAAACCCGCTCAGGCTGAGCTTGTCGAAGCCCCCGCCTGAAGACACTGTCAGGCACAGTCAAATGGACGGCCGCGCGAGGCCGGAGTGTTGGGAGAGGAAGGATCCCCGGCCCCGCGCGGCCGCCCTGAGCCGGCCCCGGCGCGCAGAATGGCAAGCGCACCGGGATCGGCCGAAGTGGCAATTACTTGAACGTGAAGCGCGCACCCACCGCGAACGTGCGGGCCAGCTGCAGAGTACCCAGGTTGAACTGCTCGGCGTTACCCGCGCTGCCGTACTTGTAGTAGTTCTGCTGCTTCGACTTGGTGAGGTTCACCGCGTCGAAGGTGATGCCGACGTTGTCCATGACGTTCAGCGTCAGCTGGAAGTCGAGGCTCTTTTCCGACTTGTACCACACGCCGATCGGGTTGGCGAAGAGGCGCGCCTCGTTGTTGTGCAGGAAGCCCTTGCGCCAGATGTACGACAGGCGCGCGCTGACCGGGCCGTGATCGTAGGCCAGCGTCGCATTGTACGACAGCTTCGAGACGTTGAAGAACGGCGACTGCGTCTGGGTGATGTTGCCCAGTTCGTCCGCCTCGGGAATGTTCTGGCTCGAGTCCAGAACGGTCAGGCTGCCCTGGAAGCCGAGGCCGTCGAGCAGGCCGGGGAAGTAGGTCGGGTAGTACGTCAGGCCCACTTCCACGCCCTTGAGCACGCCGTCAGAGGCGTTCACCGGACGGGTGACCGAGAAGTAGTCGGTCGCGCCCGCCTCGATCCCGTTGTTCGGGATGTAGTCCATCGAGGTCAGCGGCACCACCAGTCCGCTGATCTCGCGGCGGAAGGCGGTGACGGTGATCGCGCTGTTGCGTTCGAAGTACCATTCCAGCGCAAGGTCGAAGTTCTTCGAATGCGTGGGCTTCAGGCTGGCGTTGCCGACCGTGCCGCTGCCGTAGCCGACATTGGTGAGGTCGCCGGTCAGCGCATAGGTCGGGTTGATGTCGCCGAAGTTCGGGCGACGCAGCGTCTCGCCGTAGTTGAAGCGCACACGCAGGTTCGGCTCGATCTCGTACCGGGCAGTGAAGCTCGGCAGGAACTTCTCCGACTGGCTGCCGCCGCGCGTCAGGGCGCCGCCGTTGTAGCGGTCGTAGAAGTTCGAGTTGGTCACCACCGAAACGAAGCGCACGCCGCCCTGGATATCCAGCGGACGCCCGAAGATCGTCAACTGGCCGTCCGCAAGCAGGTAGCCCGACATCGTGGTTTCCTCGATGTCGAAAGTCTTCGCCAGCGAGAGCGCGTCCGAGGTCGGCAGGCCATAGAGACCGCGCACGTAATCGGCGTTGTCATGCAGCCAGTAGCCGTTAGCCAGCGTCCAGCTGCGCGGCACGTCGGCGACGCCCGACATGAAGTCGGAGTTGGTGAAGGCCGCATCCTCACCCAGCGAGGCGAGGCTGACGCCGAGGTTGTTGGCGCTCTGGGTGCGGGTATAGCTGGTGGCGGTGCGACGGTCGATGCGCAGGCCCGCCTTGATGCGGCGCAGGAAGCCCTCGTCCCAGGTATAGTAGCCGTCGAGGCTGCCGGTGATGGCATCGCCCTTGTTGCGGTCGGCGTTGTCGTAGAGCTGCGCGACGTTCCACAGGCTGGTGTCGTTCAGCTGCGAATCGTCATTGAAGTGGTACGAAGGCACGCCACCACCGGCGTTGAAATCGACGTTGATCTGGTCGGCCACGCGGTCGGTGCGCATGGCGATGAACGAAGACTTGTTCACGCTGGTCTGGTACGCGACGTCGCCGATGATCTTGCCGCGATCGCCCAGATCCCATTTGCCGTTCAGGGCATAGACGTAGCTGTCGGTGCTGCTCTTGGTGTAGTCACCCGAGTTGAAGCCGTAGACGCTGTTGGCAGTACGCGACTTCACGATGTTGGTGCCGTCGTAAAGCGTGGGCGACTGCGGATCGGCCCAGTAGTCGACGAAGCTGAACTGCAGCGAGTTGAAGGTCTCGCCGCGAAAACCGGCGTAGAACACTTCGGCGGTGTAGACCGAACTGGAGTTCGGCGCCCACTGCAGCGCGGCGTTGAACGAGGGACGTTCACGCTTGCCGTAGAGGTCCGACGAGAACACCGCATCGCGTGAGAGGTAGTACGGGGTATCGACGCCATTGATGTTCAGCGTCGAGCCCGGCGCGGTCGAAAGACCGGCGTTGAGGCCGGGCGTCCAGTTCTCGTTGTCGGGACCGGGGAAGATGCGCTCCAGCGGCGACAGGCCCGTGCCGTCGGCCGGGTTCTCGGTGGCGAACGGCACCAGCGCGCCTGCCGTCGTCGACATGTTGCGGTACTTGGTGCGGCTCCACGAACCGTTCACCAGCAGGCCGATGTCGCCGATGCCGGTTTCCCAGCGGTTGGACACCAGCAGCGCGGCGTTCGGGTTGTAGCTGTCCGCCTGCTCGTTGTAGATGCCGCGCACGAGGCCCGAGATCGCGAAGCCGTCGAAATCGAACGGGCGGCGGGTCTGGACGTCGATCTGGCCGGCAAGGCCAGTCTCGATCTGGTCGGCCGAGCGGGTCTTGAAGACGTCGACCTGCTTGACGAGGTTCGCCGAGATATCCTGCAGCGCGAACGACTGGCCCGCGGCGGTGAAGATGTTGCGGCCGTTGAGCGTGGTCAGCGGATCGGCAAGGCCACGGATCGTGACGGTGCCCGCCTCGCCGCCGGCGCGGTCGGTCACCTGCACGCCAGTGACGCGCTGCAGCGCCTCCACCACGTTGTTGTCAGGCAGCTTGCCGACGTCCTCGGCGACGATCGAGTCGACGATCTGGACGCTGTTCTTGCGCACGTTGAGCGCGCCGACGATCGAGGCGCGCACGCCGGTGACGATGATGTCCTCGGCGCTCGCATCATCGGCGGCGGCCTGAGGCGCGGCATCCTGAGGCGCAGCGTCCTGGGCCTGCGCCACGGTAGCAAGGCCGAGTGCGAGAACGGATGCGGTGCAGAATGCAAATGGCTTGAGCGCCATGGATCAACCCTCCCATGGGGGCTGGCCGATTACCATGCCCCGATAAACTGTGGCGCCTGATTATTAGTCGGACTATTTAGGCGCAAGCGGAAAATGCATTGCTCCGACAAAAAGGGCGGGGACATGTGGCATATGAGGCGCACCTTGGCGGCATCTCCTGAACGTGCTGGCCGATTTCCACCCAATTAATCAGACAATAAGCCTCCCCCTATCGATCGCCATCGCGAGCGAAGCGAAGCAATCCAGGGCAGTGTTGCGCCGCTCTGGATTGCTTCGCTTCGCTCGCAATGACGAGATGGAGGGTGACCGGCTCGTGGCGCTCCGATCACCCCATGGCCTCAATCCGCCAGCCAGGCCACGCTGGCGTCGTAGTCGTCGGCAAGCACCACCCGGTCGCCCGAATGCGCGAGCGCCCTGCCCTCGTAAGCCACCGAGGCGAAGCGCACGGTGCCGGTGGCGGGGCCGACCTCGCGGCGGAAGCGGTCCTCGGCGGCGACGTCGCTGACCACGTCGCGCGGGGCGAGGCGCACCGCTCCGTCGGGCCCGGCGGCCAGGCACAGTTCGGGCCGCAGGATCGGCACGAGCTGCACGGTGCCCTCGCCCGCCTCGATCGAACGGAACTGGGTCTGCGGCAGCGGGGCATCGCTCACCGAAAGGGTCATGCCGTCGCAGGCCATCCGCACGGTGCGACGCACGGCCGGGATGAAGCGCTCGGGGATCGCGCCGTTGCCCACCGGCACGCCGAAGTCGGGCACACCGTCCGCATCGTAATAGATGCGCTGGATGCGAGTGTGGCGGTCAGGGTTGAACAGTGGGTCGCCTTCGATCTTCTCGTAGTCGCGGCCGTGGTAGACGAGGATGTCGCGGCCCTCTTCGTCCACGGTGAAGCTGTTGTGGCCGGGGCCGTAGACCGAGGTTTCACGGCAGGTTTCAAAGACTGGCCGGGGAGACTTCACCCAGTTGCGCGGGTCCATGATGTTCGCGGTCTCGTCCACGCTGAGCAGGCCCATGCAGTAGCGCGCATCGGTGGCGCTGGCCGAGTAGGTCATGAACAGGCGGCCGTTGCGGTTGAGGAAGGCCGAGCCCTCATTGACCTTGAAGCCGCGCACTTCCCAGTCGAGCGTCGGCACCGTCAGCCGCGCAGGCGCGGAAGCCAGCGTCAGCGCGTCCTTCATCGGTGCGATGTAGACGTTGGAATTGGTCTCGATCCCCGGCTCGCGCTGCGCCCACGAGAAGTAGCGCACGCCCCGATGCGTGAAGATCGTCGAGTCGAGGTTGAAGCTGTCCCACGGCGCCTTGAACTCGCCGAGGACGGACCAGTTGCCGGTCATCGGATCGGGTCCATCGCAGACCACGGCGAAAGTGCGGATGCGGAACACGTCCTCGCCGCCGCCGCTGGGACCGGCCGCGAAGTAGACGATCCACTTGCCGTCGACATAATGCAGTTCCGGCGCCCACAGGAAGCCCGACATCGGCCCGCTCGCCTCATGCCGCCAGAGCACCCTCTCCTCGGCATCGGTCAGGCCCGCCAGCGTCTTGGAACGACGCAGCGCGAGGCGGTCGTACTCGGGCACCGAGCCCATCGCGTAGTACCAGCCGTCGTCGTGGCGGAAGATCTGGGTGTCGGCGCGCTGCTTGATGAGCGGGTTGGTCGCCAACGGCGCCTGCGGTGATTTCGAGGTGCCGATCACGCTCTTGCCCGGCGCGGTGCAGGCGATCGGAAGCAGCGATGCGCCGATGCCAAGACTGGTGGCGAAGCTGCGGCGCGACAGGGGGAAGTTCATCATGGCCTCTCCGGCGGTTCTGGTGCGTTGTGGTAGCGTTAGGGGTACGTTAGGTGCCGCTCAGTGCCACCCGAAAAAGACGCCCCGGCCAAGTATCGATAGGCGGCCGGGGCGTATTCAGGTGGGTGTTCTCAGTATTCGGCGACAGGCCAGCCGTCCGCGTCCCAGCGCAGCGGCGCGATGCGCAGCGTGGGCCGGCCGTCGGCTTCCTTGTCGTAGGCGTGGTAGACGAGGTAGGTCGTGCCGTCCTTGTCGGTGAACGCTCCGGCATGGCCAGGCCCGCGGAAACGCTGCTTTTCCTGCAGGTCGGAGCGCAGCAGGATGGTCCCCTCGCCCTCCATCATCGAGCTGCCGTCACGGCCCAGATACGGGCCGGTGATCTTTTTCGAGCGGCCGACGACGGTGTAATACGTCGAGTTCACGCCCTTGCAGCAATAGTCGTAGGACGCGATCAGGAAGTACCAGCCGCCGTGGGGAATGATGAACGGCGCCTCTACCGGCGCCGCCGCTCCCGCGGGTGCGCGGCGGCGTGCGATCGAGTACGGCTCGGTGCCGGGCACGACCTTGCCGGTCTTCGCATCGAGCGGGAACAGCTTGAGACCGCTCCAGAAACTGCCGAGCGACAGCCACTGGCGCCCCTGTGCATCGACGACGAAATTGGGATCGATGGCGTTGAAGTCATCGTCCTTCGTGGACATGACGACAAGGCCATGATCCTGCCATTTCGCCTTTGCGCCGAGGGTTTTCGAGGTCGCCAGCCCGATCGCCGAACGGTTCGACCCGAAGGTCGAGACCGAATAGTAAAGCCGGTATTCGCCGTTCACATACGAAATATCCGGTGCCCATATACCTTCGGTTCCGGGCACAGCATCTTTCGCCCACGCCGGTATTTCGGAGAACACCGAACCGGCATCCTTCCAGACCTTCAGGTCGGTCGAGGTCTTGATACCGATATACTTGCCCACGGTGCTGAACACGTAATACGTGTCCCCCTCGTGGATGATGACCGGATCATGCACGACAAGGTCGCCGGAAAGCTGCGAATTCAGCGTCCCGGCCCCTTTCTCGCCGACCTGCTGGGCGCTCGCAGCACCGGCAAGAGCCAGCACCGCGAGACCGATCAGGACCGCCCTCATCACTGCAGTTCCAGCACCACCACCGACTTCGCCGGCAGCGTCACGACCAGCTGGCCGCCCTGCACGCTCGCCCCGGTAAAGGCGGCGGGCTTGACGACGTCAGGCGCGTCGAAAGTGTTGTGCGAATTGATCGCCGAAGCCGTCAGAATCCGGCCGGAAACCGCCGAAGCGCTGACGCCGTCCAGCTTGATCGTCACCGTGTTCGACTGGTTCGGATCGAGGTTCGACAGCGCGACATGCACCTTGCCGTCCTTCGCCTTCACCGCCGAGCCGCTGACCGCAGGCATGGTGAACTCGTCCTTGGAATACCACGGCGACTTGATCTCGAGCGGCAGCACGGTCGCGTCCTGCCAGGGCTTGTACATCTCGAAGACGTGGTAGGTCGGGGTCAGCACCATCTTGCTGCCCTGCGTGAAGATCATCGCCTGGAGCACGTTCACCATCTGCGCGATGGCGGTCATGCGCACACGGTCGGCGTGCTTAGCAAAGATGTCGAGGTGCACAGAGGCGATCAGCGCATCACGCAAGGTGTTCTGCTGCCTCAGGAATCCGGGGTGCGTGCCCTCGTCCTGCGCGTACCACGAACCCCATTCGTCGACCGCGAGGAAGATGCGCTTATCGGGATCGTACTTGTCCATGATCGCCGAGTGCCTGGTGATCAGCTCGTCCATGTGCCGCGCACCGTTCAGCGCATCGGCCCAGCCATGCTCGTCGAAGTTCACCGCAGGCGCACGCGGGGGCCAGCCACCGGCGGGGTGGACGTAATAGTGCAGCGAAACGCCGTCGAGCTGGTTCGCCGCGACGCGCATCATCGTCTCGGTCCAGTTATAGTCATCGACGTTGGCGCCGGCCGCGACCTTCAGGATTTTGGTCCCGGCGGGCGGCTTGATGAAGGTGGCGTAGCGGCGCGTCTCGTCCGCCGCGAACTCGGGGCGCATGTTGCCGCCGCAGCCCCACAGCTCGTTGCCGACGCCGAAGTACTTGACCTTCCACGGTTCCTTGTGGCCATTCTTCGCGCGCTCATCCGCCAGCGAACCGGCGGGCGAGGTCATGTATTCCACCCATTCGGCCATCTCGCGCGGGGTGCCGTTGCCGACGTTGCCCGCGACGTAGGCCTCCGCGCCGACCTGGCGGATCAGCTCGAAGAACTCGTGCGTGCCGACCGCATTTGGCTCGGTCACGCCGCCCCAGTGGGTGTTGATCTTGACCGGGCGCTTGGCCTGCGGGCCGATGCCCTCACGCCAGTTGTACTCGTCGGCGAAGCAGCCGCCGGGCCAGCGGATCACCGGCACCGACAAGTCCTTCAGCGCCTTGACGACGTCGTTGCGGAAGCCGTTGGTGTTGGGAATCTTGCTGCCCTTGCCGACCCACAGGCCGCCGTAGATACCCTCGCCCAGATGCTCGGCGAACTGGGTGAAGACGTCCTTGTTGTAGACCGGGCCGGGCTTGTCGCCCTCGATCGTGGCGGTGGTGGGCTGGCCCCCGGTATCGGCGGAAACGGGCGTGGAAAGCACCGTCGCTGCCATCAACATGGCGAGCGACGTACGGCGGAAGAACTTTGTCATTTCAGTCCCCTCCCTAGGGAATGGTCAATCGTGGAATTCGTCTACCAGCTTGCGGTGGCCGCGCAGGAATGCGTCGGCGACGAGGCGCAGCGGCGCCACGTCCACGTCGCTGCGGCCGCCCCGGATGAGGCTGGCGAAGCGCGCGTAGAGGCCCGGATATTCCATGTCCTCGGCATGCTCGGTGCCGCTCGGAAGCGTCAGCACCGCGCCGCCGTTGGCGAGCTTGAGGGTTCCTTCGTCCGTCTCGACGACGATGTCCCACGACTGCGGGCCGGTCTGGCGCCAGTCGAGGTCCATGTGGATCGGCGCGCCTGCGGTGTCGCGGAACTCGATGTCAGCGGCGATCGGTGCGGCGCGGTTGGCCGGGATTTCCAGCGTCGCACCCTGCAGGAACATCGGGCGCGGCAGGATGTGGGTGACGATCGAGAGCGCATTGATGCCCGGATCGAACACGCCAAGGCCGCCCGGCTCCCAGATCCAGGCCTGGCCCGGATGCCACACGCGCACGTCCTCGCGCCACACGATCGAGACCTTCTCGATTCTGCGGTCGGACAGCCACGCGCGCGCCGGAGCCACACCCGCCGCAAAGCGCGAGTGCCACGAGGCGAACAGCGTCGCGCCGACCTTCTCGGCGCGGCTTTCCAGCGCCACGACTTCGGACAGCGTCGCGCCCGGCGGCTTTTCGAGGAACACGTGCATGCCCTTCGACAGCGCCTGCACGGCCAGATCATAGCGCACCTGCGGCGGCGTGCAGAGCGCCACCGCATCGACCGCCGGGCCGTTCGCGATCAGTTCGTCGAGGCTCTTCGCGTGCGGCACGCCCTCGACGCCCGGATCACGCGGGCTGACGGTGGCGGCGAGGCTGAACGCCTTGTTCCCGGCGATGGCGGGAAGGTGCTGGTCGCGGGCGATCTTGCCCACGCCCACCACTGCAATGCGGATCGGGTCCACGATCAGAGCGCCTTCACCGCGAAGGCGCGTTCCGGAACGCGGACCAGCCTGTTGGCGACCGGCAGCGTGAAGGGTGCGGCCGAGATCTCGAACACGTCGCCTTCCTCAGTCTGCACGCCATCGCTGAACGAGAGCGTCGCGGTGCCGAAGAAGTGGACGTGGACGTCGCCTGCGCGGCGGAACAGGTCGTACTTGAAGTGGTGGTGCTCAAGGTTCGCGAAGGTGTGCGACATGTTGCCCTCGCCCGAGAGGAAGGGCTTTTCCCAGATCGTCTCGCCGTCCCGGATGACCTTGCTGGTGCCCTCGATATGCGAGGGCGGCGTGCCGAGCAGTAGCTCCGGACCCAGCGCGGCCTGACGCAGCTTGGAGTGGGCCAGCCACAGGTAGTTGTGACGCTCGGTAACGTGGTCCGAATACTCGTTGGCCAGCGCGAGGCCGAGGCGATAGGCAGTGCCGTCCTCGCCGATCAGGTAGATCCCTGCGAGCTCGGGCTCTTCGCCGCCGTCCTTGGCGAAGGCGGGCATTTCGAGATCGTCGGTCGGGCCGACGAGCTGCGAGCCGTCGCCCTTGTAGAACCATTCCGGCTGCTGGCCGACTTCGCCCGGCACGGGCTTGCCGCCTTCGAGGCCTTCCAGGAACATGCGCATGGAGTCGGTCGGCTTCTCTTCGGAAGCAGCCGCCTTGTGCATCTTGTCGCGGCCCTCGGCGGAACCGAGGTGAGTCAGGCCGGTGCCCGCGAGCAACAGGTGCGCGCCGTCCTCGTGGTCGATCGGCGCGAGCAGGCGGCCCGCGGCGAACTCGGCGGCGATGTCGACGGCTTCGCCCTGCCCGGCATCCTTGGCGGCCTCGGCAAGCGTCTGGCCCGCCGCGATCGCGCCGAGCGCGAGTTCACGCACCGAAGCGACGCCCGGCAGGAAATGCGCGGCATCACCGTCGGCGAGAATGACGGAACGAACGCCCTCGGCGCTCAGGTGCTGGAGCAGGCGAAGATAAGTCATGGGTACTCTCCCAAAGGCGGCGCGCTTCTTGAGAGCGCGCCGCCCGGATGGATGGATCAGATCAGTTGAGGGTCAGCGTGCCGTCGATCAGGCGCGGGGCGCCGTCGCCGAAGGCATCGTCACGCAGTTCAGCGGGAAGCAGGCCCTGCGCGAAGTTCTGGTAGCTGACCGGACGCAAGTAGCGGTCGATCGCCATGCTGCCGACCGACGTGGTGCGCGGGTCGGAAGTCGAGGGGAACGGGCCGCCGTGAACCATCGCGTGGCACACTTCGACGCCGGTGGGCCAGCCATTGACGAGGATGCGGCCGACCTTGCGCTCCAGCACCGGCAGGACGCGGGCGGCGGCGCCCTCGTCAGCGCCGTCCATGTGCAGGGTGGCGGTCAGCTGGCCTTCAAGGCCTTCCAGCACGGTCAGCAACTCGGCTTCGTCCTTGCAGCGCACGACGATCGAGGACGCGCCGAACACTTCGTCGCCCGCCGCCTTGTCCGCAAGGAACTGCGCGCCCGAGGTCTGGAACAGGATCGCGCCGCCAGTGGTGACGCTGCCTTCTTCGCCCTTGGCCAGCGTTTCGACGCCGGGAAGAGCTTCGAGCGCAGCGACGCCCTTGGCGTAGGCGGCGGCGATGCCGGTGGTCAGCATCGTCTGCGGCTTGGCTTCCGACACGCCGGCGGTGGCGGCAGCAACGAAGGCGTCCAGCCCCTCACCCTCGACGGCGAGGATCAGGCCGGGGTTGGTGCAGAACTGGCCCGCGCCCATCGTCAGTGAGCCGACGAAGGCCGCGCCGAGCGCTTCGCCGCGCGCCTTGAGCGCCTCGGGGAGCAGCAGGACGGGGTTGATGCTCGACATTTCGGCATAGACCGGGATCGGCACTTCGCGCGCCTGCGCCAGCTTGGCGAGAGCAAGACCGCCGCCACGCGAACCGGTGAAGCCGACCGCCATGATCGCCGGGTGCTGCACGAGCGCCGCGCCCAGTTCGTTCGAGGGACCGACGAGGTGCTGGAACACGCCCTCGGGCAGACCCGCATCCTTCACCGCCTTGGTGATGGCGCCGGCGATCAGCGAACCGGTGACCGGGTGCGCCGGGTGGCCCTTGACGACGACCGGACAGCCCGCCGCCAGCGCCGAAGCGGTGTCACCACCGGCGGTCGAGAACGCGAGCGGGAAGTTCGAGGCACCGAAGACCGCGACCGGGCCGACCGGGATCATGCGCAGGCGCAAGTCCGGGCGCGGCAGCGGCGCGCGGTCGGGCAGCGCGGGATCGATACGAAGCTGCTGCCACTGGCCTTTGCGCACGACGTCGGCGAACAGGCGCAGCTGACCGCAGGTACGACCACGCTCGCCCTCGCCGCGACCGCGCGGCAGGCCGCTCTCGGCGATGTAGGCTTCGATCAGCGGCTCACCGATCGCCATGATCTCGTCAGCGATTCGCTCGAGGAACGCAGCGCGCGTCTCGCGATCGGTGGCGCGGTAGGTATCGAACGCAGCAGCCGCAGCGGCGCAGGCAGCGGCCACATCGGCGGTGGTGCTGATGGCGAGCGGCTCACCCTGAGGCTCACCCGTAGCGGCGACGATGGAACGAAATTCAGTCATTGGGCACTCCCTATTTACTCCGACATATTTCCTGTGCGAGCGAAACGCAATGTTTGTCGTTCCTTCTCGTGCAAAGCGCTGTTAGTTTCGCTCCCGGAGGAGCCCATACCTGTGCCAGATGCCGATTTGACGACCGCCGACGAAAACATCAAACAGGGCGAGGAAGCCCGAGGCCCCGGCCGCAGACTGCACGGAGCCATTGCACACAAGCTCGGCACCGCCATCTTGTCAGGCAAATATGCTCCCGGAGACATTCTGTCGGGCGAAGTCGCCTTCGCCGAGGAACTGCAGGTCTCCCGCAGCGCCTATCGCGAGGCGATCCAGGTGCTCACCGCCAAGGGCCTCGTCGCGAGCCGCCCCAAGGCCGGCACCCGCGTCCTCCCGCGTGATCGCTGGAACCTGCTCGACCCCGAAGTGCTCGGCTGGGCCTTCGCGGGCGAGCCCGACATCGAATTCGTCCGGAGCCTGTTCGAACTGCGCGCCATCGTCGAACCCGCCGCCGCCCGCCTCGCCGCCCAGCGCCGCGACAAGGCGGACCTCAAGGCGATGAAGGACGCCCTCGCCGCCATGCGCCGCCACACCCTCACCACCGAGGCCGGACGCGCCGCTGACCGCGATTTTCACAAGGCGATCCTCCAGGCGACACGCAACGACGCGCTCCTCACGCTCAGCGCCTCAATCGGCGCGGCGGTGAACTGGACCACGCAGTTCAAGCAACGCGCTCGCGCCCTGCCGCGCAATCCGATCCCGGATCACGTCAAGGTCTACGACGCGATCGCCGCAGGGGATGCGGCTGCCGCTGCGGAGGCGATGAACGTGCTGGTGGATCTGGCTCTGGAAGATACGCGTAGCTCGATGGAAGATTGAACAGGGGAAAAGCAGGGGTTTACCACCCCTGCACCCCGTAATCGTCGAGGGCACGCGCGCCGCCTCCTCAGGCACAACGGCGAGCCGGGAGACTGAATAGCCTGCGGCGCAATAGAGCACCGAGACTGCTGCGCGCATCACGCCGCCAAGTCCACGGGGTGCAGGGGTGGTAAACCCCTGCCCTTCTCTTCCCTTCTAAACAAAAAAGCCCCGACGATCTCTCGCCGGGGCTCATTTCCTATCTGCCGCGCGCTTATTCGAAAGTCGCTTCCGGCGGCGGCACCGCGTTGGTGACCTTGCTGCCCCACAGCGCGTAGAACAGCACGTAGAGTTCGCAAGCCGCCGTCAGCAGGAACGAGGTCTGCAGCCCGTAGTTGTCGGCCAGCCAGCCCTGCACCACGACCAGAGCGCCGCCTGCGATCGCCATGACGAGCAGGCCGGAGCCTTCCTCGGTCAGCGGGCCGAGGCCCTTGATGCCGAGGGTGAAGATGGTCGGGAACATGATCGAGTGGAACAGGCCGACGAGGATCAGCGACCACATCGCCACTTCGCCGTGCGCGAATACCGTGACCATCATCACCGCGAAGGCGCCGATCGAGAAGAACGCCAGCACCTTGCCTGCGTCGAAGCGCTGCATGACGAGCGACCCGGCGAAGCGGCCGACCATCATGCCGCCCCACAGGAACGACAGGTACTTGCCGGCCTGCTCGTGCGTCAGGTTGGCGATGTCGGGCTGGCTGACGAAGTTCACGAAGAGGTTGGCGACACCGATTTCCGCAATCAGGTAGATGAAGATCGCGGGCACGCCGAAAACCAGATTGCGGTGGTTCCAGAGCGAGAGGTGCTTGCGCTCCTCCTTGGCGGCGCGCGAACCGGCCGAGCCCATCGCGGGCAGCGGGAACTTGGCGATGATGACCGCGAGGATCACCAATACCACCGCGACGAGCGCGTAAGGCAGGATCACCGAGTGGGCGTCGGCCATGCGCTCGGCTTCGGTCAGGACGGTTCCGGCAGCAGCCGTGCCGCCCTTGGAACGGCCGAGGATCAGGTAAGCCCCGAAGAGCGGCGCCAGCATCGTGCCCGCCGAGTTCAGCGCCTGCACCAGATTGAGGCGCGAGGACGCGGTCTCCGGTTTGCCGACGACAGCGACGTAGGGGTTAGCGGCCACCTGCAGCAGAGTGATGCCGCTCGCGATGACGAACAGCATGACGAGCGTGACGCCGTAGGACGGGATGCTGGCTGCCAGCATCATGCCGCATGCGCCTGCAGCCATGATGAGCAGGCCCGCGACGAGCGACTTCTGATAGCCGATCCGCTCGATCAGCTTGGCTGACGGGATCGAGGCCACGAAGTAGGCGATGAACCATACCGATTCGATCAGTGTCGTCTGGGTGTAGCTCAGCTCGAATACGCTGCGCAGGTGCGGCAGCAGCGTATTGTTGATGACGGTGATGAAGCCCCACATGAAGAACAGGCTGGCGAGCAGCGTAAGCGCGGGACCGTAGCGCACGCCTGCGGGCTGGGCGCGCAGCACCGAGGCGTCGGTGGATGAGACCACTGGGGGCATGACATTCCTCTCGATAGCGACGCCGGACGACCACTTGTACCGTGAACCGGCTTGCGCTCTTTCTATTTGTCGGACTATATGCGCGAAGCGGCGTCGTCAATGGGGCGCGTCTTCGTACAAGAATCGAAATCTCACCGAAATGCGGGAGCTAAGGGAATGAGGAATCCGGTCAAGGCCATCACGACGGCAGCGTCCGTTCTGGCACTGGCATTTAGCGCCAATGCCGCGCTGGCCACCGAAGCTACGCAGGCGAGCGCGGGCAAGCTGTCGAACGGCAGCGAGGTCACCGCGGTGACTCTGACGGCAGGCAACGGCGTTTCCGCCACTATCCTGACCTTCGGCGCGACGCTGTGGAAGCTGAACGCGCCGGACCGCGACGGCAAGACCGCCGACGTCCTCGTCGCCTACGACAAGCTCTCCGACTTCGATACGCGCCCGAACTTCTGGGGCGCCACCATCGGCCGCTACGGCAACCGCATCGCCGACGGCAAGTTCACGCTCGACGGCAAGACCTACCAGCTTCCCGGCAACGACCACGGCCAGTCGCTCCACGGCGGTGGCAAGGGCTTCGATGTGCAGAACTGGAAGCTCGAATCGGTGAAGGCGGGCAAGGTGGCGACGGCAGTGTTCTCGCTGGTCAGCCCTGACGGCGACTCCGGCTACCCCGGCACGGTGAAGGCGAAGGTCACGTATTCGCTCGACGAATCCGGCAACCTGCAGATCGTCTTCGACGCGACGACCGACAAGCCGACCGTGCTCAACATGACCAACCACGCCATCTTCAACATGGCGGGCGAAGGGTCGGAGCGCGATGCGATGACCAACGTGCTCACCCTCCCGGCGAGCAAGTACACTCCCGTCAACGACAAGCTGATCCCGACCGGCGAACTGCGCGCCGTCGAGGGCACGCCGTTCGACTTCCGCAAGGGCAAGCCGGTCGCCGTGGGCCTGCGCGACGGCAACGACCAGCAGATCGTCTACGGCCGCGGCTTCGATCACAACTTCGCGCTCGACAAGGGCCAGACCAAGACACCCGAACTCGCCGCCCGCCTAGAAGACCCCGTCTCGGGCCGCGTGCTGGAACTGCTGACGACCGAGCCCGGCGTCCAGTTCTACTCCGGCAATTTCCTCGACGGCACCTTCATCGGCAAGCAGGGCCATCTCTACCGCATGGGCGACGGCATCGCGCTGGAACCGCAGAAGTTCCCCGACAGCCCCAACCACGCCAACTTCCCGAGCACCCGCGTCGATCCCGGCAAGCCGTACCGGCACGTCATGATCTACCGCGTCACCACTTCTCCGCGCTGAACCGGACCAAAGAAAACAACCATGACCGAAACCCCTGCTCCCAAGCTGCGCTCGCGCGCCTGGTTCGACAATCCCGACAACATCGACATGACCTCGCTCTACCTGGAGCGATACCTGAACTTCGGCCTCAGCCTTGAGGAACTGCGTTCGGGCAAGCCGATCATCGGCATCGCCCAGTCGGGCAGCGACCTGTCGCCCTGCAACCGCCATCATCTCGTGCTGGCCGAGCGCATCCGCGAAGGCATCCGCGAGATGGGTGGTATCGCGCTGGAATTCCCGGTCCACCCGATCCAGGAAACCGGCAAGCGGCCCACCGCCGGGCTCGACCGCAACCTGTCCTACCTCGGCCTCGTCGAAGCGCTTTACGGCTACCCGCTCGACGGCGTGGTGCTGACGACCGGCTGCGACAAGACGACCCCGGCGATGCTCATGGCCGCTGCGACCGTCAACATCCCCGCCATCGCGCTGTCGGTCGGCCCGATGCTCAACGGCTGGCACAAGGGCGAGCGCACCGGATCGGGCACGATCGTCTGGAAGGGCCGCCAGATGATGGCGGCGGGCGAACTCGACGCGGACGGCTTCATCAAGCTCGTCGCGTCCTCGGCGCCCTCGACCGGCTACTGCAACACCATGGGCACGGCGACGACGATGAACTCGCTCGCCGAGGCGCTGGGCATGATGCTGCCCGGCTCGGCGGCGATCCCCGCGCCTTACCGCGACCGCCAGGAATGCGCCTACCACACCGGCAAGCGCATCGTGGACATGGTGCGCGAGGACCTCAAGCCGTCCGACATCCTGACGCTCGACGCCTTCCACAACGCGATCGTCGTCAATGCTGCGATCGGCGGTTCGACCAACGCGCCGATCCACCTTGCCGCCCTGGCCCGCCACGTCGGCGTGGACCTGCCGCTCAAGGACTGGGAGCGCCTCGGCCACAAGATCCCGCTGCTGGTGAACCTGCAGCCCGCCGGTGAGTATCTGGGCGAGGACTACTACCACGCGGGCGGCGTCCCCGCCGTCGTCGCGCAGTTGATCGGCCAGGGACTGATCCAGGAGAGCGCCCTCACCGTCAACGGCAAGACCATCGGCGACAACTGCCGTGACGCCACGATCGAGGACGACAAGGTCATCAAGACCTTCAACGATCCGCTGGTCGAGGAAGCGGGCTTCCTGGTCCTGTCGGGCAACCTGTTCGACGCGGCGATCATGAAGACCAGCGTGATCTCCAAGGAGTTCCGCGACCGCTACCTCTCGAACCCCTCCGACCCGGACGCCTTCGAAGGCCCGGCCGTGGTGTTCGACGGTCCCGAGGACTACCACCACCGCATCGACGATCCGTCGGTGGGCATCACCCCCGAGACGCTGATGTTCATGCGCGGCGCGGGGCCGATCGGCTACCCCGGCGCGGCCGAAGTCGTGAACATGCGCCCGCCCGCCTACCTCATCACCGAGGGCGTCAGCGCCCTGCCCTGCATCGGTGACGGCCGCCAGTCGGGCACTTCGGGCAGCCCCTCGATCCTCAACGCCTCTCCGGAAGCGGCGGCGATGGGCGGTCTGGCGCTGCTGAAGACCGGCGACCGGGTGCGCATGGACCTCAAGGCGGGCAAGGTGGACGTGCTGATCTCCGACGAGGAGATGGCGACGCGCCGTGCCGAGCTGGAAGCTGCGGGCGGTTACCAGTACCCCGCCTCGCAGACGCCCTGGCAGGAAATCCAGCGCGCCCTGGTGGGCCAGATGGATACCGGCGCGATCCTCGAGGGCGCGGAGAAGTACCAGCGCATCGCCCAGACCATGGGCCTGCCGCGCGACAACCACTGAGGCCGCGAAGGCCCACCCCCAACCCCTCCCGCAAAGCGGAAGGGGAGACATGAAGATACCCCTCCCGCTTGCGGGAGGGGCAGTGAGACTTGGCAGCTTGCTGCCTAGTCGCAGCGGGGTGGGCCTCCATCACCCCCGACCGGGAGAGACGGCGAATGACCCTCTGGCGCAAGATCGAGCGCGACGTGCACGACACCCTCGGCGAAGGCGCGCTATGGTGCGAGCGGGACCGCGCGTTCTACTGGGTAGACATCCTCGCCCCCGCCCTCAACCGGCTGACGCTGGCCACCGGCGCCATTGAACGCTGGGACATGCCCGCGCCGCTCGGCTGGGTGGCTCCGCGCGCCTCGGGCGGTTTCCTCGGCGGTTTCCGCGACGGCGTCGCCGCGATCACGCTCGATCCGCTGACCATCGGCGAGCGCTCTGATCCCGAACCGCACCTGCCCGGCAACCGCATGAATGACGGCAAGGCCGACCGCCACGGCGCCATCTGGTGCGGCACCATGGACATGGCCGAGGAGGAAGTCTCCGGCTCGTTCTACCGCCTCTCGCCGCAGGGCGAATGGCAGGTCGTCGACACCGGCTACACCGTGACCAACGGTCCGGCGTTCTCGCCGTGCGGGAACTGGCTCTACCACACCGATTCCGGCCGCCGTACCATCTACCGCTTCGCCCTCGACAAAACCGGCGCCCGTGATCGGCAGGAATTCATCCGCTTCTCCGAGGACGACGGCTATCCCGACGGCATGACCACCGATGCGGAAGGGTTCCTCTGGGTCGCCCACTGGGACGGCGGCCGCATCAGCCGCTTCGCCCCGGACGGCACCCGCGACCGCTCGATCGAGCTGCCCGCCAGGCGCATCACCAACATCGCTTTCGCCGGGGAGAATCTCGAGCGCATGTTCGTGACTTCTGCGGCGACGGGCCTGCCGGAATCGGAATTCGACGGCGCGCTCTACGAGGTCGATGCGGGCGTTACGGGTCTTCCCTCCGGCATCTATCAGGGCTGATCCCCAAGGCTGCTCTTTGTCGCAAGGATTTGCGCAACCGTTACACATTGCTACCAAAATCCCTGCTTACAAGCTGCCTTCCAGCGGCCATACGAAGCAGCATGTTCACCACTCGTCGCATCGTGATCGGCGGCGTCGTACTCGGCGCGTGCGTTCTCCTTCTCGTCTGGAAGCTGTTTCTCGCCGCTCCGGCGGAGCCCGACGTCGCGACCGTCAAGGTCGCGCGCGGGGCGCTCGAACGCACCGTCGAGGCGACGGGCACGCTGGAGCCGAAGGAACTCGTCAGCGTCGGCGCGCAGGTGTCCGGCCGCCTCGACGAACTGAACTTCGAGATCGGCGACGTCGTCCACAAGGGCGACCTCATCGGCCTGATCGACCCGCGCACCCAGACCAACAGCCTGGAGACCGCCCGCGCCGACCTTGCCAACATGCAGGCGCAGGCCGCATCGGCAAAGGCCACGCTGGCGCGCACGCAGCTGGCCTTCAACCGCCAGAAGATGCTCGGCGCCGGCGAGGCGACATCACAGCAGGACTTCGAGACGGCACGGCAGGAACTGCAGTCCGCCCAGGCCAGCTACGATGCCTTGCAGGCGCAGATCCGTGCAGCGAGCGTCAGCGTCAACACGGCCGAAGTGCAGCTGGGCTACACCAAGATCACCGCGCCGATGGACGGCGTCGTCGTCGCCGTCGTCACCAAGCAGGGCCAGACCGTCAACGCCAACCAGTCGGCGCCGACGATCGTGATCCTCGCCAAGCTGGACGTGATGACGATCAAGGCCGAGGTCTCCGAAGCCGACGTCATCAACGTGAAGCCGGACCTGCCCGTCTACTTCACCATCCTCGGCGATCCCGACAAGCGCTACGAAGCCAAGCTGCGCATGATCGAACCGGCGCCGGAATCGATCGTCGATGAAGTCAGCTCCAGTTCCAGCAGTTCCTCGTCGAGCAGTTCGTCCTCCAGCACCGCGATCTACTACAACGCACTGTTCGAGGTGCCCAACGAGGACAACCGCCTGCGCGCGCTGATGACCGCCAAGGTCACCATCGTCCTCGACCGCCGCGCCAATGCGCTGACGATCCCCGCTACCGCGCTCGGCGCGAAGGACAAGAACGGCGCCTATGCCGTCCGCGTGAAGATAGAAGACGGGACAATCGAGAGCCGCAAGGTCAGGATCGGCCTCAACAACAACGTCAACGTCGAGGTCCTGTCAGGCCTCAAGGAAGGCGAGAACGTCGTCATCGGCGAGGCCAAGGCCGACAGCGGGACGAGCGGTCGCCGCCGCATGGGGCCGCCGGGCTTCTGAGGCGGGTGATGGAACCCGCCCCGCTCCTCTCGCTCTCGCACGTCCGGCGCGAGTATCCTTCGGGTGACGGCGTCTTCGCGGCGCTCAAGGACATCGACCTGACCATCGAGGCCGGCGAGATGGTCGCCATCGTCGGCCAGTCCGGTTCGGGCAAGTCCACCCTGATGAACATCCTGGGCTGCCTCGACCGGGCGACCTCGGGATCGTACCGGGTCAACGGCCGCGACACCGCCAAACTGGAGCCCGACGAACTGGCCGCGCTGCGCCGCGAGCACTTCGGCTTCATCTTCCAGCGCTATCACCTGCTGACCGACCTCTCGGCGCTCGGCAACGTCGAGGTTCCGGCGATCTACGCGGGCAAGCCGCGCGGCGAACGTGCGTCGCGCGCAGCACAGATCCTGTCCCGTCTCGGCCTCGGCGAGCGGACCGGGCACCGGCCGGGCCAGCTTTCGGGCGGCCAGCAGCAGCGCGTCTCGATCGCGCGCGCGCTGATGAACGGAGGCGAGGTGATCTTCGCCGACGAACCCACCGGCGCGCTCGATTCCGCTAGCGGCGTCGAAGTCATGGCGATCCTCGGCGAACTTCACGCCGAAGGCCACACGGTCATCATCGTCACGCACGACATGCACGTCGCGGAGCACGCCGAGCGCATCATCGAGATCCGCGATGGCGCAATCATCGACGATCGCCGCACCTCCGAACCCAAGACCGCGCCCGCCCTCGCCCCACCGCCGACCGGCGCCAGCGGCTTCGGCCAGCTTGCCGACCGCTTCCGCGAGGCGTTCCGCATGGCCGTGCTCGCCATGTCGGCGCACAAGCTGCGCACCTTCCTGACGATGCTGGGCATCATCATCGGCATCGCCTCGGTGGTCTCGGTGGTGGCGTTGGGCAACGGGTCGCAGGCCAAGATCCTTTCCGACATATCCGGGCTCGGGACCAGCACGCTCACCGTCTACCCCGGCAAGAGCTTCGGCGACATGCGATCGGGCAAGATCCAGACGCTCAAGGATAGCGACGCGGAGGCGCTCGGCCAGCTCTCCTACATCGACAGCGTGACGCCGAGCGTCTCCACCAGCGTGACCGCACGCTACCGCAACGTCGCAGCCACCGCGCAAGTCAGCGGCGTCGGCGCCGACTACTTCCGCGTGCGCGGCTTGACGCTCAATTCCGGCAGTCTGTTCGATACGCAGGCGGTGCGCGAACTGGCGCAGGACGCGGTGATCGACGAGAACACGCAGAAGACCCTGTTCCCCGATGGCGAGGACCCGCTCGGCAAAGTCGTGCTGCTCGGCAAGGTGCCCGTGCGCATCGTCGGTATCGTCGGCACCCAGCAGCAGGGCTTCGGCGGCAGCGACAGCCTGACCGCCTATGTCCCCTACACCACCGCGATGAGCCGGATGCTGGGCCAGAGCTACGTCTCCAGCATCACCGTGCGCATCAGCGACAATGTCTCGACCTCGGCGGCGCAAGATGCCGTGACGCAGTTGCTGACCCAGCGGCACGGCACCGTCGATTTCTTCATCAGCAACTCCGACGACATCCGCGCCACGATCACCAGCGCCACGCAGACGATGACCCTCCTCGTCGCCGCGATCGCGGTGATCTCGCTGGTCGTCGGCGGCATCGGGGTGATGAACATCATGCTGGTCTCGGTCACCGAACGCACCGCCGAAATCGGCGTGCGCATGGCGGTGGGCGCGCGCCAGTCCGACATCCTCCAGCAGTTCCTGATCGAGGCGATCCTCGTCTGCCTGATCGGCGGCGTCATCGGCGTCGGCCTGTCGCTGGCGCTGGGCGTGGTGTTTTCCTACTTCGCCTCCGACTTCGCGATGGCCTATTCGACTACCTCGATCGTCGCCGCCTTCGCCTGTTCCACCCTCATCGGCGTCGTGTTCGGCTTCCTGCCCGCGCGCCGTGCGGCCCGGCTCGATCCGGTCGACGCCCTTTCGAGAGACTGACGACGATGCGCCCTCACCTCCTTGCCGCGCTGGCCCTGCTGCCGCTGACCGCAGGCTGCGGCAGCGTGCTCCGTTCACACTATGCCGCGCCCGCCGTGCCGGTCGCCGCGAACTGGGATGCGGGCGTGCTTGGCGCGCCGCAGAAGGCCGGCGCACCGTGGTGGAACGAGTTCGACGATGCCGCGCTGACTGCCCTCGTCGACCGGGTCCTTGCCGACAATGCCGACCTCGCCGCCGCCGGGCTACGCCTCAAGCGCGCGAAGCTGTCGTCGGACCTCGCACGGCAGGCATTGTTGCCAAGCCTGTCGGCCAATGCCTCATCCGACGCGTCCAAGGCGCTGGAAGGCGGCTCGGCGTGGAGCAAGAGCAGTTCCGCCTCGCTCGGCACGTCGTGGGAGATCGACCTGTTCGGCCGCCTCGATGCGCAGGCCGACGCTGCCCGCTGGGAAGCGCAGGCCACCGCGCAGGACCTTGCCGAAACCCGCCTCGCACTCGTCAGCACCACGGTTCAGGCATGGTGGCAGCTGGCCTACGCCAACGAGCAGATCGCGCTGGGTGAACAGAGCCTTGCCTATGTACGCCGGGCGCTGGAACTGGTGCAGCGGCAATACGATGCAGGCGCCGTCTCCCGCCTCGAACTGCGCGACGCGCAGCAGACCGTCGCGTCGCAGGAGTCCTCGCAAACGCAGCTGGTGCAGGCCCGCGTCGAAGCGCTCAAGACCATCGCCGCGCTGCTCGCCCGGCAGGATTACGATGGACAGGAACCTCAGGCGCTACCCCAGGCCGATCTCCCCGCCATCGCTGCGGGCGTCCCTGCTTCCCTGCTCGCCAACCGCCCGGACCTCGCCGCCGCCGAACTGCGCCTGCGTTCCACGCTGGCGACGAGTGACGCAACGGTGGCGAGCTATTACCCCAGATTCAGCCTGACCGGCGCGCTCGGCACCGCCAGCGCATCGCTGCTCAAGTTCTTCACCAACCCGGTCGCGAGCCTCGGCGGCGCGCTGTCGCTGGCTGAGCTGAACCCGGCCAAGGTGCGCCTGGCCACCGGCGTGGCGCGAGCCGACTATGACATCGCCGTACAGGACTTCCGCCAGACATTCTACAACGCCCTGCGTGACACGCAGGTCTCACTCTCGGCACGCGACCAGTACATCCGGCAGGCTCAGTTCACAGCGCAGAACTACGAAGCCGCCGTCGATGCAGAGGCGCTATATGAACGCCAGTACCGCGCCGGACTTATTCCCCTGCGCGATTGGCTCGACGCGCAGGAACGTGCCCGCAGTGCGCGCAGCGGCCTCATCCAAAACCGCTACAACCGGCTTGTCGCCCAAGTGCAGGTCTATCAGGCTCTCGGCGGTCAGATTCCCTCAGCGGGAAGCTAGGCGCAGCGCCTTTGCGCCCACCCGCCGGTCTATCATCGCTGCAATTTCGGGATCATCCTTCCACACGGCGCGAATCCGCGGGATCAGCGCGGCGTCGCCCCACGCCTCTTCCGCCCGATCGGCCGCTTGCAGGAGATCGACAACCGAAGCTCGTTCGCGTTGCAAAGATGCGACGAGCACCGGCCATGCCCGGCTGCGCGACCCGTTGGCTACGTCGGCCAGTGCCTGCTTGTAGACTACATCCAGCAGCCGCCCCTGCCTTGCACGGACCAGTTCCGCTGCTTTGGTGAGCAGTCGATCATCGGCCCGTACTTGCGCGAACCGGGTAAAGTGACGCACGTAGCCGACACCGTCTCCATCGACGAGGGCAATCACTGCCAGACAATCCTGGGCAACCGGAAATTCAGGATGGCTTGCAGCGATCTCCTTCAGCGTCGCGGTGGCGATCGCATCCTGTCCTGCCGACCACCGCGCCCAGGCAAGATCAGTGCGGATTGCAATCGAGTCCGGCTCCAGCATTGCCGCGCGCTCCAGTTGCGCCAGCGCCGGACCATGGTCGCCATGGTCACTGAGAATATTACCATACCAGAAATGCGACAGCACATCGTTCGGATCGAGGGCGAGCGCCCGCGCAAAACGCCGCTGCGCCAGCGCGAAATCGCGATCCCGCCAATAGGCGATAAAGCCCAGCAGGCGATGCCCAGAGGCTAGGTCCGGATCCAAGCGCACCGCTGCCGCAGCAGCTTCCCGCGCCTGCCTGAAGGCATCCGCATCCGCCCTTCCCCCGAACTCGCGCGAGAGGATCAGCGCTTCGGCAAGACCTGCATGACCCGGCGCGAAGCCAGGAGCCTGCGCCGTCACCCCTTCGAGCAGCCCGATGGCCCGCTCCAGCCCGGCTGTCTCCCGATCAGCGACAAGATCCTGCGCCACCAGCAACCGTCCGCCGATGGTCGGGTCGGACGGCAATTCCGAAGGAACGCCCGTCGCCGCCGAGGCACTTCCGGTTATCGTGTACGTATTGCTCGCAGCGGCCATGAACATGCCTGCCGCGGCAAGCAACGCCGCCGCCATCAGCACGCCCTCGAAAGCCGCAAAAGGACGCAGTGCGGATACCGGCATGTCATCGGAAGATTCGCGCGGAGGCAAATTCCCCGGCGACGCTGTATTGCTTGCGACACCTGCCCTGGTGCCCCCACCTGAACCGGTTCGCATCGACGGCACGTTCATCATGGAACCCACCATTTCGCTTTCGGGCACCCCCTGATGCCCTCCACCAAATGTTTAGGCTCCAAATCCCGAACACCGCATCCACCATCTGTTTAGGCCCGGCATCTTTTCAGACCGGAGAAATCGTCCCGAAACGATGCACCAGACTGGAAAGTCCGGCGAAACTACGTGTTGCCGTCTTTTCGTAAATTCGATGGAGATGCGTGCGCGCGGTCGCGCGCGCCATACCCTGTCGATCGCCGATCGCGGTGATGTCGCCAGTATCGACAGCATCCTTCAGCACCCGCAATTCCGTGGCAGTCAGTCCGTAAAGACTACCGATCGCATCGAAAGCGATGGCGCGGGGCAAGTCCACGCGGGTCACATGCACCGCGAACGTCGCCGCAGGCCCATCCGCAAGATCGCCGAAGCGAGTCGTGTCGAGCCGCCGCGCTTCGAGCAGCACACGAACCGTGGATACATCGTCCCTGAGTACCACTTCCACCGCGACCGGCTCCTCGTGCTTGATCGTCCGCGCGATGGCGCTGCCCAACACGCCCTCACCCACCGGCTCGCCGATGCGCAGGCGCAGCAGGGGTACGAGCGCCGGGGCCGCCTCAAGCAGGACGTGCTCAGCGCTCAGCAGCATGACGGAACTCCCCGCACTTCCTGCAAAGGCGCGATCGGCCGCGGCATGTTCCTGTGCACGCACGAGATGGCTCTGTATATAGATGGCGCGCCGCAAGTGCGGCACCAGCACCGCAAGCTTCGCGCATTCCGCTCTAGTGTAACGCTCTGACGGCATGCGGCGCAGCAGCGCAAGGCTGGCAACGATGCCTGGCCGCTTGATAAGGTTCACAGCCAGGTTGTCGACGATGCCCTGCGGAGCGAGATATTCGCGATAGAACGCGCTCTCGCGCACTTCAGGCATCTGCAGCAAGTCCCAGGCGGGCTGGCATTCGCCTTCCGGAATGGCATGAAGGTGCGGCAACAATACGTCCTGCGCCGCATAAGTCTCGACATAGCGGTTCAACCAGACCGGATCGTTGCCGAACTGGAACTGAAACCCGACCTGCCGGTCCGGATCGCTCCAGCCGATAAAACCTGCCTGCGCCCCCATTGCGACGCCAAGCCGCTCGATCAGTCCGGGAAAGCGCGTACGATCAAAGGCTGCGTCGTAAATTTCCCCGATATCGAACGCCATGCCCTACCCTGTTAACCCGGGACGATACCTCCAGTTTGCCGCTTGTACGGGAATTGTCGAGCCTCGACCCGCCCCACCTGTTTCTCTGTGGGTAATTTGCCCCACATTTTGTCTTCTGCCCTCTGGCTGACTGCTCTGTACCGGGCATAATGCGCAATATGATCGAGCCCGCAAAGACGCAGCGCATTTCCGCCAAGGGAGAAGCGACGCGCAATCAGATTCTCGACGCTTCCGAAGTGCTGTTCGCCCAAAGCGGCTATCTTGGCACCTCGCTGCGCGACATCGCCCAGGAAGCGGGCGTGCGCATGGGACTTGTGCATTACCATTTCGGCAACAAGCACTTGGTCCTCGATGCAGTGCTGGAGCGCAAGCTGGATCTGCTGCGTGACACCATCGCTGCCAGCTTCGCACGCGCCGAGGAAAACGGGGCCAGGGAAAAGGTCGCGAACGAATCTGACAAGCCGGGGCTCGGGCCGAAGCTGGGGCTGGAACAGATCGTCACAGCGTTCATCCTGCCTTTCCTGCAGTCCGCCTCGCGCTCCGACGACCCCTTGCGCAACTACATTGTCATGACCTCGCACTTGATGAGTTCATACCGCCTGCCTGAACTGCGCCCGATCCTCGCCAAGCTGTCGGTGGTTTCGCAGCTCCTGATCGACCGCCTGCGCAAGTACCGTCCCGACATCCCCGAACGCGAACTGCTGGCCGGAATCTACCTTATCGAGGCAGCACTCGTGTTCATGGTCCAGGATCCCGGTTTTCTCGATGACATCAGCCAGGGTCACCACTCGGTCGCGCGCCTGGAAGACATGGCAGGTCCCGCCCTACGCTTCTTCTCCGGTGGACTCGAAAGCCTCCGCGCACCGTGATCACAACAACCAGCTGATCGGCAAACGCGACGCAAAGCCGATGAGCAGACTGTCTAGGAAGCCCAGCCCCGGCTCACGCGCGCCGCTGCCCCGCTCGCCTGTCCAGTGCAGCCTGTCCCGCTCGTCGAGAGTAACTTGATAGGCCGCGCCAGGAACGATCGTCTCGAACGCTTCCGCCACCTGCCCGGCCAGTACGGGGCTGTAGATCACGAAGCCTAATTCCGTATTAAGCCGGAGCGAACGCGGGTCGAAGTTGAACGAGCCGACGAACAACCGCTCTCGATCCGCAGTGATCGTCTTGGCATGGATTGTCGCCGCGCCCGAGCGCAGAGCCGCGAACGAGCCGCTCCCGCTTGGTCGCAGACGGCTACCGATACCGAGACGGTTACCTTGCCGCCGCTGCTTCTTCGATGGCGCATCTCGCACTTCCGCCACCGTCTCGAACAATCGCACACCCGCGCGCAAAAGCCGCCTGCGCCAGGGTGCGTATCCAGCATGGACCAACGCTACGTCGGTCGCGGAATAGCCGTTGGTCAGGACCGTCACCTTTATACCCGAACGGGCATAATCCGCCAACTGACGTGACCCCTGTTCACCCGGCACGAAATAGCCTGATACGATTGTCATTTCCCGCGCGGGCCGGCCAATCGCCTCGTCGAGCTTTCCCGCCAGCAGATTGCGGTACTCGATGTCGCGCACGACTTTTGCCGGATCATCGCTGATCATCCGCACTTGCGCCCATTCGAACGTGAGCGTGCCTTCGACCACCTCCTTCACGAGCGGCAGGCTGCGGATACGCTCGACATAGCGGCGAGCGGACGCATCGCTCTCCACCACCGAGGCTCGCGAGCGCAGCTTCGCACGCTTGTGGCGCCCTACGATCGGCAGGATCTGGCGCGCGGGATAGGCCGATTCGCTGGTCCAGTAGCGCTCGAAGTCAGCTTCCACGTCGCGCGCGACGGGGCCGATGGCAAAAACGTCGAGGTCGGCGAAAAGCGCACCGTCGCCCGCTCCGAAATATTCGTCGCCGATGTTGCGGCCACCGACAATCGTAACCGCGCCATCGACCGTGAAGCTCTTGTTGTGCATTCGTCGGTTAAGCCGGCCGAAATCCACAAGAAAACCGATCGCCTTGGGATAGCGGATACGGAAAGGATTGAAGAGGCGCACCTCGATATTGCGATGCATATTGAGCCCTGCGAGCACGCCATCGAGCCCGGCGATGCCGTTGTCATCGAGTAGCAGCCGCACCCGCACCCCACGCTCGGCGGCCTCGTGCACGGCCTCTAGCAGCAACGTCCCGGTGCGATCACCATGCCAGATATAATATTGCAGGTCGATCGTGCGCTCGGCCGCCTTCAGTAGCAGCAGACGCGCCGCAAAGGCATCGACCGCGTCAGGCAAGAGATGCAAGCCCGATAGCCCTGGACGTCGGGCTGCCCGCTCTCGCGCAACGCGCCAAAGCGTGGTCTCTGCATTGGCAGGAGACGGCAAGTCGGGAGAAGCACGGCGACGAGGAAGCCGATTGGCGCGAATCAGTCCGAAAGCTGCGGCGCCCAGGCCGGTCATTGTAAGCAGCGTTACCTGCCATTGCCGCATAAGGGCCATTCACATACCTCGATCTCACCCGCCACGCCGTGGTAGGGGAGAGGACATGCAAACCCAAGCCTCATAGCGTGAGGCCGCTAACAGATTATATGTGATGATTCAGGAATTATGGTAGCGGAGGAGGGACTCGAACCCCCGACACGCGGATTATGATTCCGCTGCTCTAACCGACTGAGCTACTCCGCCATACCATTCCGCTGCTAACAGCGGTTCCGATCTGGTGCCCCGTTGCTGCGGGGCAGGCCGCGTCCTCTAGGGGCAAGGTTCGCATCGGTCAACACCGAAAAAGCACCTTCAACGCCGAAAAGATACGAGGCGGATCGGGCGCCACAGGCCCTCCTCCCAGGCATAGAGTCCGAAGCCGCGAAAACGGAATGTGCGCGGCTGCAATTGCTGCGCCAGTTCCGCCTGCAGCGCCCTCGCCGCCTGCGCCGTCACCTTGTTCTGGATCGTCACGTGAAGGCGTAGCGGCTGTGCGTCCTGCTGGGTGAGCAGGCCGTGCATGCGCTCGGCGATCTCCGCGTGGAGCGCCACCATTTCAGGGCTTTCGATGGAAAGAGCCGTGCCAGTGCCCAGCTTCATCAGCCCCTCGATCCGCGCTGGCGGCGGCGCGGCGCGGGCAAGGTCGCTCAGAAGGTCGATCAGTTCCTCTTCGACCGATGGCGGCAGCGCATGGAACAGCGTCACATGGGCGCGCAGGCGATTACGCTCGGGCGGGTAATGCGCACGCCTGAGGGCGTCCGCCCAGCCCAGCACGTCGGACGGCAGTTCCGCAGTGACGAGCAAAGGGGCGCCCGCCTTGCGCGGGCCGGTCGCGACCCAGTTTTTGGCGGGCCAGTCAGGCGATTGTTCGGTCATCGTGAAACTCCGCTGCCCGTCCCGAATCCGCCCCGATTGCCAGACAGAGCGACGCAGGGCAAAGTTCGGCCCGGGAGTGCATGAAGGGGGAAGCAGATGCGAACGTTCCGCGTGATCTCGATAATGATCCTGATCTGGAATTTGATCGGCGATGCCGCTTATCTGATGCAGGTCAACGCCGATCTCGACGATGTCGCGAAGACGGACCCGGTCACCGCACAGGCCTTCGGCTCGATGCCCGCATGGGCGTGGGCCGCTTATGCCGTGGCGGTCTGGGGCGGCACGCTGGGCGCGATCCTGCTGCTGATGCGCCGCGAGATCGCGTGGGTGTTCTTCTCGGCCTCGCTGGCGGGCGTGGTGGTGCAGTTCGGCTGGAGCTTCCTCGGCTTCGGGATGATCGCGGCCAAGGGGTGGTCGACGGCGGTGTTCCCGGCCGTGATCTTCGCCATCGCCCTCGCCTCGCTGCTCTATGCGCGGGCGAAGGCAAGGAACGGAACGTTGAGCTAAGTTACAGCTCGCCCCTTTGACGGCGAATGGCGAACCACTTGGCGACGTTGCGGTTGTGCTCGGCCAGAGTGCCCGCGAAGGCGTGGCCGCCGGTACCGTCTGCGACCATGTAGAGCGCGTCGGTCTTCGCCGGGTTCAGCACCGCCGCGATCGATTCGCGGCTGGGGTTGGTGATCGGCCCCTTGGGCAGTCCGACCATCGTGTAGGTGTTGTAGCCGTTGACCGCCTGGATTTCCGACTGGAGGATGCGGCGGCCAAGGCGCTTGCCCTTGGTGATCGGGTAGATGATCGTCGGGTCGGCCTGAAGCAGCATGCCGGTCCGCAGTCGGTTCGAGTAGAGCCCCGCCACCATGCGCCGTTCGGACGGCTTTCCGGTTTCCTTCTCGACGATCGAGGCGAGGACGATCGCCTGCTCGGGCGTCTTTACGACGAGGCCCTTGGCGCGGTTCGCCCAAAGTTCCTTGAGCGTGCGGCTCATCGCCGCCTGCATGCGCCGCACCAGTTCCTCGCGCGGCTCCCCGTTCTCGAAGTTGTAGGTGTCGGGCAGGATCGAGCCTTCTTCCGGCACCGCGACGTCACCGGTCAGCGCGGTCTGTGCCTTGAGGCGATCGTAAACCATCACCGAAGGCATGCCTTCGGGGATCGTCACGAAGCGGCGGATGATCTCGTCGCTGGAGATGATCGCCAGCACGGCCGAGGGGCTGGCGTGCGCGGGAATGGCGAACTCGCCCGCCTTGATCCCGCTGCCGCCTCCGAACACGCGGGCGCGCAGCTTGAAGCCGGAAGCGGAGGCGATCACGCGCTGCTTCTCCAGCCTGTCCGCAACGTCCCCAAGGCTGGCGCCGGTGGGGACGACGAAGTGCTTGTCTTCTTCCAGCGGGCCGGAGCCGTACCAGCCGCCGAAGAAGGCCCAGAGGCTCCCGACGAAGAGTACGGCGACGACTGCCGCCAGGCCGCATCCGCGCCGGGAGATCATGGGCTTAGTCGATCTTGCGCATCACGAGGCTGGCGTTGGTGCCGCCGAAGCCGAAGCTGTTGTTGAGCACCGCGCGCACTTCGCGCTTGCGGGCGACGTGCGGCACGAGGTCGACGCCCTCGCAGCCCTCGTCCGGATTGTCGAGGTTGAGCGTCGGCGGCACGATCTGGTCACGCAGCGCGAGGATGCAGAAGATCGACTCGACCGCACCCGCGCCGCCCAGAAGGTGGCCGATGGCCGACTTGGTGGAGCTCATCGAGACATTGCCGATGGCATCGCCGAACAGGCGGCGCACGGCGCCCAGTTCGATGGTGTCGGCCATGGTCGAGGTGCCGTGGGCGTTGATGTAGTCGATGTCGGCAGGCGTCATGCCGGCCTTCTTCAGCGCCATCTGCATCGAGCGGTAGGCGCCGTCGCCGTCCGGATGCGGGGCGGTGACGTGGTAGGCATCGCCCGACAGGCCATAGCCGATCACTTCGCAGTAGATCTTCGCGCCGCGCGCCTTGGCGTGCTCGTACTCTTCCAGAACGAGGACACCGGCGCCCTCTCCCATCACGAAGCCGTCGCGGTCCTTGTCGTAGGGGCGGCTCGCCTGTTCCGGGCGGTCGTTATAGCTGCAGTTGAGCGCACGGGCCTGCGCGAAACCGGCGATGCCGATCGGGCAGACGGTCGATTCGGCGCCGCCTGCCAGCATGATGTCGGCGTCGCCGTCACGGATCATGCGCGCGGCATCGCCGATCGAGTGCGCGCCGGTCGAGCAGGCGGTGACGACCGCGTGGTTCGGACCCTTGAGGCCGTACTTGATCGAGACCTGGCCCGAGATCAGGTTGATGAGGCGTCCGTGGACGAAGTGCGGCGAGACGCGGCCCGGGCCCTTCTCGGCCAGCACCAGCGATTCGCTCTCGATGCCCGGCAGGCCGCCGATGCCCGAGCCGATCGAGCAGCCGGCCATGAGCTTGTCTTCCTCGCTCATGTCGGTCAGGCCCGCGTCCTCGAGCGCCTGGCCCGCGGCGTCGATGCCGAAGACGATGAAGGGATCGACCTGGCGCTGGATCTTATGGTCGACGCGCTTTCCGGCGTCGAAGCCGTATTCGTGATCGGCGGGCTTCACTTCGCACGCGATCAGGCACTTCTGGCCCGTGGTGTCGAACTTGGTGATCGGACCTGCGCCCGACTTGCTCGCGAGGATGTTGGCCCAAACGGTCTCCACGTCAGCGCCCAGGGGGGTGACGAGACCAAGTCCGGTTACGACGACACGACGCATATGCTCTCCGAAAATCTCAAATGGCCGCATCCGGTCGTCGGGAAACCGACGGCCCGAAAACGGCGACAGGCCCGCCCCCTTAAAGGGCGAGCCTGCCGATTTCAATCCGGTGTTGCATTCACGCCCCACTCCTCACGAGCGGAGCGCCGAAATGCAGGCCCGAAATCAGACCGAAGGGATTAACCCTTGTTCTCTTCGATGTACTTGATGGCATCGGAGACGGTGCTGATCTTCTCGGCGGCATCGTCCGGAATCTCGACGCCGAATTCTTCTTCGAACGCCATGACCAGCTCGACGATGTCGAGCGAGTCGGCGCCCAGATCGTCGATGAAGCTGGCGTCCTCGGTGACCTTCTCGGCTTCAACGCCGAGGTGCTCGACGACGATCTTCTTAACCCGATCGGCGGTATCGCTCATTTGTATAGACCCCTTCGAAAATAGGCGGGTTTGAATTACGCTAGTCGCCCTAAAGACTGGGCGGCGCGCTGGCAAGAGCCTTGGATCAGGCCCCGAATGTGACATGTCCCGCGTTATCCACGGTCCATGCCGGATTCCAAGCGATTTCCCACGCATGGCCGTCCGGATCGGCGATATAACCGCGATAGCCGCCGTGTGGCGGGCGATCGGCCGAGCGCAGAACGGTGCCGCCCGCCGTCGCAAGACGGGTCATGGCGTCGTCCACCGCAGATTCGCTTTCGACGTTGTGCGCCAGAGCGAAGCTGCCTGTCGGTGCGCAGGGACGGTTCATGTCCGCCTCCAGCTTTTCCTTCTTCCAGATGCCGAACACCAGCCCGTTCATCTGGAAGAATGCGATCTCATCGATCTCGAACACCGGCTCCCAGCCAAAGCCGTCGCGGTAGAACGCTCTGGATCGGGCCACGTCGGCGACGCCGAGGGTAATGACGGAAATCTGCTGCTGCATGAGCGGGAGAACGCCGACCGCGCGGCCGGGTTCCTCCCGCTCCCGGGCAGATCACCCCGCGTCGGACGTAGCGGCCTTGGCCTGCGCCGCAGCGGCCTGCTTGACCGGCTCCACCACGCGCAAGTGCAGTTCGCGCAGTTGCTTGGGCTCGGCGTGGCTCGGCGCGTTCATGAGGAGATCCTCGGCGCGCTGGTTCATCGGGAACAGCGTGATCTCGCGCAGGTTCTGCGCGCCGCACAGCAGCATCACGATGCGGTCCACGCCGGCTGCCATGCCGCCGTGCGGCGGGGCGCCGTACTGGAACGCGCGGTAGAGGCCGCCGAAGCGATCCTCCACGTCCGCCTGCGTTAGGCCGGTCATCTCGAACGCCTTGACCATCAGTTCGGGCGACTGGTTGCGGATCGAGCCCGAGGCGATCTCGAAGCCGTTGCAGACGAGGTCGTACTGGTACGCCTTGATCGTCAGCGGGTCCTGGTTCTCCAGCGCGTCCATCCCGCCCTGCGGCATCGAGAACGGGTTGTGCGCGAAGTCGACCTTCTTGTTGTCCTCGTCCCATTCGTAGAACGGGAAGTCGACGATCCAGCACAGCTCGAAGCGGTCCTTGTCGATCAGACCCAGCTGCTCGCCCACGCGGGTACGCGCGAAGCCCGCCAGCTTGGCGGCCTGCTCTTCCTTGCCTGCGGCGAAGAACACGCCGTCGTTCGGGCCGAGACCGAGCGCCGCGATCAGCGCGGCGGTCTTTTCCTCGCCGTGGTTCTTGGCGATCGGGCCGCCGGGGACGCCGTCCTTGATGTTGATGTAACCGAGGCCCGAGTAACCCTCGCCGCGTGCCCAGACGTTGGTGTCGTCGAAGAATTTGCGGCTGCCAGCACCCGCGCCCGGAGCCGGGATCGCGCGGATCGTGCCGCCATTGGCGACGATGCCCGCAAAGATGCCGAAGCCGGATTCGACGAAGTGTTCGGTCACGTCCTTGATCAGCAGCGGGTTACGCAGGTCCGGCTTGTCCGAACCGTAGTCCAGCATCGCCTGCGCGTGCGGGATGCGGCGGAACTCACCGGCCGGGGTGACCGGCTTGTCGCCCGCGAATTCGGCGAAAGTGGCGCGCAGCACCGGCTCCATCGTTTCCCAGACTTCTTCCTGGGTCACGAAGCTCATTTCGAGGTCGAGCTGGTAGAATTCGCCCGGCAGACGGTCGGCGCGCGGGTCCTCGTCGCGGAAGCAGGGTGCGATCTGGAAGTAGCGGTCGAACCCCGCGACCATCAGCAGCTGCTTGTACTGCTGCGGCGCCTGCGGCAGCGCGTAGAACTTTCCGGCGTGGATGCGGCTCGGCACCAGGAAGTCGCGCGCGCCCTCGGGGCTGGAAGCGGTCAGGATCGGCGTCGAATATTCGGTGAAGCCGGTGTCTTCCATGCGGCGGCGCATGTCGCGGATGATCTGCGTGCGCTTGACGATGTTGGCGTGCAGCGTCTCACGACGCAGGTCGAGGAAGCGGTACTTGAGGCGGATGTCCTCCGGGTACTCCTGCTCGCCGGCGACCGGCATCGGCAGTTCCTCGGCCTTGCCCAGCACGGTGGCGACGCGCGCGTAGACCTCGATCTCGCCCGTGGCGAGGTTGGGGTTCACGGTGCCCTCGGTACGCGCCTTCACGGTGCCCTCGATCGTTACGACGCTTTCCGCGCGCAGCGAATCGAGCACGGCGAGCGCCGGGCTGTCGCTGTCGGTCACGACCTGGGTGATGCCGTAGTGATCGCGCAGGTCGACGAACAGGACGCCGCCATGGTCGCGCTTGCGATGGACCCAGCCCGAGAGGCGCACGGTCTGGCCGACCTCGGCCGCGCTCAGGGCGCCGCAGGTGTGGGAGCGGTAGGGATGGGTCATGACGGGCTCTTTTGGTCGAATGGAATAGTTGCGGCCCCACTAAAGGAGTGCCGCAGCGATTGCCAGATGGGGATTCGCGTAAAATCCCCGTCATCCCGGCGCAGGCCGGGAACGCTTGCGGTCTTCAGGCATTGGCCGGGAGCCTCGATGCAAGGTGGGCTGTTCATCGCCAGCGGTGCCGGCCCGCGCCGGGATGACGGCGGTAACTCCAAATAAACCATTTGGTGAATATGCTCCCGCGCACGGGTCGCCACACCAAAAAAACCGGGAAATGCAGATGTTTGCTGACGGCAAGCTGGACGAAACCATCTTCCACCCGACCGACGAAGGGAAAGCGGCGCAGTACCAGGAATGGGCCGACGCACCGGTTTCTGCGCCTGCGAGCGCTCCGGTCGAGGCCGAATTTCCGGCCATGCTCGACTTGCGCGAACTCGCCGATCCGGAAGCGGACCCGGGATATGAACCCGAGGGTCTGTACCTTCCCCTCCCCTACGGTCACACCACCGGATCGCAGTTGCGCCACCGCTTCGTGACGGCCGAGAGCATTGCCGAACTGGCCGACATCAAGAAGCCCAGCCTGTGGCAGCGGCTCCTCGGTCGGAAATAAACTGCGACAAAACGGTAACACGGGGCGTTGATCCCCCGCGCGGTTAGGCGTAACGCCCTCGTTCAATGAAAATTCACCCGCTGATAACGAAAACCGAAGATCTTGCCGCCCTGTGCGAGCGTCTCGCGAAGTCCGATTTCGTGAGCGTCGATACGGAGTTCATGCGCGAGAACACCTATTGGCCCGAACTCTGCCTCGTGCAGATCGCCAATACCGAGGAAGCGGCGGCGATCGATCCGCTGGCGGACGGCCTCGACATGACCCCGTTGCTCGACCTGCTGACGCAGAACGAGGACGTTCTCAAGGTCTTCCACGCGGGCGGTCAGGACGTGGAGATCATCTTCAACTTCACCGGCCGCACCCCGCACCCGATCTTCGACACCCAGATCGCGATGATGGCGATCAGCCAGTCCGAGCAGATCGGCTATTCCAACCTCGTCGAATCGTGGCAAGGCCTGACGATCGACAAGGGCGCCCGCTTCACAGACTGGTCGCGCCGCCCGCTGACCGACCGCCAGATCGAATACGCGATCGGCGACGTAACGCATCTTTCCAAGATCTTCCCCAAGATCCTCAAGCGCCTGATCAAGACCGGGCGCGGTGCCTGGCTGGATCAGGAGATGGAAAAGCTGGCCGATCCGGAAAACTACCGGAACGACCCCAAGGAAGCCTGGCACCGAATCAAGGCGCCGGGCCGCAACCCGCAAGTGCTTGGCCGCCTGCGCGCGATCGCCGAATGGCGCGAACTGGAAGCGCAGGGCAAGAACATCCCGCGCGGCCGCATCGCCCGTGACGAGACGCTGGCCGACATCGCCAGTCACCCGCCCAAGAGCCAGGCCGACCTCGCCAAAGTGCGCGGCCTCTCGCAAGGCTGGAAGGATAACGAAATCGGCCGTCGCCTGATGACCGCCATCGCCAAGGCAGAGCCGCTGACCGACGACGAGATGCCCGCCCGCGCCCCGCGCGGCGCGCCGCTCGGCAAGGAAGGCTCGCTGGTCGCCGACCTGCTCAAGCTGCTGCTCAAGATCCGTGCCCGTGAAATCGACGCCGCCGCGCGTCTGCTGGCGCGCAGCGACGAACTGGAGCTGCTGGCGGCGGGCGTTCGCAAGAACCTCAGCCTGCTGCAGGGCTGGCGCTACGACGTGTTCGGCCGCGATGCGCTCGATCTCGTCGAGGGCAAGCTCGCCTTCGCGGTGGAGAACGGCAAGCTCAAGATGACGCGCGTGGAAGACGTCGTCGACGATACGGTGGCCGAATAAGCCAAGGTCACGCAAAGCGTACTTATACAATTCGTCATTGCGAGCGCAGCGAAGCAATCCAGGGCAGTTCTGCACCGCCTTGGATTGCTTCGCTGCGCTCGCAATGACGGATGTTTGATTTTCCGGCACAAGTAACGGGTATCGGCCTTCTCCCCCCTTCTTCCGCATTGTACAACGCCGCTTGGCGAACCGCTCCCACCGTGCAATAGCCACCACATGACCGTCTACCAACCGACGCTCAAGCAGCTCCAGTATCTCGTCTCGCTCCACGAGCACGGCCATTTCGGCCGTGCCGCCGATGCCTGCTTCGTGTCGCAATCGACACTGTCGGCGGGTCTGCGCGATCTGGAAACGCTGCTTGGCGTAGTCCTCGTGGAGCGCACCAAGCGCGCCGTCCGCTTCACGCCGCTGGGCAATGCCGTGGTCGAGAAGGCCCACCGCATCCTGCGCGAGACGGAGGAATTGTCCGAACTCGTCCAGTCCAGCGGCAAGCCGCTCTCGGGCGAAGTGCGCATGAGCGTGATCCCGACGATCGCGCCGTTCCTGCTGCCCCGGATGCTGCCACGCCTGCGCCGCGAACGCCCGAATCTCAAGCTCTTCCTGCGCGAGGAACCGAGCCAGGCGGCGATGGAATCGCTCCACCATGGCCGCGCCGACTGCGTGCTGCTCGCCCTGCCCTATGCGACCGGCGAGGTGGAGAAGGAGACGATCGAACTCGACGCCTTCTTCGTCGCTTTCCCCCGCGACGATCCGCGCGATCCGCCCGCCGAAGTCAGCCCCGACGTGATCGACGAGAACCGCCTGCTCCTGCTCGAGGACGGGCACTGCCTCAAGGACCATGCCCTCGCCGCCTGCAACCGGCCCGAACTGCGCGCCAGCGCGACGATGATCGGCACCTCGCTGCATACGCTGGTGCAGATGGTCGACAACGGGCTGGGCCTGACGATGCTGCCGGAAATGGCGCTCGACGCAGGGATTCTCAATGGAACCAACGTCGTCGCCCGGCCGCTGATCTCGCCCAACGCGAATCGCGAGATCACGCTGGTGTGGCGCAAGAATTCCCCGCGTGCAGAGGAATTCCGGATGCTGGCGGACGAGTTGCGGGCTGGTTGACCTGGCTTTGTAGCCTGAGGGGGCTTCGACAAGCTCAGCCTGAGCGGTATTGAGAGCCAGTCCTTGAACCCCGCTCAGGCTGAGCTTGTCGAAGCCCCGGCGTCCTAGCGCCGCCGCAGCACCTGCAGCGCCACGCCGAGCACCGAAATGCCGATCCCGAGCGCCGAGACCCCGCTCCAGCCCCACTCGTGCCATGCCGCCGTCGCCGCGCCCGAACTGGCCGCACCGGCCAGAAACATCATCGCCATGTAGACGGTGTTGATGCGTGAGCGCGCCTCAGGCCGCAGCGCGTAGATGATGCTCTGGTTGGAGATCTGGCTGAGCTGCACCGCCACGTCGAGCACCAGTACCCCCACGACCAGCCCGGCCAGCGAATGCCAGAAACCGAAGATCAGCCACGCCGCCAGCGTCATCACCGTGCCCAGCACGATGGCGGGATGCGGACCGCGACGGTCGGCGAGCCGCCCTGCGACCGGTGCTGCAAGCACGCCCGCCGCACCGACGATACCGAACAGTCCCGCAGCTTCCGGCCCAAGGTCGAAGTGCTCCTGCAGGCGCAGGGCAAGAATGGTCCAGAACACGCTGAAGACGCCGAACTGGCAGCACTGGGTATAAGTCGCCAGCCGCAGCGCGGGAAATTCGCGCCACAGACTCCAAAGCGAGCGCAGCAGGCCGACATAGCCGAGTCCGGTGTCTTGCGGACGACTGCGCGGAAGCTGGAACGCCATGAGCAGTGCGGTCAAAAGCGCCAGTGGAACCGCGAGCCAGAACATCTCCCGCCACCCGAGCGTTCCCGCAACGAAGCCCGCCAGCGTACGGCTGAGCAGGATACCGCACAGGAGACCGGCCATCACCGTACCGACGATTGCGCCGCGCTTCTCGTCAGGGGCGAGATTCGCGGCGAACGGCACGATCTGCTGCGCAACCGAAGCGAGCAGCCCGACCAGCAGCGATGCGGCCAGCACCAGCCCGGCACTCGGCGCGACGGCGACGAGAGCCAGCGCGGCGGTCAGCGCCAGACATTGCAGCACGATCAGCCTCCGCCGCTCCACCAGATCGCCAAGCGGCACCAACACGACGAGGCCGAAGGCGTAACCGAGCTGCGTCGCGGTCGGCACGTAAGTCGCCGCCGCACCCGCAAGGTCGCGCTCCATCAGCCCGATCATCGGCTGGTTGTAGTAGATGTTGGCGACGGTCAGCCCGGCGGCGACGGCCAGCGAGAAGACGACCGGGCGACTGGGGCCGCTGACGGCACTGGACGCCGACATGGTGCTGGACGCGACGGTAATGGTGAAATCCTTCGTGCTGTAGCCCCCGCTCCGAGCGCAAATGGCCCTCGAGCCGCGTCAGACCAAGTGCGGGGAACGCAAGTCCGCTTGCCCGCACCGCAAGCGCAAGGGGTTCAGTCCATGTGCTTGAGGCCGACCCGCAGGTAGTCCCAGCCCGTCACCACCGTCAGTGCGGCGGCCGCCCACAGCGTCGTCAGGCCCACGGTATGCGGCACGTTGATTACCAGCGCGCCGAGGTCGAGGTTCCACCACGGCATCGCCACGCCAAGGATCAGCGCCCCCAGGCAGATCAGCTGGAACGTCGTCTTCCACTTCGCAAGGCGGCTGACCGGCACCGAAACCTGCAGCCCCCCAAGAAACTCACGCAGGCCCGACACCGCGATCTCCCGCACGAGGATGACGAGGCCCGCGATCACGTGCATGTCGCCCACGAAAGGCCCACGCAGGATGCCCTGCGCGGTCAGCACCAGAATCACCGTCGCCACCATGATCTTGTCGGCGATAGGGTCGAGGAATACGCCCAGCTTCGACACCGTCCCGCTCGAACGAGCGAGATAACCGTCGAAATAGTCGGTGAGTCCCATCAGGCAGTAGAGCCCGAAAGCCAGCCCGTACCCGAATTCCCATCTGGGCCACCAAAGCAGGAAGGCCAGCAACGGAAGGGCGACGATGCGTGAAAGCGTCAGGATGTTCGGCAGAGTCAGCATGATGGGAATGCCATAGCCCGCAATCGCTACGGGAATAAAGTGGCGAACAGGGCTTGTGCCCCCGCCCCATGCCATTAAGTGTCCCGACGACCAATGAGCAAGGCCGGCGGCATACTTAGATCATGACCACGACGACCCAACTCATCCGGGCGCGACGTTTTCTCCCCCTTTTCGTCACCCAGCTTCTGGGCGCGTTCAACGACAACCTGTTCAAGAACGCGATGGTGCTCTTCGTCGTCTACGAGGTGTACCACTCGGAAGGCCAGGAGGCGCGGTTCAGCGCGATGGCCTCGGCGATCTTCATCATCCCCTTCTTTCTGCTCTCGGCGCTGGCCGGACAGCTGGCCGACATGCGGGACAAGGCGAAGCTGATTCGCATCATCAAGGCCTGCGAGATCGGCATCATGCTGGTCGGCGGCGCGGGCCTTGCGCTGGCGTGGCAGGGGCAGGCGCTAGACGCCGTGGCGATCCCGCTGATGCTGCTGGCCCTTTTCGCGATGGGCGTACACTCGACCTTCTTCGGACCGATCAAGTACGCGATCCTGCCGCAGCACCTGAAGGACGGCGAAGTCCTCTCCGGCACCGGGCTGGTCGAGGCGGGAACTTACATCGCCGTGCTCGCAGGCACGATCGTCGCGGGCTGGATCAGCGTCGATGCCGCCGCGATCGGGGTGATCGTCGTCGCCATAATCGGCTGGTTCGCAGGGCGACAGGTCCCCTCCGCCCCGCCGCTCGGCAAAATCGAGCCGCTCGACTACCACGTCATCCGCGCTTCCGTGCGCCTCGTGCGCACCACGATGCAGGACCGCCGCGTGTTCCTTGCCATCTGCGCGATCAGCTTCTTCTGGGCGATCGGCACCGTATTGTTCGTGCAGTTCCCGCCGCTTGCCAAGAACATGCTGATGGCCAGCAAGGAAGTGGCCAGCCTGTTCCTCGTGATCTTCTCGGTCGGCGTCGCGATCGGGTCGATGGCGATCAATGCGCTGCTCAAGGGCACCGTTTCCGCGCGCTGGTCGCCGATCTCGGTGATCGGCATGGGCGTGTTCCTCGTCGCCTTCCAGCAGGTCTGCCGCATCTGGCCGCCGCATAGCGGAACGGGAACGCTGATGGACGTGGGCATCTTCGTCGTGCAGCCGCTGGCGATCCCGCTGATGCTGACCTTGCTGGGCATCGCCATCTGCGGCGGTATGTTCGTGGTGCCGCTCTACGCCTTCCTCACCACCTTCGTGCCCAAGTCGCAGACCGCGCGCACGATTGCCGCAAACAACATCGTCAATTCGGGCGCGATGGTCGTCGGCTCGCTGGCGACCGGCGTAATGACGCTGATGGGCGTTGCGGTGGCGCAGCAACTGCTGGTCGTCTCGCTGTGCTGCGTAGCCTCGGCCTGGCTGGGCTATCTGCTGTTCCGCGCCGAGAAATGCCCCAAGGCGGGCTGAGCCTCTTATCTTCGTCATTGCGAGCGTAGCGAAGCAATCCAGGGCAGCTTAAACCGCCCTGGATTGCTTCGCTACGCTCGCAATGACGCTACAGGTAAATGGCGACGCCTCGCCGTATCAGGCGATGAACAGCGTGATCGCCACGAAGCTGGCGCAGTAGGCGGTCAGAAACCCCCGCCAGTCGCCGCCGCTGAGGCGCCATTTGCGCGCGGCCTCCACATCTTCGTCTTCCTCCTCAAGCGATTCGGTGAAGACGTGGGGCGGCAGTGAGCGGCGGAACCAGTGCCCGGCCGACTCCTGCGTGAGGACGAGTGCGCGACGTGTCATGCTTCGCATAAGTCACGCATTAACGATTTGTTTACCATTGCGCAAAGCGCTTGGCGAACCCTTCCCGAAACGGGACGATTCGTTCTTGCAAGCATCGGAAACCCAAAGAAAAAGGGCCGCCCTAAGGCAGCCCTCTCGCTGGTTTCCGTCAGGAAGAGGTCAGGTCAGACCCGGTCGCCGAGCGCGCCCTTGACCTTGCCAATGCCCTGCTGAAGCTCGCCCTTCTTTTCCTGGGCCTTGCCTTCTGCCTGCTGGGCCGGGTCGTTGCGCGCCTTGCCTGCGGCCTGCTTGACGTTTCCGGCAATCTCGTTGCCCAGGCCCTTCACGGTGTCCTTGAGTTCACCCACGGCGGTATCTCCTTAGCTCGGCGGCGAAACATCTCGCTGCCGTCACGTGAAGAGAACACGCTGCTCCGTCGCTAAGTTTCGTACGCCTGCGCCGAGGCGTGCCTTAGCGGCGATATGTCGTCACTCCCCTGCCAGCCCCAGCACGTAGTCCCACTCCTGCGGCGTCACCACACCCACCGACAGGCGCGAGAACTTCACCAGTTCCATCTCCGCCAGCTTGGGATCGCCCTTCACTTGCGCGAGTGTCACCGGCCGCTTCAGCTTGCGCACTGGCTTCACCTTGACCGCCGCCCACTTGCCCTCGGGATCGCTGGGATCGGTGATCCCGGCCTTGCTCACCGTAGCGATGCCGACGATCTCCTTGCCGATGTTGGAATGGTAGAAGAACACCTCGTCGCCTACCTGCATGGCGCGCAGGTTGTTGGCGGCGCGGTGGTTGCGCACGCCGTCCCATGTACCCTCGCCTTCATTCACAAGGTCGTTCCAGCCGTAAGCGTCGGGTTCAGACTTCATCAGCCAGTATGCCATGCCCGCACCTTCCATCGTAAATTTCCGGCCCGAATTAGACTGTGACGGCCGGGGCGCCTAAAGGGGCGGCATACCGACTCGTTACGGATTGCACTACCATGGACCTCGCACAAATCCCCGTCCTCAGCCTCGTGGCCGACAGAGCCGACCTGCCCGCGCGCATCGGCGAGAGCTTCCGCACCTTCGGCTTCGCGATGATCCGCGACCACGGCATCGACCAGTCGCTGATCGACCAGGCCTGGGCCAGGACCGAGGAATTCTTCGCCCTCCCGGTCGAGACCAAGCAGAAATACTTCATCCCCGGCCAGAGCGGCGCGCGCGGCTATACGCCGTTCCGCACCGAAGTCGCCAAGGGCGCCAAGGAGAAGGACCTCAAGGAATTCTGGCACGTCGGCCGCGACGTTCCCGCCGATTCGCCGCTCGCCGCCTCGATGCCGCCCAACATCTGGCCGACCGAGGTTGAAGGCTTCGAAGAAACCTTCCGCGAACTCTACGCTCAGTTCGACGAGGCGGGCGCAAAGGTTCTCTCGGCGATCGCCGTCGACCTCGGCCTCGATGCGGGTTGGTTCGACGCAGGGATCGAGGACGGCAACTCGGTGATGCGCCTGCTGCACTACCCGCCGGTTTCCGCTGAATCCGGAGGCGCCATCCGTGCCGGCGCGCATGAGGACATCAACCTCATCACCCTGCTGCTCGGCGCACAGGAAGCGGGCCTCGAACTGCTGAGCAAGGACGGTCGCTGGCTCTCGGTCGCGCCGCCCGAAGGCGCCATCGTCGTCAACATCGGCGACATGCTGCAGCGCCTGACCAACCACGTGCTGCCCTCGACCACGCACCGCGTCCGCAACCCCGAGGGCGCGCGTGCCGGGCACAGCCGCTACTCGATGCCGTTCTTCCTCCACCTGCGCAGCGACTTCCGCTTCGTCACCCTGCCCGAGTGCGTGAGCGACGAGAACCCGGACCGCTACCCGGTCTCGATCACCGCCGACGACTACCTGCAGGAGCGCCTGCGCGAGATCGGTCTGAAGATGTGAACGGCGCCGATTAAAACTCTGTAATAGCCCAAGCCCCAGCCCGCTGATGCAGGCCGGAGCTTTTTCGTTAACTGATATTTCAGAGGAACTGCGTAGCTCCAACGGCTTACAAGCCACGCCCTTGGAGGGGCCATTTCGTGCACGCAGCAAGTATCCTTTCCTCCCGGCGTGACACGGAAGGCAGCGAGGTCGACATCGTCGCTTTCGGCATCGTTACCGCGGCGATCATTCTTTTCGTCGCCACCGGCAGCGAAATCGGCCCGGCGGTCGTCAACTCGCTTACCGGACAAGGGCCGGGGCCGGACCATTTCCTGCTCAACGCCTTCCTGCTCAACATCGCGATCATCATCTTCGGCTGGAGCCGCTACCGCGAACTGTGCGACGAGATCATGCTGCGCCGCGCCGCCGAGCGTGAAGCGCGGCGACTTGCCGAAACCGATTCGCTCACCGGCTTCCACAACCGCCGCAGCTTCAACCTGAGCGTCGACGCGCTGATCGATCGCAGCGCGACGGCCGGGCGGGCCGTGGCGGTGCTGATGATCGATCTCGACAACTTCAAACAGGTCAACGACTACAACGGCCACGCCACCGGCGACCGCCTGCTGGTGGAATGCGCCCGCCGCATCACCGCCGCGCTTCCAGAAGGCACCATCGTCGGCCGCATCGGCGGCGACGAATTCGCCGTAGCCGTTCCGTTCGAGCCCCGTCACAGCGAAACCGTCGACAGCATCGCCGCCGCGCTGGTGCAGGCCATCGCCGAGGGCTCGCGCATCAGCAACGCGACGATCGACGTCACCGCCTCGATCGGCCTCGCCCGCGCCGAATCGCGCACGACTTCCTCGCCCGCACTGCTGGAGATGGCCGACGTCGCGATGTACCACGCCAAGCGACAGGGCCGGAACCAGTTCTCGTGGTTCGAGCCGCAGATGGCGCACGAGATGCGTTTCCGCGCCGACCTTGAGGCAGGCATCCGCCAGGGCATTCCGCGCGGCGAATTCGTGCCGTTCTACGAACAGCAGGTCGATCTGGAAACGGGCGAGCTGACCGGCTTCGAGATGCTGGCGCGCTGGGATTCGCCGCAATTCGGCATCGTTGCACCTGACATCTTCATCCCCGTCGCCGAGGAGATCGGCGCGATCACCGAACTCTCGCGCAGCGTGATCGCACAGGCGCTGGAAGACGCGAAACTGTGGGACCCGAAGCTGACGCTGGCGGTCAACATCTCGCCCATCCAGCTGCGCGACCCGTGGTTCGCCCAGAAACTCCTGCGCATGCTGGTGGAGGCCAACTTCCCGCCGCAGCGGCTGGAGATCGAGATCACCGAAAGCTGCCTCCACCAGAACCTGGGCCAGGTACGCACGCTGGTGACCAGCCTCAAGAACCAGGGCATCCGCATCAGCCTCGACGATTTCGGCACCGGCTACAGCTCGATCGGGCAGCTCAAGCAGCTGCCGTTCGACCGCATCAAGATCGACCGCAGCTTCGTCTCCAGCATGCTCGACGACGAGGACAGCGCCGCCATCGTCCGCGCCGTGGCGACGCTGGGCGAAGGGCTGCACATGCCGGTAACGGCCGAGGGGATCGAGACGCAGGCCGTGCTCGACCACTTGCGCCAGTACGGCGGGATCACCGGCCAGGGCTATCTGTACGGCCGCCCCCGCCCCGCGGCCGAACTCGGCGAATGGCTGGGTGAGGAACCCAAGACCGAAGTCGCCCCGGATGATACACCGGAAGTGAAGCGCGCCTGACGTCGTCCCGGACCTGATCCGGGACCGCTTGCCTTGAGCGACCTTGCTCTCGGCAAGGCGTCTCGCCGACCGCATCCGCCTAAAGACAGCCACCGGTCCCGGATCAAGTCCGGGACGACGAAAACGGCAGGGGAAATTGACCTTCCCCCCCGCACCACCTAAATCGCGCGCATGCGGATCGACTTCACCAAGATGCACGGCCTGGGCAATGACTTCATCGTGCTCGACGGCCGCGTGCACGCGCTGCCCCCGGTGGACGCCGCCTTCGCCTCGGCGCTGGCGGACCGCCACACCGGGATCGGCTGCGACCAGCTCATCGTCCTCGAACCCTCGATGGACGCCGATTTCCGCATGCGCATCTTCAACGCCGACGGCAGCGAGGTCGAGGCTTGCGGCAACGCCACGCGCGCGGTCGGCCTGCTGCACGGTGAACCCGCCCGGATCGAGACGCTCGGCGGGCTCGTCATCTCCACGCCCACCGATGGCGGCATCAGCGTCCAGATGGGCAAGCCGCGCTTCGACTGGAACGCGATCCCCCTCGCCTACGCCATGGACACCCACGCCATGCCCGTCGCGTGGGAGGAACTGGTGAACCCGATCGCGGTCAACGTCGGCAACCCGCACGTCATCTTTTTCGTCGCCGATCCCTACGCGATCGACATGGCCCGCATCGGCCCGATGATCGAGACCGACCCGCTGTTCCCCGAGCGCATCAACGTCAACGTAGCTGGCATCACCGCGCGAGACGCGATCACCCTGCGCGTGTGGGAGCGCGGCGCGGGCCTCACGCGCGCCTGCGGCACCGGCGCCTGCGCCACCGCGATCGGCGCGATGAAGCGCGGCCTCGTCGACCGCCGCGTCACCGTGACGCTGCCCGGCGGCCCGCTGGTGATCGAGTGGCGCGAGGACAACGAGATCGTCATGACCGGCCCCGCGACCGAAGCCTTCCGCGGCTCCTTCGACGCCGCCGATTTCGGAGCGCACATCAGGATCGCCATTTGACCGTCGAGGTCCATTCGCTCGGCTGCCGCCTGAACCTCGCCGAAAGCGAGTCCCTGCGCGGGATGCTGGGTGAGGCGGACGACCTCGTCGTCATCAACTCCTGCGCGGTCACGGCGGAAGCCGTGCGCCAGACCCGCCAGGCCATCCGTCGCGCCCGCAAGGCCCGTCCCGACGCGCGCCTCCTCGTCACCGGCTGCGCGGCCGAAGTCGAGCGCGAGGCGCTAGCGGCGATGCCCGAGGTGGACGGCCTCATCGCCAACACCGCCAAGCTCGACCCGCGCGCCTGGAACGTGCCGCTCGCCACGCGAGCGCCGGAAACCCGCGCCCACACCCGCGCCTTCGTGCAGGTACAGAACGGCTGCGACCACGCCTGCACCTTCTGCGTCATCCCGCAAGGCCGAGGCCCGAGCCGCTCGCGCTCCGTCACGCAAGTGCTGGACGACGTGGCCCGCCACCTCGACGCAGGCGTACAGGAAGTGATCCTCACCGGCGTCGATCTCACCTCATGGGGCGACGACCTGCCCGGAGAGCCGCGCCTCGGTACGCTGGCAGAAGCGATCCTTACCCGCTTCCCCGACCTGCCGCGCCTGCGCCTCTCCTCGATCGACGGCGCCGAAGTGGACGACCTGCTGTTCGACCTCCTCGCCTCGGAGGCCCGGGTCATGCCGCATGTCCACCTTTCGCTGCAGCATGGCCACGACCTGATCCTCAAGCGCATGAAGCGCCGCCACTCTCGCGCCGACGCGGTGAACCTTGTCGCAGGCTTGCGCGCCCGCCGCCCGGAGATCGCCATCGGTGCCGACCTCATCGCCGGTTTCCCCACCGAGGACGACGAGGCGCACGCCGCCAACCTGTCGATCATCGAGGCGCTGGGTGTCGTCCACGGCCACGTCTTCCCCTACTCGCAGCGCCCCGGCACGCCCGCCGCGCGCATGCCGCAGGTGGAGCACGCGACGATCCGCGCCCGCGCCGCGCAGTTGCGCGCAAAGGTAGCCGAAACCCGCGCATCCTGGCTTGCCGCGCATCTGGGCTTGCCGCTATGGGTGCTCGCCGAAAAGGGCGGGAGCGGCCACGCGGCCGACTTCGCGCCCGTCCGGGTTCCCCCCGGCACGCCGCCCGGCGCGCTGGTGAAAGTGACCCCGACCCGAATTGTCGAAGGAATGCTGGAAGCATGAGTACCCCTGACCCCCAGCAGAACGAGGGGGCATCAAGCGACTGGTCCGACCGTCTCTTCGGAGGCTTTCGCCAGACCTCGCAGCGCCTCGCGGGCAACCTCGCGGGCCTTGGCGGCGGCACCCGCCTGACCCCGGCGCAACTCGATGCGCTGGAAGACGCGCTCATCATGTCCGACCTCGGCCCCCGCGCCGCCGCCCGCATCCGTGACCGGCTGGCCGAGGAGCGCTTCGAGCGCGACGCGGATGAACGCGCCATCATGGAAGTCGTCGCGCGCGAGATCGCCGAAATCCTGCGCCCGGTCGCCAAGCCGCTCGACATCGTCGCCTTCCCGCGCCCGCAGGTGATCCTCGTGATCGGCGTCAACGGATCAGGCAAGACCACCACCATCGCCAAGCTGGCGCACCTGTTCCAGGAGCAGGACTATTCGGTCATGCTGGCGGCGGGCGACACCTTCCGCGCCGCCGCGATCGGCCAGCTCAAGGTCTGGGCGGATCGCCTGTCGATCCCCATCGTCACCGGCCCCGAAGGCGGCGACCCCGCCTCGATCGTGTTCGACGGCCTCAAGGCCGCTACCGAGCAGGGCATCGACGCGCTGATCGTCGACACCGCCGGGCGTCTCCAGAACAAGCGCGAGCTGATGGACGAACTGGCCAAGATCCGCCGCGTCCTCGGCCGCCTGAACCCCGCCGCGCCGCATGACGTGGTGCTGGTGCTGGACGCCACCAACGGCCAGAACGCGCTCTCGCAGATCGAGATATTCAAGGAAGTGGCTGGCGTTTCCGGGCTCATCATGACCAAGCTCGACGGCACCGCGCGCGGCGGCGTCCTCGTCGCGGCGGCGGAGCAGTACGGGTTGCCGATCCATGCCATCGGCGTCGGCGAAAAGATCGACGACTTGCGCCCCTTCAACCCCGACCTGCTCGCGCGGGTCATCGCGGGGATCGCGTGATGAGCGTCGATGCTGCCAAGAAGCCCAAATCCAGCTGGCTGAACCTCGTCGTCGATTTCGGGCCGCTGCTGGTGTTCTTCCTCGCCTACCGGCACTTCTCGCCCGAGGGTGACGGCAATTCGATCGCCACCGTCACCGCCGTCATCAAGGGCACGATCGCCTTCATGGTCGCGACCGTGGCGGCGCTGGTCGTGTCGAAGTGGCGGCTCGGCCATGTCTCGCCGATGCTGTGGCTGACGACGGTGCTGATCCTCGGCTTCGGCGCGCTGACGGTGGTGTTCCGCAATGCGATCTTCATCCAGCTCAAGCCCACCGCCGTCTACCTGATGTTCTCGGCCGTGCTGTTCGTCGGCCTGTGGCGCGGCAAGGCGATGCTCAAGTACCTGTTGCAGGCCGCCTTCGAGGGGCTGGACGACGCCGGCTGGATGATCCTGTCGCGCAACTGGGCGTGGTTCTTCCTGGTGCTGGCGGTGCTGAACACGGTGCTGGTCTATACCGTCAGCTTCGACACGTGGCTGCAGGCCAAGCTCTGGGGCTTCACGGTGCTTTCGTTCCTGTTCACGTTCTCGCAGCTGCCGATGGTGCTGAAGCACGGCATGGGCGAAAGCGCGAAGGAAGAACTGGTCGAGAACCCGCCGCACGATTGAGCGGCTGCGTCATCCCTGCAAAGACTGGGAATGTGGCGCGCGCCACCCGAACCCTGTCAGGAGGTGGGTTCCCGCCTTCGCACGAGTGACGGAAAGAGTTTCACAACGGACATTGGATTAGCGCGCTAAGCTCCCAACCTCTCGTCCTTGCAGTCTGACTGAGTAGGCATTTCACCTCTTGCTTGCCGGAAGGGCAGCTAGCTTGCTTAGCCCTAAGTTAGTCGCAGGGGCTGGGCAAAACGCCAGGTCGTTCAAGGAAGCGTAAGCGACCAATCGGCTGCCCCTTGCCCCCGCCGCCGCGCGGGCTAACACCGGCAGCATGACTCAGCGCATCCCCACGCCCGAAGGCATCGCCCTCGCCGCCCGCAAGGTGGCCGAAATCCTGCCCCGCACGCCGCTGCTCCCGCTCGAGGTCGGTGGCCGAACGATCTGGTGCAAGGCCGAGAGCCTGCAGCCGGTCGGAGCCTTCAAGATCCGCGGCGCCTGGCACCGCCTCTCCGCGCTGAACGACGAGGAACGCGCACGCGGCGTCGTCGGCGTCTCCAGCGGCAATCACGCGCAGGGCGTCGCCTGGGCCGCGCGGCGTCTCGGCATCAGGGCGGCGATCGTCATGCCGGTGGACGCGCCAGAGGTGAAGCTGGCCAACACGCGCGCGCTCGGCGCCGAAGTCGTGCTCTACGACCGCCCCGGCGGGGAGGACCGCGACGAAGTCTCGCAAGCCCTCTGCGCCGAGCGCGGCGCCACGCTGGTCCACGCCTATGCCGACCCGTGGGTGATCGAGGGACAGGGCAGCACGGGCCTCGAGATCGCGGCGCAACTGGCCGAGCAGGGCCTTGCCGGGCCGGACCTGATCGTCGCGCCTTGCGGCGGCGGCGGGCTGACGGCGGGGCTCGCCCTCGCCTGCCCCGATGCCCGGATCGTGCCGGTGGAGCCCGAAGGCTGGGACGACGTGTGCCGCAGCCTCGCCGCCGGAACCATCGTGCCGGTCGGCCCCGATGCGCCGCCCACCGCTTGCGACGCGCTGCAGACGCCCGCCACATGGCCGATCAACTTCGCGATCCTCAAGGACCGTTGCCCGTTCGGCCTGGTCGCGACGCCTGCCGAAGTCCGCACGGCCCAGCGCCTCGCCTTCGCGAAGCTGCGCCTCGTCCTCGAACCGGGCGGCGCGGCGGCGCTGGCGGCGGTGCTGGCGGGCAAGGTGGAGTTGGGGGAGCGTAGCGCCGTCATCCTCTCGGGCGGAAATACCGATGCGGCGGCCTTCGCCAAAGTCCTTTCGTCCCGGGATTGAACGCCCGGTGCTGCAAACTCCCGATGGAACCGGCAACGGTTGCGCGATATATTCCCGATACAAGGATAAGAAACTTCGGGAGTATAGCCATGGAAAAGGGACTGCCCGTCCCTGCCTTGAAGCCGTTCAAGATCGTCTTCATCGGCGTGGAACTGTTCTTCATCGGCATCACGCTGGCAGCGCTGGCGGACGTCGTTCTCGGCGAAAACTGGGGACTGGGCTGGAGCGTGTTCTTCATAGGCTTCATCGCCAGTGCCTGGGGCGCGGTCGCCTATCCGGTGTTCTGCGGGTGCTGCGGCTGGAACCGCAGCTGAACCCCTGCTAGTACGGCACCATGGATTTCGACGACCAGCTGCGCCGCTACTTCGCCACCGAAGACCTTTCCACCGTCACCCCCGCCGCAATCGAGGCCGGGGTGGAGCGGATGAAGGTCGATTTCGGCATGGAGCAGGACAAGGGCCGCCGCTTCGCGCTCTGGACCTTCATGTACATCCTCGGCTCCGCGCCCGACCTCGACGTCGCGTTCGAGACCGAGGACGAACGCAACGCCGCGCGCGATTTCATGGACATGATGGCGCAAATGGGCGCGGATTAACCGCGCTCGAAATAGCTCGCCAGTTCTACATGAGTGGACCAGCGGAACTGGCCGACCGGACGCAGTTCCACCAGCCGGAAGCCCGCCTCGACCAGCCGCGCGGCATCGCGTGACCAGCTCGACGGATTGCAGCTCACGTAGACCACGCGATTGACGGTGGAATCGGCGATGCAGTCCACCTGCTCGCGCGCGCCGGCCCGCGGCGGGTCGAGCACGACGGCGGCGAAACGGCTCAGTTCGTCGGGCTGCAGCGGGTTGCGGAACAAGTCGCGGTGGACGCTGAACACCGGCAGCTGCGCGCGGTCGGCGCCCGCCTTGCAGGCATAGTGCACGTCGCGCGCGGCTTCGGCGGCCAGCACCTTGGTCTCCGGCCCGGCCAGCGCGAAGGCGAACGTGCCCAGCCCCGAGAACAGGTCCGCCACCGTGGGTGCACCCGCCAGCCACTCGCGCGCGGCGCTCACCAGTGCCTCCTCGCCGTCGATCGTCGCCTGCAGGAATGTGCCCGGGGGAAACGGCACTTTGACGCCGCCGAGCGTCACCGTGACGGGCACCGGCTCCCACACCGTCTCGAAGCCATAGCCGCCGTCCATGGTCAGGCGCGCCAGCTTGTGCTCGCGCGCGAAATCCAGCATCGCCTCGGTGGCCGCAAGGCCCTCGGCCGTGAGGCCCTTGACGCCGAGGTCGATGCCCTGGTCAACCAGCGTCATCTCGATGTCGGCGGCCATGCGCGCCTGCACCTTGCCAGGCGCGGGCCTGCCATGGCGCCCCTTCTTGACGGGCGCGGCCTTGCCCATGGTGATGAGCAGCTTGCGCAGCGGTCCCAGCAACGCGACGATCTCGGGCACGAGGACGTAGCATTCCTGCACTTCGACGAGCCGGTGCGACTTCGCCTCGCGGAAGCCGATCACCACGCGCCCGCCCGAGCTTTCCGCGCGCAGCGAGGCCCGGCGGCGCGACGACGGCGGCGAGAGATGCGGCGCGGCGAGCGCCTGCGTCCCCAATTCCTGCGAGGCGGCGGCATTGGCCACCCGCGCCTCGACGAAGGCCGTCAGGCTTTCTTCGTCGAGCTGTTGCAGCTGGCACCCGCCGCACTGCCCGAAGTGCCGACAAGGCGGCTCGACGTGGTGCGGCCCCCATTCGAGCGTGTCGTCGATGCGCAGCTTGTCGCCGGGCGCGGCGCCCCAGGCGAAACGGCCGGACGCGGTGACGCCGTCGCCCTTGGAGGCGATGCGCAGGATCTCTTCGGATTCGGTCATGGTCGCGCGCCTATGCTCTCGCTTGGCGCGACTCGCAAGTTACAGGCACGCCGCAAGCGCCAGCGGCACCGCCTCAGCCAGTTGCCCCGCCGTGAACGCAGGCGGGCAGAGCCGCGCCGCCTCACCGTGCAGCCAGACGCCCTCGCAGGCAGCGTCGAACCCCTCCCGTCCCGTGGCGAGACGGCTGGCAATCACCCCTGCCAGCACGTCTCCGGTGCCCGCAGTTGAGAGCCACGAGCTTGCCCGCACCGCGCAGGCGAGCCTGCCGTCGGGCGCGGCGATCACCGTATCCGGCCCCTTGGCCACGACCACCATCCCGCTCGCCTCCGCCAGCGCGAGAGCACGCTCGGGCCGCGTCCCCGCACCGTCGAGATCGAAAGCCCGCTCCAGCGCGACGAGTTCGCCTTCGTGCGGCGTGGCGATGACGGAGGCCTCGCGCCCTGCAAGGTGACGCGGCGCCAGCAGAACCAGCGCATCGGCATCGACCACCACCGGCACCCCATCCGCCAGAGCCACCGCCAGCCGTTCGCGCGCGGTCGCATCGCGCCCCAGGCCCGGCCCGACCAGCACCGCCGTGTGGCGATCGTCGGCCAACACCTCGCTCAGCGCACCCTGATCGACGACGAGGTCCGCGGGCACATTGCGCTTGCTCTCGGCGAAGAGCTTCACGTAGCCCGCCCCTGCCCGCTGCGCCGCGATTCCTGCGAGCACCGCCGCGCCGGGCATCGCCCCGCCGACGACCGCCAGCAGCCCGCGCCGGTACTTGTGCGCATCCGGCGCCGGAGCGCGCAACTGCGGTCGCGCGACTGCGAGGGCAGCCCCCCGCACCGCGTCGACGCCGATCGGCACGCGCTGGAGCCGCCCCATCCGGGCGCTAGAAGGCATCAGGAAATGCGCGAATTTCCATGCGCCGAGCGCGATGGTCAGGTCGTAGGCGGGCAAACCCTCACCCAGCAGCATGCCCGAATCGGACTGTACCCCACTCGGCATGTCCACCGCCACGCGGCGCGGATGCGGTTCGGCCAGCCGCGTGAGCAAGGCGAGGTGCTCCTGAGACAACGGCCGCGTCAGTCCGGTGCCGAAAAGACAATCGACCAGCACTTCGCCCTTCGCCTCGGAATCGGTCTCGACCACGTCTCCGCCGAACAGCGCGCGCGCCTTGCGGCAGGCGTCGGTGGCAGGCTCGGCCGCCGCGACGACGACGGCATGGCCGCCCCGCTCGCGAATGGCCTCGGCAATGACGTAGCCGTCGCCGCCGTTGTTGCCCGGGCCGCAGAGCACCGTCACCTTGTGCCGCCCCGCCATGCGCCAGATCCATTCGGCGGCGCCACGCCCCGCCACCTGCATCAGCGCATCGACGCTGGTGCCGGCGTCGATCAACGCCTGCTCCGCCGCACGCATCTGCCCGGCTTTGAGGATCTGTCTATCGCGGGACATCGTGCTTCACCGTCGCGGGAAAGAGGTAGCGATCGGTGCCCACGGTAACGTCGAGCCGGTCGCCGGCAAGGCGCACCTTCGGCGGCGTGGCGCTGTCCTTGGTGGTCACTCCCACACCGCCCTTTGCGACCGCGAACCGGCGATAACCGCCATCGGGGTGGTGCACGACAAGCGTGAGCGCACCGTCCTTCTCGACCCGCTCCACCGAGCAGGCGGGCTTGAGTTCGGGCTCTCCTCCCACGGCGCAGTCGATGTGCTCGAGCGCTACGGCAACGGGAGCGGGCTCGTCACTGCGCGAGCAGGCGGCGAGAAGGAGGACGGCACAGGCCAGCGGCGGGAGCTTGGCGGTCATGGCATAAATCATAACGCCCGAAACGCGCGGGGCAATGTCAGGCTGCGAGATCACCACATCGTCATTGCACAGCCGGCTCAGGCATCCCGAACAAGCTCCCTCGCAAGCCCTTTCGTCCGCCATCCTCAATGCTGAGCCGAAACCGGCCTTTCCGGATGCGCCCCGTTGCGGGCCTTGTTGCATCCTCCCTGTTGCGAAGCAATGGGGAGGGGGACCGCTCGCGCAGCGAGTGGTGGAGGGGGGAAACCCCTCCGTCAGCCCTGCGGGCTGCCACCTCCCCATCGCTGCGCGACAGGGAGGATATATGGCAACTTTCTACCCATTCTTGCCATCGGGGTCATCGTTCGCACGCCCCGATAACCACAAACGGTCCAACCCCAAAATGTCCCCGCGCACCAGGCACGGGGCGCCGCGACCTCAGCCCCGCTTGAGCTGCGTCACGTCGCGCACCGCGCCCTTCGAGGCGCTGGTGGTCATCGCCGCGTAAGCCTGCAGCGCCGCCGAAACCTTGCGCGGGCGCGGGTGCACCGGCGACCATGCATCGGCGCCGCGCGCCTCCTGCTGCGAACGGCGGTGCGCCATGACCTCGTCCGAGATCATCAGGTTGATGGTGCGGCCGGGGATGTCGATCTCGATCGTGTCGCCGTTCTCGACCAGCCCGATCTCGCCGCCTTCCGCCGCTTCGGGCGAGGCGTGGCCGATCGAGAGGCCCGAAGTGCCGCCCGAAAAGCGCCCGTCCGTCAGTAGCGCACACGCCTTCCCAAGGCCCTTCGACTTGAGGTAGCTCGTGGGATAGAGCATTTCCTGCATACCCGGCCCGCCGCGCGGTCCTTCGTAGCGGATGACCACGACGGTTTCCGCCACGACTTCGCCGCCGAGGATGCCCGCCACCGCCGCGTCCTGCGATTCGTAGACCCGCGCGGTGCCGGTGAACTTCAGGATGCTGTCGTCCACGCCCGCCGTCTTCACGATGCAGCCATCGCGCGCGATGTTGCCGTAGAGCACCGCGATGCCGCCGTCCTGGCTGAAGGCGTGTTCCTTGGAGCGGATCACGCCGTTCTCGCGGTCGAGGTCGAGTTCCTTCCAGCGCGCCGACTGGCTGAAGGCCGTCTGCGTCGGCACGCCGCCGGGCGCGGCCTTGTAGAATTCCTGGACCGAAGCCTCGGTGGTGCGGCTGGTGTCCCAGCGCTCGATCGCCTCGCCCAACGTGCGGGTGTGGACGGTCGGCAGGTCGGTGTGCAGCAGGCCCGCCCGCTCCAGCTGGCCGAGGATCGCGTAGATGCCGCCGGCGCGGTGGACGTCCTCCATGTGGACGTCGGCCTTGGCCGGAGCGACCTTCGACAGGCACGGCACCTGACGGCTCAGGCGGTCGATGTCGGCCATGGTGAAGTCCACGCCCGCCTCGTGCGCGGCAGCCAGCAGGTGCAGCACGGTGTTGGTCGAGCCGCCCATCGCGATGTCGAGGCTCATGGCGTTCTCGAACGCCTCGAAGCTGGCGATGTTGCGCGGCAGCACGGAAGCATCGTCCTGCTCATAATAGCGCTGGCACATGTCCACCGCGACGCGGCCCGCCTCCAGGAACAGGCGCTCGCGGTCCGAGTGAGTCGCCAGCGTCGAGCCGTTGCCCGGCAGCGAGAGGCCCAGCGCTTCGGTCAGGCAGTTCATCGAGTTCGCGGTGAACATGCCCGAGCACGAACCGCAGGTCGGGCAGGCCGAGCGCTCGATCGTCTTCACTTCCTCGTCGGTGTAGCTCTCGTCGGCGGCGGCGACCATCGCGTCGACCAGATCGAGCGCGTGCTCCTTGCCGCGCAGCACCACCTTGCCCGCTTCCATCGGTCCGCCCGAGACGAACACGGCGGGGATGTTGAGGCGCATCGCGGCCATCAGCATGCCGGGCGTGATCTTGTCGCAGTTGGAGATGCAGACCATCGCGTCGGCGCAGTGGGCGTTGACCATGTACTCGACGCTGTCGGCGATGAGGTCGCGGCTGGGCAGCGAATAGAGCATGCCGTCGTGGCCCATGGCGATGCCGTCATCGACCGCGATGGTGTTGAATTCCTTGGCGACGCCGCCCGCCGCCTCGATCTCGCGCGCGACCAGCTGGCCCAGATCCTTGAGGTGGACGTGGCCGGGGACGAACTGGGTGAACGAGTTCACCACCGCGACGATCGGCTTGCCGAAGTCCCCGTCCTTCATGCCCGTCGCGCGCCAGAGCCCGCGCGCACCCGCCATGTTGCGGCCGTGAGTCGAGGTGCGTGAACGAAGGGCGGGCATTGTCGGAACTCCGATTGGTCATGGGCGCGGGTTTTCGCGCTGTGTTGGAGCCGCCCCTACACGGTGATTGATTTCAATTCAACGTGAGTTTTTGCAATTATATTTCTTCGAACATTCGTCATCCCAGCGAAGGCTGGGATGACGGGAGTTGGCCGACTACCGCCGCGCAGAGCCGCGTCATCACGTCGGCCCACTCCGCCTGTCCCGCTTCCTCGGCGATGAGGTCCTGCCGGATCTCGATGCTGAGATAAGGCAGCCCGTTAGGCTCGGCGTGGCGGTTCATCGATGCGTTGAGCAGCTTGCCCGAATACGGCTCCTGATCGCCGGTGACAAAGCCCTGCGCCTCCAGCCAGGGAATGGCGATGCGCGCGGCGCGCTCGTCCTGGTTGTAGAGGACGCCGACCTGCCATGGGCGCGGCTTCGTGCAGGTGGCGAGGCCCGGCGTAAAGCTGTGCAGCGACAGGATCAGCGCCGGGGGCGTCTTGTTGAGCTGCGCGGCAAGGGCGTGGTGGTAGGGGTCGAACAGCCGATCCACTCTCGCCTGCCGCTCCTCTTTGGTGAGGACATTGCCGGGGATGACGTAACCGTCGCTGATCTCGGGCATCATGCCGGGAACGTCGTGCGTACGGTTGAAGTCGCAGACGAGGCGGCTGACGTTGCCCAGCCACGCGGCGGTTCCGGCTTGCACCATGCGTTCCGCGATGGCGGCGACGCCGATGTCGATGGCGATGTGTTCGTCGAGCAGCGCGTCCTCTATGCCGAGGTCGATGTCGTCCGGCACGCGGTTGGAGGCATGGTCCGATACGACCAGAACGCCGCCCGAAACAGGCGTGCCGAGCAGGCGGTGGTATTCGGTTTCCAAGTCTGCCTCCGAAGGTTGCGCGCCGTGACCTTACCGCAACTTGCCCGCCATTTTCCACCAGTTGGGTTGAGTTTCCGCCAGCTTATCCCACGCCGCCTGCAATTGCGCCTCGCTGTCATAGAGTGCGAAGCACGTCGCGCCCGAGCCGGACATGCGGGCGAGGAACGGATCGGTGGCGCGCAGGGCGGCCAGCACATCGGCCACGACGGGGCAGATCGCGATGGCCGGAGCCTCTAGATCGTTGCGGCCTTCCAGTGCAATCCGGCGGACGGAGCCGGTGGGCATCTCGCCGCGATCGATGCCGTCCCATGCCTTGAACACCGGCCCGGTGGGCACGCCCACGCGCGGGTTTACGAGCAGGACCGGGGTGCCGGTGAGGTCACTCTCGACGGGCTGGAGATCGGTGCCGGTGCCGGTGCCGATGCAGGTGGTGGACAGGACGCAGGCGGGCACGTCGGCGCCCAGCCTCGCAGCGCGCGTCTGCCAGTCGCCTGGAAGGCCCGCGCTGCGCTCCACCATGCGGAACACCGCGCCTGCATCCGCCGATCCGCCGCCGAGACCCGCTGCGACGGGGAGGCGCTTTTCGAGATCGACGGCCCAGCCTTTGCCATGAGGCAACGTGGACAGCGCCTTGGCGACGATGTTGCCGAACGGGTCGTCGATCTTGGCGGCGAACTCGCCATGGGTGGAGAGGCTGTCGGCGTCGGCGGGGGAGCCGCTCAGCCGGTCGCCGTCATCGACGAAGGCGAACAGCGTTTCGAGTTCGTGATACCCGTCCTCCCGGCGGCGACGGACATGCAGCGCGAGGTTGATCTTGGCATAGGCGGTTTCGGTCAGCATCGCCCCGTCCATGGCGCGGCGGGGGGCAGGAGGCAAGGGATGCTACGCCCCGTCGTCTCGGACTTGATCCGGGACGACGTCAGCCTGACAACCTCACATATTCGGATAGTTCGGGCCGCCGCCGCCTTCGGGCGTCACCCATTCGATGTTCTGCGTCGGATCCTTGATGTCGCAGGTCTTGCAGTGGACGCAGTTCTGCGCGTTGATCTGCAGCTTGGGACCATCGCCCGCATCGAGGAACTCGTAGACCCCCGCCGGGCAGTACCGCGCCTCAGGCCCCGCATAGACCGGCAGGTTCACTGCGGTCGGGATGCTGGGATCCTTCAGCTTGAGGTGGACCGGCTGGTCTTCCTCGTGGTTGGTGAAGGAGTACGACACGCTGGTCAGGCGATCGAAGCTGATGACGCCGTCCGGCTTGGGGTAGGCGATCGGCTTGTACAGGTCCGCGCGCTGGGTTTCCGAGGCATCGGTGTGATGCTTCATTGGCTTGGCGAGGCCGAAGCCGAACAGCGTGCGCAGCCACATGTCGGCACCCGCGAGGATCGTGCCCAGCTCGCCGCCCCACTTCGCCACCATCGGCTCTGCGTTCTGGACGAGCTTGAGTTCCTTGGCGATCCAGCTGGAGCGCACCGCGTCGTCGTAGTCCTGCAGGGTGTCCTGTTCGCGGCCCGCCTTGATGGCGGCGGCGATGGACTCCGCAGCCAGCATGCCGCTCTTCATAGCGGTGTGGGTGCCCTTGATGCGCGGCACGTTGACGAAGCCCGCCGAGCAACCCGCCAGCACGCCGCCGGGGAACGCGAGGCTAGGCACCGACTGCCAGCCGCCCTCGTTGATCGCGCGCGCACCGTAGGCGACGCGCTTGCCGCCTTCGAGGATCGCGCGGATTTCCGGGTGCTGCTTCCAGCGCTGGAATTCCTCAAACGGGTAGATGTAAGGGTTCTTGTAATCGAGCGCCGTCACGAAGCCGAGCGCCACCTGGTTGTTCGCCTGGTGGTAGAGGAAGCCGCCGCCCCAGGCGTCGTTCTCGCTCATCGGCCAGCCCTGGGTGTGGATCACGCGGCCGGGGACGTGCCTGTCCGCCGGGATGTCCCACAGCTCCTTGATGCCGATGCCGTAGATCTGCGGCTGGCTGTTGGCTTCAAGGTCGTACTTGGCCTTCAGGCGCTTGGTCAGGTGGCCGCGTGCGCCTTCGCAGAACACGGTGTACTTGCCCAGCAGGTTCATGCCCGGCTGGTAGTCCCCCTTGGGATTACCCTCGCGGTCGACGCCCATGTCGCCAGTCTGCACGCCGATCACGGCGCCGGCATCGTCATAGAGTATCTCGGCGGCGGGGAAGCCCGGGAAGATCTCGATCTCCAGCGCCTCGGCCTGCTCGGCCAGCCAGCGGCACAAGTTGCCCAGCGAGCCGGTGTAGTTGCCCTTGTTCGACATGAAGGGCGGCTGGATGATGTGCGGAAGGGAGAACTTGCCCTTCTTCGTCAGGTGCCAGTGCCAGTTGTCGGTGACCGGGGTTTCGGCCAGCGGGCAGCCGTCTTCGCGCCAGGTCGGCAGCAGTTCGTCGAGCGCCTTGGGGTCGATCGTCGCGCCCGAAAGGATGTGCGCGCCGATCTCCGAGCCCTTCTCCAGCACGCAGACCTGCAGTTCCGGGTCCACCTGCTTGAGGCGGATCGCGGTCGCCAGACCGGCAGGTCCACCGCCGACGACGACAACGTCGTAAGGCATCTCTTCGCGTTCGATCATGGTAGCCCCGTGCATTCTTTTCGTGTTTAGTCGAGCGATTAAATTCACGAATGCCTTGATTGCTCCCGCGCATAAGGTCAAGACCCGCGCGATGGATCAACCGCCAAATCCGCAATTTCTGGACGATATCACAGGTGCGCTCGACTGGTGGCGGGACGCCGGGGTCGATTGCGACTTCCTCGACGAACCGGTCGAGTGGCTCGCCCCGCCCGAACAGGAAGGCGCAGCCCCGCCGCGCCGCCGCCCGGAACCCAAGCCCGATCCGGATGCCCCACCGCCGCCCGCCAAGCTCGATCCCACCAGCCTGCCCGCCGACCTCGCGGCTTTCGCACCTTGGTGGCTGAGCGAACCGCTGCTGTGCGAAGGCGGCCCCGCCGCGCGCGTCGCGCCGCAGGGCAAGGCGGGTGCCGAACTGATGATCGTGGTCGAGGAACCCGAGGCCGAGGACAGCGAAATCCTGCTCTCCGGCCTGCACGGCAAGCTGCTCGACGCTATCCTTACCGCGTTCGGCACCGGTCGCGATGACGTTTACCTTGCCAGCGCCCTGCCCCGCCACACTCCGGGCGCAGATTGGGCCGCAATGAGCGAACGCGGAATCGGTCAGGTTCTGCGACATCACGTGGGTTTGGTGGCTCCGAAGAGGTTGTTTGTCCTTGGTGGAAACGTCCTGCCGCTAATCGGCCACGAATCGCCGCATCGTCCTGCCATGTTAAGGACTTTCGATCATGAAGGGGGATCGATACCCCTGCTCGCCTCCTGGGCGCTGCCTGCCTTGCTCGCGCAGCCGCGAGCAAAGCCGGTACTCTGGAGGGCCTGGCTGGATTGGACCGCGTCCTGAGAGATGCGGCCATCGGTCAGCCGGAGCAGGCGAATCGCACAGGATCGCGGGGAATACCTTTGAAACGACTTATCAGGGCCGGACTGTTTGCGGGCGCGTGCATCAGCGCCTGCGTTTCGGCAGCACCGGCCTTCGCCAACAGCGCTGCGGTCGATTACTTCCGCACCCGCGCCGACCGTACCGCCGTCCCCTCGCTGCTCAGCCAGGACGACCGGGCCTATTACAAGACCATGTTCGACGCGATCGACGCGAAGGACTGGGCCACCGTCCAGAAGATGCTGGCCGACCGCCCCGACGGCCCGCTCCACCAGCAGGCCCGCGCCGAATACTACCTCGCCTCCGGATCGCCCAAGATCCAGCTGAACGACCTGCAGAACTGGCTTTCACAGGGCACCGAACTGCCCGGCGCCGACCAGATCAGCCGCCTTGCGCTCAAGCGCGGCGCCGTCGGCCTGCCCTCGCTGCCCAGCGAACAGAGCTTCGCCCGCCTTCCGACCATCGCCAAGCGCGTGCGGCCCTCCTCGATCGATGACGGCACGATGCCCGCCGGGATCGCGAGCGGCATCAACGAGCGCATCAAGAACGACGACCCGATGGGCGCGCGTCTGCTGCTCGACGGGATCGACGCCAACCTCTCGCCCTCCTCGCAGGCCGAATGGCGCCAGAAGGTGGCGTGGAGCTTCTACATCGAGAACCAGGACGCCAACGCCTACCAGATGGCGCAGATCGCCGCGCTGGGCCAAGGCCCGTGGGTGGGCGAGGCGTGGTGGACCGCCGGGCTCGCCGCATGGCGTCTGGGTGATTGCGACGGCGCTGCCGATGCCTTCGCCAAGGCCGCGCGCTCGTCCGACAATGCGGAACTGACCGCTGCCTCGCATTACTGGAACAGCCGCTCGCTGGTGCGCTGCCGCAAGCCCGAGCAGGCGAGCGCCGCGCTGCGCCTCGCCGCCGCGCGTGACGAGACGCTCTATGGCATGCTCGCCGCCGAGCAGCTCGGCCTGAAGCTGCCCGAGCAGCACGCCGCCGCCGACTTCACGCAGGCCGACTGGCAGGCCCTGCGCGCCAGCCCCAACGTGCGCACCGCCGTCGAACTCGCGGAGATCGGCAAGGATGGCCTCGCCGACGAAGTGCTGCGCCATCAGGCCCGCATCGGCGATGCCTCGCAATATGCGCCGCTGACCCGCCTCGCGCGCGATCTCGGGCTGCCCGGCACGCAGCTGTGGATGGCCTACAACGCGCCGTACGGCGGCAAGCCGGAACCGGCCACGCGCTTCCCCACGCCAAAGTGGACCCCGGTGGGCGGCTGGAAGGTCGATCCCGCGCTGGTCTATGCGCATACGCTGCAGGAATCGGTGTTCCGCGCCGGAGCCGTCAGCCCCGCTGGCGCGCGCGGCCTGATGCAGATCATGCCCGCCGCCGCGCAGGACCATGCCGGATCGCTGGGCTACAACGGCAATGCCTCCGACCTCAACAAGCCAGAAGTCAACCTCGCCTTCGGCCAGCGCCACCTTGAAACGCTGAAGAACGATCCGGGCACGCAGGGCCTGCTGCCCAAGGTCATGGCCGCCTACAACGCCGGGCCGGTGCCGGTGCGCCGCTGGGCCACGGAAGTGAACTGCCAGGGCGACCCGCTGCTGTGGATCGAATCGCTCCCCTACTGGGAGACGCGCGGCTACGTGAACATTGTGATGCGCAACTACTGGATGTACGAACGCCAGGCGGGCGGCGCTTCGGAGAGCCGCATGGAACTGGTGCAGGGCATGTGGCCGACCTTTCCCGGCCTCGCCGGATCGGAAGGCGTTCGCATGGCCGCGAACGGAGCGATATTGCGTGGCCATCGACCCTGAGCGTACTTTCAAGCCGATCAATATCGCCCTGCTGACTGTCTCTGATACCCGTACTGCCGAAAACGACACCTCGGGCGACATTCTTGCCCAGCGCATCGTCGATGCCGGTCACAACCTGGTGCGCCGCACCATCGTGCGCGACGACGCCGCCGTGCTGGTCGACCTGTTCACCGCCTGGATCGACGATGCCGAGGTCGATGCGGTCGTCTCCACCGGCGGCACTGGCCTGACCGGGCGCGACGTGACCCCGGAGGCGCTCGGTAAGCTGGGCGGGCGCGAAATTCCCGGCTTCGGCGAACTGTTCCGCTGGCTGAGCTACAAGACGATCGGCACCTCCACGGTGCAGAGCCGTGCCATGGCCATCGTCGCGCGCGGCACTTATCTGTTCGCGCTGCCTGGCTCCAACGGAGCGGTAAAGGACGGCTGGGACGGCATCCTCGCCGAACAGCTCGACAGCCGCAACCGCCCCTGCAACTTCGTGGAACTGATGCCGCGCCTGCTGGAGAGCTAAGCGAACAGCGGTAGGCTTGCGACCTCCGCCTCGCTCAGGACGATGCCGAACAAATCGCGCAATGTCGTCGCATAGTCGGCCACATCGGCAATCTCGCGCGTTTCGGTCATCCCACCGCGATGGATGCGCAACGCTCGTTCGCTCAGCGCCGCGAAGCCCTCGGGCAGCACCACGCTGGCCACATGCAGCATGGTGAAGCGCGTGTCGGGTCGGGTCGAAGTCCAGTGGTTGACCATTTCCAGATCGCCAGGCACCACTTTGGCAAGGTCGAACGTGTACTGCGCCTGCCATTCGCCATGCGGCGCAGCGCGACCGTCGGTCGCCTCCACCGGCCCGGCGCGTTCAAGCAGCCATTCGCCGTGCTGTCCGCCCATTTCGCCGATCCGCCGCAGGCGGTGCGCCGCGCCATCTCGCGTCCGCGCCTCTGCGCCGTCTTCAAGCGGCAGCGGCGGCACGTAGCTCCCGCCGAAACCGGCATCGGCAATCCATGCCCGCCCCGGCTCCGCGCGCACCAAAAGCAGCACATGCGTACGCGGCGGTGGCGGCGCATCCTCGGCCAGCCCCATCCGCACACGCGCCAGAAGCGGGCGGTTGGCCATGCCCAACGCTGCCAGCACATCGCCGTAGAGCCGGTTCTGCTCGAAACAGTATCCGCCGCGCCTCCGCACCACGAGCTTGTCGAACACGCTCGCGGAGTCGATGCGGATGCCGCGCCCAAGCGAAATGTCCAGGTTCTCGAACCCGATCGCCTGTCGATGCGCCTGCTGCAGGGCGGCAAGCCCGTCCGGATCCGCCAACGGTGTGTGCGAAAGGCCGATGCGGGCGAGGTAGCGATCGATGTCCATCATTGCGCCCTACCCGCTCCCGGCAGATGCGAGCAAGCCTGTGGATAAGCCTGGGATATAGTGCGCAGAACATGGGAAACGGCCGGGATAACATCCCTTCATCTCCACCTGATCGCGTGGCTCGCGCAAAGGCGTGATTGCCGCCGTGCTGTGCACACGCTAGCCTCCCGCTACCAGCGAGGAGCCGCCCGACGGATGCAGGAATTGCACGCACTTGCCGAGGCGATCGGCCTGCAACGGATATGGTGGGACGTCGACGGCAGAGAGCAGGTCGTAACCGACGCCTCGCTGCGCGCGATAGCGGCGGCGCTGAGTTACCCGGCCGAAAATTCTGCAGAGATCGCTGCCAGCCTCGGCCGGATTAAGGCCGAAGCTGAAAGCCCTCCCGCCATGATCGTCACCGACGTCGGCATGGAAACGCCGTTGCCGCCCAGTCTCGCAGGCGCCGAACTCACCTTGCCGGACGGCTCGGTCCAACGCCTCGATACCACGCGCTGGACGCTGCCGGCGATCGACACGCCCGGTTACTATCCACTGACCGTGAGCGGCCATGTCCTGACGCTGGCGGTCGCGCCGCACTCTTGCCCGACCGTCGCCTCGCTGGGCAAGGGCCGTATCTGGGGCGCGGCGGTCCAAATCCCCGCCCTGCGCGGCGAGCGCCCCGATGCGTTCGGGACTTTCGCGGAACTGGCCGAAGCGGTCGAAACCTTCGCCGCTCAGGGAGCGGATGCTCTCGCGATCAACCCGGTCCATGCCCTCTTCGCGGGCGACGGACGGGATTTCAGCCCCTACTCGCCTTCGAGCCGCCTTTACCTGAACGCAGCCATGGGCGATCCGGGGCTTGTTGGCCTTCCGTCGTTGCCCACCGATCAGCCGGAAGACGGGCCGCTGATAGACTGGGAAAAGGCCCTGTCCCATCGCCTCGCGCAAATGCGGGTGCTCTTCGCGGCTCTTGATGCAACGACACGGAGCCGGATAGCCCGCGACAATGCCCGCGAAGGCGAAAGCTTGCAGCGACAGGCGCTCTACGATGCGCTCGACGTCCATTTGCGCGAACAAGGTGCTAAGGGCTGGCAGAACTGGCCACGCGAATTCCATGACCCGAAGGGTGAAGCCGTAGCCGCCTTCGCGCGCGACAACGCCGCCGAGGTCGAGTTCCACCTCTTCGCCCAGTGGCTGGCGCACAAGAGCCTTCGCGAAGTGCAACGACGCGCCCGCGACGCTGGCATGGCGGTGGGGTTGCTGGCGGACCTCGCGGTCGGCGTCCATACCGGCGGTGCGGATGCATGGGCCATGGGCGGCACGCTGCTGCAGGGCCTGACCATCGGCGCGCCGCCCGATCCGCTCGGGCCGCTGGGGCAGAACTGGATGCTGACCGGCTTCTCGCCGCGCGGGCTCGCGCGCAGCGGCTATGCGCCGTGGATCGCAACTATCCGCGCGGCGCTGTCCACTGCGGGCGCGCTGCGGATTGACCATGCCTTCGGCCTCGCGCGGCTATGGGTCGTGCCGGAGGGCCAACCGTCGAGCGCGGGGGCCTACCTGCATTACCCCTTCGCGGACCTCATCCGCCTCGTCGCGCTCGAGGCGCATCTGGCGGGCGCGCTCATCGTCGCGGAAGACCTCGGCACGATGCCGCATGGTTTCGGCCCTGCGATCACCGCGCGCGGGATGCTGGGCATGCGCGTTCTCTGGTTCGAGCGCGCAGCCGACGACGGCTTCATCGGTTCGGCGGATTACGATGCACAGGCTGTCGCGATGACCGGCACACACGACACGCCCACCGTCGCCGGCTGGTGGAGCGGGCGCGACCTGCAATGGGCGCAGTGCCTCGGCCGTCTGCCTGAAGACATGACCATGGAAGAAGCCGAGGCCCGGCGTGCCTGGGATCGCGGGTTGCTCTGGGCTTCACTGACCCGCAACGCCGCCCCGCGCCCCTCCCCTGACGATCTTGCTCCCGTGATCGAAGCGGCCTTGCGCCATATTGGCGCCACTCCCTGTGGCCTGGCGATCGCGCCGCTGGAAGACCTTCTCGCCGAGCCCGAGCAACCAAACCTGCCCGGAACGATTACCGAGCATCCCAACTGGCGCCGCCGCCTGACCGCTCCGCTATCGGAACTGCTGCAGGCACCGGCGACAGCCGGACGCTTGCGAGCGCTAGATGAAGCAAGGAAGGGACCGCCTAGCTCCTGAACGTCCCCGGCATCAGGTAGCCGCGGTCCAGTTCCTCCAGTCGGCTGACGCCGACCATAGCCATGGCAACGTCGATCTCGTTGGCAAGCAGATCAATCGCGTGCCGCGCGCCTTGCTCTCCACCCGCCGCACAGCCGTAGAGCGTTGCGCGCCCGACCAGTACAGCCTTCGCGCCGATCGCCAGCGCCTTGAGCACGTCCGCCCCTCGTCGCACGCCGCTGTCGAACAGCACCGTGGTGTGGTCCCCGACGGCATCGACGATGCCCGCAAGCACATCGATGGCGGGAGGCGAACTGTCGAAGTTGCGCCCGCCGTGATTCGACACCGCGATGCCATCCACCCCGTAATCGATCGCGATGCGCGAATCCTCAGCGCTCAGCACGCCTTTCACGACCAGCTTGCCCGGCCAGCGGCGGCGCAGTTGCGCGACGTCGTCCCAGCACACCGAAGCCGAATTCGCTACGCGGCTGACGGTGCCGGTCAGCTTGCCGCCGACCTCGCTCGGATAATTTGCAAACTGCGGCAGCCCGCCTTCCAGGTAATAGCGGCAGATCACCGAGGTGAACCACGAGGGCCGCTTCAGGAAGTCCGACACAAGCGTCGCGTTCGGTCGGATCGGGTTGGACATGCCCGCTCGCTTGTTGAATTCCCGCAGCGGCCACATCGGCGTGTCGACCGTAAGCACCAGCACGTCCGCCCCGTTCTCCCGCGCGGCCTCGACCACCCGCCAGGACAAGTCGCGCCGTTCCCACAAGTACATCTGCATCCAGTGGCCAGACGTCGCGCATTTCGCGATGTCGGCGAAGCTGGTGGTCGAACTCGTCGTCTGCGTGAAGGGTATCCCCGCCGAGGCCGCTGCCCGTGCAATCGCTCGCTCGCCTCGGTGCCAGAGCAGATCGGATACCCCGGTCGGCGCGATAACCAGCGGCAGGGGCTGGCGGCGGCCGAACAGTTCGACCTCGGCCGAGCGCCGAGCCACGTCGCACAAGGTGCGGGGCAGGAGCTGAACCGCCTGCAGCGCCGCGACGTTGCGTTTGATCAGCAGGTCGTCCTCGGTGCCGCGCTCGATGAACTCCCAGATCGCGCGCGGCAGGCGACGCTTCGCCAGTTCCCGTACTTGCGCGATGTTGTGAGACTTGCCCCTCACGCCAGACCCAAGTTTTCACGGAAGGTCGTGCCTTCGTAATCGGTGCGATAGACGCCGTTCTTCTGGAGCACCGGCACGACCTGATCGACGAAATCGGTAACCGAACTGGCCATGACCGTCGGTGTCACGTTATAGCCATAGCACCCGGTTTCGCGCCAGATTCGCTCCATTTCGGCGGCGACCTGTTCCGGCGTACCGACGATCTGCGGCTTGCCCACCGCAAGGCCCCAGCGGATCGCGACTTCACGCAGGGTCAGGGGTTTATCGCCCTCGATCTTGGCGAAGGCCTTCATCAATCCCTGCGAGGCCTGCGTCTCGATTTCGGCGAGCGGCTGGTCCAGGTCCATCCCCGCAAAGTCGACGCCCATCGTGCCAGAGAGACGGGCGAGGCAGCCGTCGATAGGCAGCTTCTCAACGAGGTCGGCGAGCTTGCGCTTCGCCTCTTCCTCGGTGCCGCCGACGATGGGCTGGATGCCGAAGCTGACCCCGGGCGTCACCCTGCCCGCCGCCTGCGCCGCATCAGCAAGGTTGGCCATGAAGCGCTTCATCCCTGCGACATTGGGCTGGATCGAGAAAACGACGTCGGCGTGGCTCACCGCAAACTGCTGCCCCCGCCCGGAGCTGCCGGCCTGGAACAACACCGGGCGACCCTGCGGCGAAGGCGGCACCGGCGCGACGGTCTGGCAAGAGAAGAACTCGCCCGCATGGTCGATGAACTCGACCTTGGCCGGGTCGGCGAACACCCCGGCATCCCGGTCGGCCAGGATGGCCCCCGGTTTCACCGAATTCCAGAGCTTGTAGCAGACCTCCATGTATTCGTCGGCGCGATCGTAGCGGCGGTCGTGGTCGAGTTGCTGGAGCCCGAGTGCACGATGCTCGCCGCGCAAGTGCCCGGTGACGATGTTCCAGCCGACGCGGCCGCCGGACAGGTAGTCGATGGTTCCCAGTTGGCGTACGATGGTCCAGGGCTGGTAAGCGCTGGTCGACATCGTCGTCGCCAACCCGAGGTGCGTGGTCACAGCCGCTAGCGCCGACAGCAGCACGACCGGATCGAGCGATGGCCAGCACACGCCGTACTTCACAGCGTCCTCGTGGCTGTCGCGGTAACGGTCGAAGACGCCGGGCGTGTCGGCGAAGAACATGCCGTCGAAGCGACCGCGCTCCAGTGTTCGCGCAAGATCCTGCCATAGCCTGAGGCCGTGCAGCGCGTCGAGGCGGTTGTCGCCCGGCTGCGCCCAGCTCAGCACGGTGTGATTGATAGGCGAATTGATCAGGAAGCTGACCAAATGAATGTGCTTGCTCATGCGTGTGCCTCTCCTGCACGCGTGATGGAGCGGGCAGAGAGAGGTCGCAAGATCAATGTATACAATGAGCGGATACCAAGCAGGGTAATCCGCGAATTTCAGCCAAATCTGGAAAGTATCATATCCAATTCATCGCCGGAGCGTATCGTCGTGCCGGATTAAGCCCGGGATAAGTGCTGCTCAGGGCATAGCTCAGGTAATCACGTCCGGAGCCGTCCGCCCGGTATGCGCGACGATCCCGGCGATTTCCTCGGCGGCGGCGATCTGGTGCTCCAGCATCGCCGAAGTCTCCGCATCGAGGTTTCCGAAGCGCGGCTCGTAGCGTTCAAGGTACAGGCGTAAGGTCGCACCCTGCGTACCGGTGCCCGAGAGGCGGAAGACGATGCGGCTACCGTCCTCGAACAGCACCCGGATGCCCTGGTTAGAGCTGACCGAGCCATCCACCGGATCGGTATAGGAGAAGCTGTCCGCATGGCTGACGGTCAACGGACCGAACACCTTGCCCGGCAGAGTGCCGAGTTGCGCCTTGAGGCCATCCATCAGCGCATTGGCGCCTTCGGTGGCGATACCCTCGAAGTCGTGCCGCGCGTAATAGTTGCGGCCGTAGCGCGCCCAATGCTCCCGCGCGAGGTCGTCGACGCTGATCCCGCGCACCGCGAGGATATTGAGCCAGAGCAGCACCGCCCAGAGCCCGTCCTTCTCACGCACGTGGTCGGAACCGGTGCCAGCGCTCTCCTCGCCGCAGATGGTGACCTTGCCCGCATCGAGCAGGTTGCCGAAGAACTTCCACCCTGTAGGCGTCTCGAACACGGGCACGCCCAGCCCTTCGGCGACGCGGTCGGCCGCGCCACTGGTCGGCATGGAGCGGGCAATACCCGCCAGCCGTCCGCGATAGGCCGGCGCGATCTCGATATTGGCGGCCAGCATCGCCAGCGAGTCGGACGGAGTGATGAAGCGCCCGCGTCCGATGATGAGGTTGCGATCCCCGTCCCCGTCTGACGCCGCGCCGAGGTCCGGCGCATCCTCGGACATCATGAGATCGTAGAGTTCCTTTGCGTGGATCAGGTTAGGATCCGGGTGGTGCCCGCCGAAATCCTCCAGCGGCAAGCCGTTGACCACTGTGCCTGCAGCAAAGCCGAGTCGGCGCTCCAGGATTTCGGTGGCATATGGGCCGGTGACCGCGCTCATCGAATCCATGCGCATGGTGAAGCCCGAGGCGACGACCTTGCGGATCGCGTCGAAGTCGAACAGTTCCTCCATGAGGTCAGCGTAGTCCGCGACCGGATCAATCACCTCGACGATCAGCGCGCCCACCTGCACTTCGCCGATGGCGTCGAGATCTATGTCGGACGTCTCCACCGTGAGCCAGCGGTCGATCGTCTTCGTGCGATCCAGCACCGCGCCGGTGACGTTCTCGGGCGCAGGGCCACCATTGGCGATGTTGTACTTGATACCGAAGTCCTCGTCCGGCCCACCGGGGTTGTGGCTCGCAGAGAGCACCAGCCCGCCGCTGGCCCCGTACTTGCGGATGACGTGGCTTGCCGCCGGGGTGGATAGAATACCTCCCTGCCCCACCAGCACGCGCGCATAGCCATTGGCGGCGGCCATGCGGATCGCCTGCTGGATCACTGTTCGGTTGTGGAAGCGCCCGTCGCCGCCGATCACCAGCGCCGCGTCCGGTTCCCGCTCCACAACGTCGAACACCGACTGGATGAAATTCTCGGCATAGCCCGGCTGCTGGAACACCTTGACCTTCTTGCGCAGGCCGGAAGTACCTGGCGCCTGTCCGTCGAAGGGGGTGGTCGGGACTGTGACGATCTGGGTCAAGGAAAGCGTCTCCAATGGGTATACTGCAGGCATGTGCGCAATAAGCGACACTTTCGTGTCATGGCGCGCATTGTCAAATGATAGCTCGACTAATGCCGCAACCACCGCAGGGTTGCAGACGTTCCGATTTCGTTAACTATCTGCTATGTAGATGTGCGAGGATCGAACCCCCGACTTTGCGCCGAGGACGTCGGCGTGCCGCATGAGTACTTGCCGGATGCATGCCCATAATGCCTTGGCCGACGAACCCGCCCGCCTCGCTGCACTTCAGCGCCTCGCCATTCTCGACACTCCGCGCGAGGAGGCGTTCGACAATGTCGTGAACCTCGTGCGAACTGTCCTCAGTGTACCGATCTCTGCCGTCACACTAATCGATAAAGATCGGCAGTGGTTCAAGGCGATCGAGGGTATCGACGCCACGGAGACACCCCGCAGCGAGTCGTTCTGCGCCCATGCCATCCGACAAGACGCCCCGCTCCTCATACCGGACGCAATGCAGGATTCGCGCGTTTCCGACTACCCTGCCGTCACTCAGGATCCGCACGTGCGCGCCTATGCGGGCGTGCCGCTGGTCACCTCGGATGGCTACAACGTGGGTGCACTCTGCGCGGTGGACACCAAGACGCGCGAGTTCACCGAGAGCGAACTCGACATCCTGCGCAACTTCGCGCGCATCGTCGTCAACGAGATGGAACTGCGTCGCATCGCCGAGCGCGATCAGTTGACTGGCGCTCTCACCCGACGCGGCTTCATCGAGAAGGTCAACCAGGAGATCGCCCGCTGCCATCGCTACGGAAGGGCAGCCTCGCTGGTGCTGATCGACGTCGATCACTTCAAGTCCGTGAACGACACATGGGGCCACCCCGCCGGTGACGCGGTGCTCCGCGACCTTGCCGCCACGCTGGGGACGGCCGGGCGCTCCGCTGACATGCTTGGACGTCTCGGCGGCGAGGAATTCGCAATGCTGCTGCCCGAAACCGGTGTGTCCGAAGCGCTTGCCGCCGCCGAACGCTTCCGCGCCGCGATCGAGGCCCGTCCCATCGTCGTCGCCCCGACACGCACGATCGCAGTGACGGCCAGCTTCGGCATCGCGATGCTGGACAGCGGCATCACCGTAGCCGAGGAATGGATCGCGCGCGCCGACGGCCCGCTCTACGACGCCAAACGTGGCGGTCGGAACCGCTGCGCCGTGGCCTGAGACCTCAGGATACCTCACAGGCCTTGCCTGGCCGGGCATAGCGCGGATCGGCGACTACCGCCGTATCGGTCAGGGCATTCAGGAAGACCTCCACCTCGGCCGTTTCCGCAGGTGACAGCATCATCCCGTGACGGGCGATCACCTCTGAGATCGTATCGGCGCTGCCATCGTGCAGATAAGGTGCGGTTAGCACCACGTTACGCAGCGATGGCGTACGGAACCGACCGCGATCCTCCTGCCGCCCGGTAGCGCGGCCGAGGCCGAAATCACCGTTAGCCGGAACATCCGGCTCGCCCGGCAGGCGATGGAACGCGAGGTCGGTGAATTCCCGCCCGCGATGACATCCGGCACACTCGCGCGCGAACACCGCCTCACCTCGCGTGGCGGCCGTATTCAATGCGGGACCGCCTGCCGCTGCATAATCCCAAGCCGTCTCATGGCTGTCGATCGTGCGCTGGAAGGCCGCCAGCGCCGCGGAAACCGAAGTAAAGTCGATCCGACCGCGCGTCGCCGGGAATGCCGCCTTGAACAGCTTCCGATAACAAGGATTTGTCGAAAGGCGGCGCGCCAGTTCCGCCTCCTGCCCCTTCATGCCCATCTCGACCGGATCCTCACCCGCGATCGGCACGATCGCCTGCTGCTCCAGTGTGGTCAGGGAAGCATTGCCCCATGTCAGTGGCGAGAAGCTCCCGACATTCAACAGCGAAGGCACGTTGCGCAGCCCCGGCTCTCCATGGGCGCCGGGATGCGCCCGCACGCCATCGGCGAAAGCGTGCCGCGGATCGTGGCAAGTCGCGCAGGACAGTGTGCCGTTGATCGAGAGGTCGCCGTCGTGGAATAGCCGTCGCCCGAGCGCGACTTGTGCGTCGAGGCTGTTCCCGGCATCATGGGCAACCCCCACCCCGGTCGCAAGAACGAGGCTGGACAGCAGCAGCGCCCAACCGCCCGATCGGCTCATCGTACGGGCGCGACCATCACCGTCAGCGCCTGTTCTCCATTGGCCGCGATCTGCAGCAAGTGTCGACCCGCCGGAAGGTCGTACTCGACTGTCTTGGCAATCCCTGAGCAATCCGGCCCGTGGCCATGCGCGACCGAGGGAACCGCCTTGCCGTCGACGATCACGTCGACCCACGAACGTCCGCTCTGCGCCACGCGATAGCGTCCCGCCGTCGCGACATCGAAAGCGAATAGACCGCCGAAGCTGACCGAACCGCCGGGCTTTCCGGGCTCTATCGCGTAAGCCACCTTCGGCGTCGGGACGAGCGCGGCATCGGCCGCAACACCCTGCTTTAGCAGCGCCCTGGATGCTGCATCGACCTTGATCGCGGCCTTCATCGAACGATGCGCCGCGCTCCAACCCGCAAGATCGGCGGGAACGGCCGCGGGTGCCGTGCAGGCCGCCTGATCATGCCCGCTCATCGGCTCGGCCGCTTGCGCCGAACCGGTCGTTGCCATCGCGAGCATAATTGCACCCAGGATTTGTCTCATGCTCATGGCTCCGTGCTCGATCTATGCCTCTAGGAATATATTTATATTCTGCCGAGCATAATTATGTACGGCGGGATACAGATTCGCTCCAAGCGCGAATCCACAGAAGGTTCAAGGGGGATAACATGAAGTATGCGATCACTACGGCGCTTGCCGCGTCGCTGGTCTGTGCGACCGTGCCTGCATTCGCCGCGGACGACACCAATAGCGCATTCGGGCTAGGCCAGATCGTCGTCACCGCGCCGCGCAGCGAGAACGGCGACATCACCGCGTCCACCGTCAACGCAGAGGCGATCTACGACTTCTCGCGCGATACCCTGGATGAAGCTGTCAAGCTGATCCCCGGCGTCACTTCCGGCCTTTCCGGAAATTCGCGCAACGAACGGCTGATCTACGTGCGCGGCTTCGACCGCTATCAGGTGCCGCTGTCGATCGACGGTATCCGCGTCTACCTGCCCGCCGACGGGCGGCTCGACTATGGCCGCTTCCTGACCCCCGACGTCGCCGAGATTCAGGTCGCCATGGGCTATGTCTCGGTGCTTAACGGCCCCGGTGCGATGGGCGGTGCAGTTAACCTCGTCACCCGCAAGCCGCATAAGGAACTGGACGCGGAAGCACGCTTCAGCCTGAACCTCGACAACGACGCGGACTATGCGGGCTACACCGGCTTCGTTTCGCTCGGCACGCGGCACGACAAGTGGTACGCGCAGGCCAGCTACGCGCGCAACTTCACCGACCACTGGGACCTCCCGAACAAGTTCAATGCCACCAACAACGAGGACGGCGGCGAACGCGACCTGTCGCGCTCGGAAGACTGGCGTGTCAACGCCAAGCTGGGCTTCACCCCGAATGCGACCGACGAATATGCGATCAGCTTCACCCGGCAGGAAGGCGAGAAGCTCGCCCCGCTGCACGTCTCTGACCTGACCGGCCTGCGTTACTGGACCTGGCCGTACTGGAACCTGCAGAACGTCTACTTCCTCTCGACCACCCGGCTGGGAGAGATCGCAACGCTGCGCACGCGGGCCTATTACAATACTTTCAAGAACAGCCTCGACAGCTTCGACAATGCAAACCTAGACACGCAGACCGCTCGCAGTTCGTTCAACAGCGCCTACAGCGATCGTGCCTACGGCGGCTCCGCCCAGCTGGACCTCAACCCCAGCGATGCCGAGCGACTGAGCGTCTCGTTCCACTACCGCAACGACCGCCACCGCGAGATCCAGCAGAGCTTCCCTTCGGGCACCTGGGAGCCGTGGCAAACCACGATCGAGGAAACCTACAGCGCCGCGATCGAGAACGGCTACAAGCTAACGCCGCAGCTGGAACTGGTAGTCGGCGCCAGCTACGACTGGCGCGATCTGCGCCGGGCCGAGGACTATACTTCGGGAGCCTTCGTCTATTACGACTTGCGCAACGGCGATGCTTGGAATGCGCAAGGGCAACTGCTCTGGACGCCCGACGAGGCGACCACGATGCACCTCTCGGTCTCGTCACGCGCACGCTTCCCGACCATCTTCGAACGTTTCAGCACCCGCTTCGGCGGCGCCACCTCCAATCCCGACCTCAAGGCCGAGCGTGCCACGCAAGTCGAAATGGGCGGCGCTCGCCAGTTCGGTCCGCTGCGCGTCGAAGCCTCGGGCTGGTATGCCAAGGTGGACGATGCGATTGTCTCGTTCCCGTTCATCTACCAGGGCCAGTCCACCGCGCAAAGCCGCAACGTCGGTTCGGGCGACTATTACGGTGCCGACATCTCGGCGACCGCGCAGATCGCGGAAACGCTGCGGGTCGGCGCCAACTACGGCTGGGTACATCGCAAGCTGGATGATCCTACGCTGTCCAAGATCGCCTCGTTCCACATCACCGGCGTTCCCGAGCACTCGAGCTTCGTGTGGGCCGAGTGGTCGCCGATCCCAGCTCTGCGCATCCTGCCCAGCATCGACATCGCCTCGAAGCGCTGGACGGTCAACACTGCGGGAACGCGCTATTACCAGACCGGCGACTACGCGCTGGCCAACCTGCGCGTGGATTTCGACGTGACCGACTGGGCAACTCTGGGCCTCGGTGGGCGCAATCTGCTTGATGAGAACTACACCACCGTCGATGGGTATCCCGAACAGGGGCGCACTCTTTTCGTCAGCCTGCGCCTAAAGAATTAGGGCTAGAAAATCCCCATTGCCTTCATGCTGGCAACCGCGTTTCCCGCAACGATGCAGTGATCGTCGAGCCGTATTTCCAGCGGCTCGACGATCTGCCGAAACCTCGCCGTGGCAACGATGTCGTCACTGCTTGGACGGGCAGTGCCGGACGGATGGTTGTGCGCCAGCACGATACGCCTCGCATCCAGATCGAAAGCGCGGCGCACCGTGCGCCGAAGCGGGATAAGACATTCGGTCCGTTTCCCGCCAGCGTAGATGTCCTCGGCGATGTAGACACCTTCGCCATTGAAGAAGAACACCAGTACGCACTCTTCGCGCCGGCTGCCAAGTCTATTGACGAGATATTGACGGAAGGCGAAAGCTTCGGTCTGGAGCGGCGCTCCCAACATCGCCTCGCGTGAGGCAGCTTCGGCAAGACGCCGGGCGGCCGCTATCGCATGCGCGATTTCGTCCGCTAAATCCCTGCCGTCATGCTGGCCAGCCTCGAACAATGCCTCGCGTAGCGCCTCAACAGAAGCCGAATAGATCGTGCGCAGCGAGCCGAAACGGCTAATCAGCCGCCGGGCAATGTTCTCGGCTCCGCTGCCCGCGCAAGGTACGAAGAGCGGCGCCAGGACGGATAGCTGCCCAGCCTCCTGCGCCGCGACATGTGAAACATGATACCCATAACGATCGCCACCAACTGAATGTATGAAGGCGTGATCGACATCACGGCGTAGGCGAAGGCGTTGATCTCCGTCAGCAGCAGCCGATAGATGTGCCCAAACATCGCGATGATCTGCGCTCCAGCTATCCATAGTGGATACACCCGGTTCGCGTGGAGCGCGACGACGAAGGCACAGACCATTGCGACCACATCGATAAGCAGATGCCCAAGGTTCGTCTTGTGCCAGAAAATCGAGCCATCGACAGCAAAATGGTACGCCCGGTCGATCGTGCCCATGGCGACCAGCAGGCCCGAGAGAATGCATTCGGGCCCAGGTAGCTTGCGGATAAGGCAGTAGAGGAACAGCAGAGCATAAATGGCGAACTGCGCCACATCCTTGTTCGACCACGTGAACGCCAACCAGGACTGGTCAGGCATGAACATGCCCTCCCCGTCCCGACTGGACGAGTTCGCGCGTCAGGCAATCCGGCGCAGCGGTTCGGCGTCGAGCATGCCGCTGGGCGGGCAAGAGTCCTTGTCGTCGGTGATCGCCTTCACTTCGAGGCCGACGCCGCGCAGTTCCTGATGGACGCGGATCATGTCGTTCTGGCTTTCGATCAGGGTGCGCTGCGCCTTGGCTAGACGCATCAGCGCGGTCTGACCGGTAAAGGTCTCGATACCGTCCGCCTGGCGGGCCAGCAGCATCGATTCCATCAGACGCGCCGAAGCAAGGAGAGCGGAATCGAGCGAGAGTTCGGCCTCGGGAAGCTGGCGGGCGATCCGGGCAGTAGCAGCAGCAATGGTCATCGACATGGCAATATTCCCCCTGACGCGGGACCGGCTCGACGGGCGCGCCACAAACACAGGTTCGAGAAGGCTGAAACAAGACCGTGCCGATCAGATCAGATCGGCCAGCGCACGAACGACGCCAAGACCCACCATCGCCACCAGTAGCATACCCCCGGCGATGGCGACCATGGCGGCTGTCCGGCTTAACCCGGCATTTGCCCCATCGAGCACCTCCGGGACGATCCGTTCGTAAGTCTCGCGCTGCCACGGCGCCGTGACGGTATACGTCATGGCATCCGAGAGAGCGAGGCTGACACCCGGTTCGTCCTGAGCCCTGACTGGTGCATCGGGTAGCACGTCCGGAACCTGAGGAATCTTATCTGGTATTGGATTACAGGGTGCGTCCTGATCCAGCAGATATTGCCTGTAGGTCCGCGCCAGTTCGGCGCGCGGCGGAGAGCCGGCTCGGATACGCACGCCCTCGATCCGCTGGTTCACGGCGCTTTCGGAGATGCCCAGTTCCCAGGCGATTTCCTTGCTGGTCCGATTTTCGGATACGAATCGCAGCACTTCATGCTGCTTGGGGGTCAGTCCGGGGAAGACATGCTGAAGCCCTGCGCCCTGCACGCGATTCGCTCCATGCTCGTTGAGATTTCTGTCCGCCATACTTTGCCAGCGACCCACCCGGCTCCGCCTTAAAACTAACCAACGATACTACGCAGCCGCAATCATAAACATAGTTAGTCAATATTTTACCATAAAAACATCGGGTTCCGAGGTAACGACGCGAAAAGGCCCGACAACCGCCGGGGCGGTTGCCGGGCCTTTTCGCGGCCTCTCCGTCAGGTGAGACTTATTCCTCGCCCATGCGCAGCGCGGCGATGAAGGCTTCCTGCGGAATCTGGACGTTGCCATATTCGCGCATGCGCTTCTTGCCTTCCTTCTGCTTATCCAGAAGCTTCTTCTTGCGACTGATGTCGCCGCCATAGCACTTGGCCGTAACGTCCTTGCGCATGGCGCTGATCGTCTCGCGCGCGATGACCTTGGCGCCGATCGCGGCCTGGATCGGCACCTTGAACATATGACGGGGGATCAGTTCCTTCAGCCGCTCGACCAGCGCGCGCCCGCGCGGCTCGGCCTGACTGCGGTGAACGATCATCGACAGCGCATCGACCGGCTCGTTGTTGACGAGGATGTTCATCATCACGAGGTCACCCTCCTGAAGCCCGGTCTGCTCGTAGTCGAAGCTGGCGTAGCCGCGGCTGATCGACTTGAGGCGGTCGTAGAAGTCGAACACCACTTCGTTCAGCGGCAGGTCGTAGGTCACCTGCGCACGGCCGCCGACGTAGGTGAGGTCCTTTTGGATGCCGCGGCGATCCTGGCACAGCTTGAGGATCGAGCCGAGGTATTCGTCGGGCGTGTAGATCACCGCCTTGATCCACGGCTCCTCCATGAAGTCGATCTTCACGGGATCGGGCATGTCGGACGGGTTGTGCAGTTCCTTGATCGACCCGTCGGTCATCGTCAGGCGATAGACCACCGAAGGCGCCGTGGTGATGAGATCGAGGTCGTATTCGCGGCTCAGGCGCTCCTGGATGATCTCCAGGTGCAGCAGGCCAAGGAAGCCGCAGCGGAAGCCGAAGCCCAGCGCCGCGCTCGATTCCATCTCGAAACTGAACGAAGCGTCGTTGAGGCGCAGCTTGCCGATCGATTCGCGCAGCTTCTCGAAGTCGTTGGCGTCGACCGGGAACAGGCCGCAGAACACCACGGGCTGCACTTCCTTGTAGCCCGGCAGCGCCTGCGTGGCACCGCCCTTCACCGTGGTGATGGTGTCGCCGACCTTGGCCTGTTCGACTTCCTTGATCTGCGCGGTGATGAAGCCGATCTCACCGGGGCCGAGTTCGGGCAGGTCGATGCGCTTGGGCGTGAAGCAGCCGACGCGATCGACGAGGTGGTCGGTGCCGCCCTGCATGAACTTGACCGGCAGGCCCTTCTTGATGACACCGTCGATGACGCGGACCAGAATGACGACGCCGAGGTACGGGTCGTACCACGAATCGACCAGCATCGCCTTCAGCGGCTTGTCGCGCTCGCCCTTGGGCGGCGGGATCTTCTTGACGACGGCTTCGAGCACTTCGGCGATGCCGATGCCCGACTTGGCGCTGGCCATGACCGCCTCGGAAGCGTCGATGCCGATCACTTCCTCGATCTCGTTGCGCACCTTCTCCGGCTCGGCTGCGGGCAGGTCGATCTTGTTGATGACCGGCACGATCTCGTGGTTGTGCTCGATCGACTGGTAGACGTTGGCCAGCGTCTGCGCTTCCACGCCCTGCGCGGCGTCCACCACCAGCAGTGCGCCTTCGCAGGCGGCAAGGCTGCGGCTGACTTCGTAAGCGAAATCGACGTGGCCCGGCGTGTCCATGAGGTTCAGCTCATAAGTCAGGCCATCGGAGGCGGTGTAGTTCAGGCGCACGGTCTGCGCCTTGATCGTGATGCCGCGTTCCTTCTCGATGTCCATGTTGTCGAGCACCTGCGCGCTCATCTCGCGCTCCGACAGGCCGCCGGTGGTCTGGATCAGACGGTCGGCGAGCGTCGACTTGCCGTGGTCGATATGGGCAATGATGCTGAAGTTACGGATCTGCGCGAGTTCGGTCATGGAAGCGCCGTTAGAGCATTTTACGCCGGTGTGAAATCACCTCCGGGGCGGGAAAATGCGAAAAAGTGCGCAAGGCGTCACGCTGTACGGCGTAGCGGTGCCGTCTCCGACTTCTCGCGCCTTGGCCGGACCGGCGTGAACAGGACCGCGCCATTGCCGTCGAGTTCCAGCGGCTGCCCGAACTCAAGCCCCATGCGGTCCTCCTTGCACCAGCGCGAGGTCGCCATGACGACATAGTCATCCGCCAGATGCACACCAAAGGTCGTTCCCACCGGCACGTTCCACAGGCCCTCGATCATCGCGCCGTGCTGCGAGATGTTGCGAATGGTGCCTTCGTAACTGTGCGGTCCATGTTCCAGCGCGACCTTGCGCAGCATCGTCTGCCGCGTCGCGCGGGCTGAACGCGGGCCTTTCGCCACGGCGACGAGGCCGTCGATCAGTTGCGCCAGAACGCTCTGTGCATTGAGTGGTCGCTCGTAGATGTAGCCCTGCACGTGACTGCAGCCCAGCATCCGCACGAGGTCCAGTTCGTCCAGCGTTTCGACGCCTTCCGCAGTCGTCTCCATGCCGAGCGCCTCGGCAAGGTTGACGATCGAGGAGATGATCGCCCCGTTGCGGCTGCCCTGGATGGTGGCGCCCCGCACGAAGCTCTGGTCGATCTTGATCTTGTCGAACGGCGCCTTCTTCAGATAGCCGAGCGAGGAATAGCCCGTCCCGAAGTCGTCGAGCGCCAGCCGCACGCCGAGGTTCTTGAGCGCGGAGAACATCGCCTCGGTCGTCCTGTCGTCGCCGAGGAACACGCTCTCGGTAATCTCCAGTTCCAGGCGACCGGGCGAGACGCCTGCAGCGGCGATCGCGCTGGTGACGATGGCCGGCAGTGCGGGGTTGGCGAACTGCAGCGGCGAGACGTTGACCGCGACGCGCACCTCTTCCGGCCACTTGGCAAGATCGGCGCAGGCGGTGCGCAAGGCCCACTCGCCGATCTGCGCGACGAGGCCGGTCTCCTCGGCCACCGGCACGAACTTGGCCGGCGAGATATAGCCGTGCACCGGATGGTTCCAGCGCAGCAGCGCCTCGAAGCCGGTGATCTTCTCGCTCGTGGTGCGCACTTGCGGCTGATAATGCAGTTCGAGAGACCCGCTGGCGATGGCGTCGCGCAAATCCTGCTCCAGCTGCTGGCGCTCCTTGGCGTCGGAGTGCAGGTCCTCATCGTAGAAGTGATGCCGCCCGCGTCCGCCGCCCTTGGCCGCGTAGAGCGCGAGGTCGGCGTTGCGGATGAGTGCGTCCGAGGTCATGCCGTCATCGGGGCACAGCGCGATGCCGACCGAGGCGCCGATGGTCACCCGCGCACCTTCGATGGTGTAGGGCTGCGACAGGTTCTCGATAATGCGGCGCGCCAGATGAGCGAGCCCTTCGCGGTTCTGGGCGCCGTGGAGGATCACCTGGAACTCGTCACCGCCAAGTCGCCCGACGCGGCCGCGATCGCCCACGGTATTGCTCAGTCGTTCGGCGACCTGCTTGAGCAGGGCGTCGCCCGCCGGGTGTCCCATGGTATCGTTGACCGCCTTGAAGCGGTCGAGGTCGAGCAGGAATACCGCACAGGCACGGGTCTCTATGCGCGGGCTGGTCAGGATCTTCTCCAGCCACTCCGACATCTGGAAGCGGTTGGCGAGCTTGGTGAGCGAATCGAACCGGGCTAGCTGCGTGACGTGTGCCTGCGAGCGACGCTTTTCAGTCAGATCCGTGCCCGACCCACGGAAGCCCATGAAATTGTTGAACTGGTCGAGCACGGGGCGACCGGAGATCGACCACCAGCGCTCGTCCTTCTCGCCCGTCGCAGCACGCACACCCAGGTCCTGGAACGAGGAGCGCGTGTTGAGATGGAACACCAGCGTGCGCTCCCCCTCCTGCCCCGCAGCCTCCAGCATGAACATGCCGGTGAAAGATTTGCCCTCCATCTCGGACACGGTGCTGCCCAACAAGGCGGCGATGCTCCGGGTCACATACGTGATCTTGCCCTGACGGTCCGTCTCCCAGAACCAGCCCTGCCCGGTCTGCTCGTACTCATGAAGCAATTGTTCGGCGCGGCGCTGCTCGCGCTCGCGCTCTGCATGGCGATTCGATTGCGACGACGCGGTACGCGCCTGCCGGATAGCCATGAGCAGGCCGATCACCGTGCCTACCGTCAGCAGTGTGAACGAGGCCATCGAGCCAGCGTGGAGCGAGCCGCCACCCCATAGCCCGATCGTCGCGGCAATGATCGAAGTCAGTCGATTCTCCAGCAACGCCGTCGCCATCAGCACGACGATGACGAAGATGTTGACCGTCACCTCCCAGCCAAGGTGCGGGTGCAGGTTCGTCCAGCGCGCCGCTCCGAAGCCGAACAGCATCATCGGCAGCAGGATCGCGACGAACAGCAGCGGATAGCGCTGCCATCCATTATGAACCACCCTGCGCTCCATGCGCGCATAGATCGAAGCAGGCAGGCACAGCGCCATGCCGAGGACCATGCACAGGCCAGCCACCATGTCCGGCAACGTCCCGGATATAAGGCCCATCAGTAGCGCACTGACAAGCAGCGCCGGCCCCATCAGGACCCAGCGGCGACACGTGAAATAATGGAGGCAGTCTCCGGCATCGGGCCGCCCGCTCCATCGGGCGAACCCGGCGAAGGGGGAGGACGCAGCGGGAGCGGCATCGCCGTGCGAATCGTTCTTCGCCTCCTGCGCTGCGGGCAGGAGCCCTCGCTCGGCGCCCGAATGCGCCGCCTGTCGTTCGCCACGCAGACCCGGTTTCTTCATGCCCGCGACCATGCCTTTGCCGCCGTTGCGAAACCGTTAAGCGAGGCGACCGCAATCGATCGGGCAACGATCCGGAATCCGAAGCATTTCACTTGATACCGCTTCGTCGCCGTGCTTGCTTCCATTCAACCGGCCGGCAACGAAGTCGGCCAGATACGGGAGACATAGCCATGCGGCACATCGCCATCGTCGGATCCGGCCCGGCGGGCTACTACACCGCCGAAGCCGCACTCAAGCAGTGGGGCGATGAGGTGCACGTCGATATATTCGACACTTTGCCCGTGCCCTTCGGTCTGATCCGCACCGGCGTCGCGCCCGACCATCAATCGATCAAGGCGGTCGCCCGTCGCTATGAAAACACGGCGCTCACCCGCAACGTCCGATTCGTCGGCAACGTGATGCTGGGCCGGGACGTGACGGTCGCCGAATTGCAGAACCTTTACGACGCCGTGGTCCTCGCCACCGGCGCGCCGCACGATCGCAAGCTCGGCCTGCCCGGTGAGCAATTGCCGGGCGTCTTCGGCTCCGCTGCCTTCGTCGGCTGGTACAACGGCCATCCGCAGTTCACCGGACTCGACCCGCAACTGGGCCACGACACCGCCGTCATCGTCGGCAACGGCAATGTCGCGCTCGACGTGGCGCGCATCCTCGCCAAGTCGGAAGCGGAGTTCGCGGGATCTGACATCGTCGCCCATGCCCTCGCCGCCCTGCACAATTCAGCGGTGCGGCGCATCGTGATCCTCGGGCGACGCGGACCGCACCAGATCGCGATGACACCCAAGGAACTGGGCGAACTCGCCAAGCTGGAACGCGCGCACCCCGTAGTGGATGCCGCCGACCTGCCTCCGCTGGAAGCCGACGCGGGCCTCGATACGGGGCTTCGCAAATCCCTCGGTCTGCTGCGCGCCTTCGCGACCAACCAGAACCCGCGCGCCGATGACGTCACGGTCGAATTCGACTTCTTCGCCGCGCCGAAGGCCATCCTCGGCGACACCCATGTCGAAGCGGTGGAAGTGGAACGCACCCGCCTGGAGAACGGCAAGGCCATCGGCACGGGAGAGACCTATCGCATCCCGGCCGGGATCGTCGTGGCCTGCATCGGCTACCAGACTTCGCCGATTCCCGATGTGCCCTATGACGAACAGGGTGGCCGCTTCGCCAATGTCGAAGGCCGCATCGCCCCCGGTCTCTACTGCGTGGGCTGGGCAAGGCGCGGGCCGACCGGGACGATCGGCACCAACCGCCCGGACGGATTTGCCATCGTCGAGAAAATCGCGGCGGACATGAAGGGCGATTCCGGCAAACCCGGCCGCCCTGGCTTCGATGCCCTCGCGGAAGAACGCGGCATCCAGGTCGTCAAGTTCACCGACTGGCAGAAGATCGACGAAGCCGAAGTCGCCGCCGCACGCGACGGCGCTCCGCGCGAGAAGTTCGTCGAACTGGAAAAGATGATCGAGGCGACCGGACGGGCCTGACCCCTCCGCAATGACAAAGTAAAAGGACCGGAGCTTTCGCCCCGGCCCTCTTCTCTTGCCTGCCGCGAAGGTCAGACGCGCATCGGCATCAGCACATAGAGCGCGGGGCTCTTGTCGTCCTGACGGATCAGCGTCGGCGCGGCCGCATCGGCAAGGTGGAGTTCCACCGTGTCGCCGTCGATCTGGCCAAGGATGTCCTTGAGGTAATTGGCGTTGAAGCCGATCTCGAAGCCTTCAGCGGCGTACTGCGCGGGCACTTCCTCGGCCGCCGTGCCATTGTCGGGCGAGGTGACCGACAGGGTGATCCGGTCGCTGTCCAGCGCCATCTTTACCGCGCGGGTCTTCTCGGTGGCGATCGTCGCCACGCGATCCACGCCCTGGAAGAAGCTCTTGGGATCGACCTTGAGCAGCTTGTCGTTCCCGGTAGGGATGACGCGGGTGTAGTCCGGGAAGGTGCCGTCGATCAGCTTGCTGGTCAGCACCACACCATGCTCGCCGCCCAGCGTGAAGCGAATCTTGCTGGCCGACAGGTCGACGAGGACGTTGGTGTCCAGCGCCTCTTCGAGCAGCTTGCGCAGTTCGCCTACGCATTTGCGCGGCACGATCACGTCGGGCATGCCTTCCGAGCCGTCCGGGCGAGCGATGGTGAAGCGCGCCAGACGGTGACCGTCGGTGGCGGCGGCCTTCAGTTCCTCGTCGCTGACGTGCAGGAAGATACCGTTGAGGTAGTAGCGCGTTTCTTCGGTGGAGATCGCGAAGCGGGTGCGGTCGATCAGCTGAGCCAGCGTCGCGGCCGGAACCTCGAAGCTGGTTGGCAGTTCGCCTTCCGCGATCATCGGGAAGTCGTCGCGCGGCAGCGTCGGCAGCTGGAAGCGGCTGCGACCGGCCTTCACGACCATGCGGTTGTCCGCTGAATCGAGGCTGACCTGGCTGCCCTCGGGCAGCTTGCGCGCGATGTCGAACAGCAGATGCGCCGAGACGGTGATCGCACCGGCCTGCTCCACCGAAACCGCGCTCAGCGTTTCCACGACCTGCAGGTCGAGGTCGGTCGCCATGATCTTGAGCGCACCGCCGGCGGCGGCCTCGATCAGCACGTTCGAGAGGATCGGAATGGTATTGCGGCGCTCGACGACCGACTGCACGTGGGAAAGGCAGCGCAGCAGCGTGGAACGTTCGATAGTGGCCTTCATGACAGCCTCAAGTCCCCCTTGGTCGGGCACGGGATAAGGATATCCCTTAAATTCGGACGACTATCTCTAACGGGAGTCCGGAGCGCGGCAAGCCGGATGTAGGCGGAAAACCGCGAATCTGGGGATAAATCGGGGGTTTGCGACCCAATCTATCCCGCTAGTCCTCACATAGACGTCATTGCGGCGAGGAGACAAGCCCCCCCGCCCAGTGTCACATCACACCATGACCATGCCGCCGTTGACGTGCAGGGTCTGGCCGGTGACGTAGCCCGCTTCCTTGCTGGCAAGGTACACGGCGGCGGCGGCGATCTCGTCGCCCTCGCCCATGCGGCCGATCGGGATGCGGGCGTTGAGCGCGTCCTTCTGCGCGTCGGGCAGCACGTCGGTCATCGGCGTGCGGATGAAGCCGGGGGCGATGCAGTTCACCGTCACGCCGCGGCTGGCGATTTCCTGCGCGAGGCTCTTGGACATCGCGGTGATGCCGCCCTTCGCCGCGCAGTAGTTCATCTGGCCGGGGTTGCCGGTGGTGCCGACCACCGAGGTAACGTTGATGATGCGGCCGAAGCGCGCCTTCATCATCGGCTTGGTCACCGCGCGCATCAGGCGGAAGGTCGATTCGAGGTTGATGCGGATCACCTGATCCCACTCCTCGTCCTTCATGCGCATCGCGAGGTTGTCGCGCGTGATGCCGGCGTTGTTGACGAGAATGTCGATCTTGCCCAGCGACTCGAGCGCGGCGGGCACCAGCTTCTCGACCTGCTCGGCATCGCCCAGGTTGCAGGCGATGGAGACGTGGTCGACTTCCTGCAGGTGCTGCGGGGTGTGCTCGTCGAGTTCTTCGCGGAAGGCGCGCAGCTTGTCGGCATTAGAGCCCGAGATTGCGAGGCGCGCACCTTGCGCCGCCAGCGCGCGGGCCACGGCCGAACCGATCCCGCCGCTTGCGCCGGTCACCAGGGCAGTCATTCCGTTGAGGTTGAACATGAGAAACTCCTAGATCGCCATCCCGGCGATGCTTCATCTGACGGCGTGCGGCCCCGGGTCAAGCCCGGGGCCATGCGGAAAATCAGAGGCTCTTGGCCAGCTCCTCGATTTCAGCCATCGAGATCGCGGCCACGACGTCCACCTCGCCCGCCGAGCGCTTGATCATCGGGCCGACGACCTTGCCGCCGATCTCGACGAAGCGCTCCACGCCCGCCGCGTGCATCGCGATCGCGCTCTCGCGCCAGCGGACGCGGCCGGTGACCTGCTCCACGAGCAGGCGCTGGACTTCGGCCGGGTCGGTCACCACCGAAGCCGTCACGTTGGCGAACAGGGCGACGCGCAGCGCACCCGGAGGGGTCGCGGCGAGTGCCTCGGCCATGGCGTCGGCGGCGGGCTGCATCAGCGGGCAGTGGAACGGTGCCGAGACCGGCAGCGCGATGCCGCGCTTGATGCCGTGATCCTTGACCAGCGCGATGGCGCGCTCGATCGCTTCCTTGTGGCCCGAGATCACGACCTGCGTGGGGTCATTGTCGTTGGCTACGGTGCAGACCTGACCTTCGGCCGCCGCTTCGGCGAGCGCAGTGGCCTTCTCGATGTCGGCGCCCAGCAACGCGGCCATGGCGCCCACGCCAACCGGCACGGCGGCCTGCATCGACTGGCCGCGCAGCTTCAGCAGGCGCGCGGTGTCGGCGAGGCTGAAGGCCCCTGCGGCGCAGAGCGCGGTGTACTCACCCAGCGAGTGACCGGCGACGAAGTCCGCCTTGTCGGCGAGGCTGATGCCGCCTTCCTTCTCCAGCACGCGCAGCACCGCGATGGCGTTGGCCATGATCGCAGGCTGGGCGTTCTCGGTGAGGGTGAGCTGGTCCTCGGGGCCTTCGCTCATGATGCGGAAGAGGTTCTGGCCGAGCGCTTCGTCGACCTCCTGGAAGACCTCGCGCGCGACGGCGCTGGCCTGTGCGAGTTCGGCACCCATGCCGACCTTCTGGCTACCCTGTCCGGGGAAAACGAATGCACGCATCTGCGACCGCTCCTTGGCTTGCACGGCGGGCGCGAGCCTCTCGCCGATTGCGAATCGATTGTGGCGCGGCGGGTTATTGACCTTGGCCGCTCAGGGCAAGCCCTGAGACACGCACGTCACCCGAAAGCGATGTCCTGGGTGACGCCCTTCGAGAAGTCGCCCGCCTTGCGCCGCACGTATTCGTAGAAGCCCTTGAGGTTGTCGGTCGGCTCGTACAATTCGAGCATGTGCCCGTAAGTTGCTATCGTATCGAGGAAAACGTAACGGAACCCGTCGGTCATCTGCGCGTCTAGCGCCAGCGTAGCCCCTCGCCCGGTGAAGTCGGCGACGGCTGCATCCAGATTATCGACGAACAAGGCTACGTGATGCAGTCCCTCCCTCCCCGAGCCTTCCGGATAGAGGTCATGAAAGGCCGAAGGGCCGGGATTGTTCTGCTGGCAGAACTCGATCATCACTTCGCCCCACTGGCCGTAGGCGCTGGAGTGATCGAGTTCGCGCTCCACCCCGCGATGGACGGCGCGGGTCAGCGCGATATGGTCGGCCACGTAGTAAGGCCCGGAGCCGAAGGCCGCGGAATGTGCCTGCGCGGCGGCACGCACATCCGGCACGAAGTAGGCGATCTGGCGGATCGGCAAGGGCGCCATCAATCTCTCCCGTTCTGTTTGAGCCGGAGAGTGGCGTCTTCGTCAGCCGAAGGGAACTATCTTATTTGCGGCATCGTGACCGATGTCCGCCACGCCGAGGAAAGCGATCGCGTGGCGTTCGCACCAGTAGCGCGCGATCTGCTCGGCATCGGTGCCGAAGGGGCGGTCGTTCTCCGGCACGTCGCTGACGCGGCCGAGGCGCAGGCCCGCGATGCCGCCGAGATGCGCGGTCGCGTGGAAGAACAGGCGGTCGACGGCGTAGAGATATTCGGAGACTTCCTCCACCATGACCACGTGGTTGGCGAGTCCCGGCATCAGCCGCGTGCCGCCAAGCATGGCCAGCGTCATCAGGTTGAAGGCGGCGACGGCGTGGCGCTCGCCGCCAAGCGAGGGTTCGAGGCCCTGCTTGTCACCCGCGAGGTAGGCGAGCGCACGGCGCACCGCATCGACGCCACCCTCGCGGCGAATGTCCGCCAGCATCGGGCCATGGACCGGCTTGCCGATCCTCTCGCGGTAGAGCCCGCCGAGCAAGTAGCCCGCGTCAGAATAGCCGAGGTACGTCTTGCCGACCGCCGCATGACCCATCTGCTCCAGCGCGGCCTCCGCAATCCGGCACGCACCGTAGCCGCCCCGCGCGAACCACACGGCATCGACGGATGGATCGTTGGCACACTCCAGCAGAGCACCGAGGCGTTGTTCGTCAGTTCCGGCGAAGTGCCCCTCCTGCGCGAAGCATTGCTCGTGAACGACGAGTTCCACGCCGGGGAACTCGGCAGCGGCGAGCGCGAGCACGGCCTCGGCATCCTCGCGGGTGATCGGGGTGGACGGTGCGCAGACGGCGATACGTGTCATGCCATGCATTCCTATCGAGGTTGTCACGGCGGGCAAGGCCGCATACGGCTTGCGGTCTATGACCGACCTGCCAACGCCCTCCAGCGACCTCACTACTCACCCCTGGTTCTTCTGCGGCATCGGCGGCTCCGGCATGCTGCCGCTGGCGCTGATCCTCAAGGGCCACGGCGCGAGCATCGGCGGTTCGGACCGCAGCCGCGACCAGGGCCGGACGCCCGAGAAGTTCGCCTGGCTCGAATCGCTGGGCTTCGAACTGTTCCCGCAGGACGGCAGCGGCGTGATCTCGGCCGAGCAGACGCTGGTGGCCTCGGCTGCGGTGGAGGACACTGTGCCCGAAGTGGTACGGGCGACGCAGCTCGGGTGCCCCCGGATGAGCCGCGCGCAGTTGCTGGCGACACTGTTCAATGCCGCGCCCTTCGGCGTGGCCATTGGCGGCACCTCGGGCAAATCGACCGTCACCGGCATGACCGGCTGGATCATGACCGCGGCAGGCCGCGATCCCACGATCATGAACGGCGCGGTGATGAAGAACTTCGTCGCCCCCGAAGCGCCCTTCGCCAGCGCCCGCGTGGGTTCAGGCGACGCCTTCGTGTCCGAGGTGGACGAGAGCGACGGCTCGATCGCGCTCTATCGCCCCAAGGTGGCTGTGCTGGGCAACGTCAGCCTCGATCACAAGAGCCTCGAGGAACTGCGCGAGTTGTTCGGCGACTTCCTCGCCCGCGCCGAAGTATCGGCGATCAACCTCGACGATGCGGAAACCGCCGCACTAGCCCATCGGGCGCGCTCGCTGGTGACCTTCGGGATCACTTCGCCCGACGCCCAGATCGCCGCGATCGACGTGGTCGAGGAGCCGACTTCGCTGTCCGCCACGATCCTCGACAGGCGCGAGGGCACCGAGCATGCGCTGACACTGAAGGTGCCCGGCCGCCACAACCTCTACAATGCGCTCGCCGCGATCGCTGCCGCCAATGCCGCAGGCGTGCCGGTGGCCGAGGCGGTGGTCGCGCTCGGCAGTTTCGTAGGGCTGGCGCGGCGCTTCGACGTGGTCGGCATCTCGCCCTCGGGAATCGCGGTGATCGACGACTTCGGGCACAATCCTGACAAGGTCTCGGCGACGCTCTCGACGCTCAAGGTACATCCGGGCCGCGTCATCGCGCTCTTCCAGCCGCACGGTTATGGTCCCTTGCGGCAGATGGGCGCCGAACTGGCCGAAGTCATCGCCCGCAAGCTGGGCCCGGACGACCTGACCATCCTGTGCGACCCGGTCTACTTCGGCGGCACCGTGGATCGCAGCGAAGGCTCTGAGCGGATCGTCCGGCTGATCGAAAGCCATGGCGGCAAGGCGGAGTATGTCCCTGCCCGCGAGGACTGCGCCGCGAGGATCGCGGAGATCGCCCGTCCCGGCGACCGCGTGGTCATCATGGGCGCACGCGACGATACACTGACGGTGTTCGCGAAGGATGTTCTGGCAGCTTTGCCCTGACGTCGTCCCGGACTTGATCCGGGACCGGTGGCAGTCTTGAGGCGAGGGCTATCAGCGGGGCGCCTCGCTTCGTTCCGGGCTGTCCACGGCCAGCGGTCCCGGATCAAGTCCGGGACGACACCGCCTGCAAACGCCGCCTCAGTGCCCCTTGCCGCGCGCCTTGGCGACGAGGTGGACGATCACCGCCACCACCGCGCCGAGCACCAGCCCGACCACCGCCGAAGCCAGCGCATAGCCCAGCCAGCCGAACACCGGCCCCACCGGCCCGGTTGCCTCGGCCAGCGCGTGCTGGATACCGTGCGAGACATGGGCAGGCCCGGGGACGCCCAGTTCCTCGAGCCCATGGAGGATAATCCCGCCGCCGACCCACAGCATCGCCACCGTGCCGACGCTGCCCAGAACCTTGAGCACGATCGGCATTGCCTTCAGCAGCCCGCGCCCCAGCGCCTGCGCGCTCGCGCCCGGCTTCTTGGTCAGGTGCAGGCCGACGTCGTCCATCTTCACGATCAGCGCCACCGCGCCGTAGACGCCGATGGTGATGAGCACGCCCACCACCGCCAGCGCCACGGCGCGGGCGATGAAGCTGGAATCCTCCACTTGCGACAGCGCGATCGCCATAATCTCAGCCGAGAGGATCAGGTCGGTGCGGATCGCCCCGGCAACGCGGGTCTTCTCGAAAGTGGCGACATCGCTCACCGGATCGTCCAGCGTCTCGCCGTGCTTCTCGCCGCCCAGCTTCTCCAGCACCTTCTCGGCGCCCTCGAACGCGAGGTAGAGGCCGCCCGCCATCAGGATCGGGGTGATCGCCATCGGCAGGAAGGCACTCAGCAGCAGCGCCACCGGCAGCAGGATCACCAGCTTGTTGAACAGCGAACCCTTGGTGATCTTCCAGATGATCGGCAGTTCGCGATCGGGCGTGAAGCCGGTGACGTAGCCGGGCGTCACCGCCGCATCGTCGATCACCACGCCCGCCGCCTTGGTCCCGGCCTTGGCCACTCCCGCCGCCACGTCGTCCATGGAGGCGGCAGCGGCACGGGCGATGACCGCAACGTCGTCAAGCAGGGCGACAAGGCCGGAAGGCATTCTATTTCCTTTTGTTTGCAAGTGCGAACGAAGCCGCTGCATGCGGGGTAATCAGCCTGTGATCAAGCGAAAGCGAAACGGACTTAAATCCTGCGCGCACCCGCCGTTCTTCTGGACATGTGAAGAGCGCTCCACTTCCGGGGCCGCTCGAAAGGCTTACCGGGGTTCAACACATGTCAGTCATCAACACCAACATCAGCGCGATCCGCGCCTCGAACGCATCGAATTCGGCCAACAAGGCTCTCGGCACCGCGATGGAGCGCCTGTCGACCGGCAAGCGCATCAACTCGGCCAAGGACGATGCGGCGGGCCTCGCGATCTCGACCTCGATGACCTCGCAGATCCGCGGCATGAGCCAGGGCATCCGCAACGCCAACGACGGTATCTCGCTGGCGCAGACCGCCGAAGGCACGCTGTCGGAAGTCGGCAACATGCTGCAGCGCGTGCGCGAACTGGCGATCCAGTCGGCTTCGGGCACCTATCAGACCTCCGACCGCGCGGCGATGCAGCAGGAAGTGACCGCGCTCACCACGCAGATCAACGACAGCTTCACGCAGGCCAAGTTCAACGGCAACACGCTGATCTCGACCACCGCGGGCGCCGACCTGACCTTCAACATCCAGACCGGCTCGCAGGGCGGCCAGCAGGTCGTGCTGACCTCCAAGGCGATCGACGGCACCAAGGTTTCGGCGACCGCCCTTGACGTGACCGACGCGACGAAGGCGGCGACCACGCTTACCAACGTCGATGCCGCGCTGTCGGACGTCAACGCCACCCGCGCCTCGCTGGGTGCTGGCCAGAACCGCCTCGAATCGGCGATCAACAACCTGACCAACACCACCACCAACCTGGCCGACGCCCGCAGCCGCATCGAGGACGCCGATTACTCGGCCGAGACCACCGCGATGGCCAAGGCGCAGATCCTCAGCCAGGCATCCACCGCGATGCTGGCGCAGGCCAACCAGAGCCAGCAGAACGTCCTCTCGCTGCTGCGCTAAGAGACTGGATACAAGCCTTCCCGTCCCCCGGAAGGCCCGGAAGCCCGGCGGTCGTTTCCCCCGACCGTCGGGCGTTTCCGTGTCTGCACAAGGTGACAGGTTTACACGGTTTACACGGTCCAGAGGGCAAAGGTGTCACCTTGGGCCGGAATGTGTCACCTTAGGAGCGTAAAGTGACACATTTTGCGGGCGATGTGTCACCTTACGCGAAGGAAGTGTCACCTTGTGGTGTAACCTTGTGAGGTGCGAGGCGGTTCGGCAGGGCATGGGATGCAATGTATCGGATGCCTCCGGGTGTAGGAAAGCGGACCAGGCATATCCTCCCTGTCGCGAAGCGATGGGGAGGTGGCAGCGACGCAGTCGCTGACGGAGGGGGCTTGTGCGCCCCCCTCCACCACCCGCTTCGCGGGCGGTCCCCCTCCCCATCGCTTCGCGACAGGGAGGATGCTCAGAACTCTACGTCGAGTTCTTCCATCTCTTCCGGCTCGGCCTTCGCGGCGGCGATCCATTCGCGCATCGGGTCCCATTCGGCGATGGTCCGGCAATAGGCCTCGCACGGTACCGGCAGCGCCACCGCGTAGCTGACGAAGCGCGTCGTCACCGGGGCATACATCGCGTCCGCCACCGTGGGCTGCGCACCGAACAGGAACGGGCCACCATAGCGATCGAGGCATTCCAGCCAGATCGCCTCGATCCGCTCGATGTCCGGACGCGCGCCGGAGAACACCGGGAACTTCGCGTGCCGCACCTTCAGGTTCATCGGCAGCGCCGAGCGCAAGTTGGTGAAGCCCGAGTGGATCTCCCCCGAGATCGAGCGGCAATGCGCCCGCGCGATCGGGTCGGCCGGAAGCATCTGCGCATCGGGGAACCGCTCGTTGAGGAACTCCGCGATCGCCAGCGTGTCCCACACGCTCGCTCCCTGCCACGTCAGGCGCGGCACCAGCACCGAGGGCGAGAGCAGCAGCAGTTCCGCGCGGTTGGCGGCATCGTTGGCGACCATCTTCTCGGTCACCTCCAGCCCGGCAAGGCGGCACAGCAGCCAGCCGCGCAGCGACCACGCCGAATAGGTCTTGCTGGAGATCGTCAGCGTTGCACCGGAATCGACCATGACCTGCCCCTTCATTCAGCTTGCTTAACGTTATGATGCAGCGCAGCATGATTGTACAACCGTTTGCGTGCACACTCGCCGAATCGCGAGGTGCCTGAGGGATATTGCGGATGCTCTATGACGCCTACCAGGCTTATTGCGACGTCCTGACCCCGGCGCGCCTGACCGCACGCGCGGCGACCGGTTTTCGCGACAAGTTCCTGGGCGGGGCGAAGACGATGCCGATGGCGCGCCGCCTCTTCGCTCTGGCCGAGACGTTCGATAAATCGACGATCACCCACAAGCGCCCGCCTTACGACATCGATGAAGTGCTCTGCGGCAATACCATGACGCCGGTGGTCGAGGACGTGGCACTGGCCCTGCCCTTCGGCGATCTGCTCCACTTCGCCAAGCCGGAGGTGACCACGCCGCAACCCAAAGTGCTGGTGGTGGCGCCGCTTTCGGGCCACTTCGCCACGCTTCTGCGCAATACGGTCGCGACGCTGCTGCGCGACCACGACGTCTACATCACCGACTGGAAGAACGCGCGCGACGTGCCGCTGTCGGCGGGCAAGTTCGGGCTGGACGAATACATCGACTACGTCATCCGCTTCCTTCAGGAGATCGGCGATCCGGCGGCAAGGCGCGGCGCCAACGTGCTGGCGGTGTGCCAGCCCTGCGTGCCGGTTTTGGCGGCCGTGGCCATCATGGCCCAGGACGACGACCCGTGCCAGCCGCGCACCATGTCGCTGCTTGGCGGGCCGGTGGACGTACGCGAATCCCCCACGGTGGTGAACGAGCTTGCCAATGCGCAGAGCTACGACTGGTTCGAGAACAACCTCATCCACACCGTTCCGTGGCGCTACAAGGGCGGTGGACGCAAGGTCTATCCGGGGTTCATCCAGCTCACCGCGTTCATGTCGATGAACATGGGGCGGCACAATGCGCAGTTCCGCAAGCTCTACCAGCACCTCGCCGACCTGGAGATGGACGAAGCGGCGAAGATCGAGGACTTCTACGACGAGTACCTCGCGGTGCTGGACATGACGGCGGAGTTCTACCTCGAAACCATCGACCGGGTGTTCCAGCAGGCGCAGCTGGCGAAGGGCGAACTGGTGCACCGCGGCCGCCGGGTGGACTGCGCGGCGATCCGCAAGACCGCGCTGCTCACCGTCGAGGGCGAGCGCGACGACATCTGCGCGGTGGGCCAGACGGCAGCGGCGCACCTGCTGTGCACCAGCCTGCGGCCGCACCTGAAGCGCCACCACCTGCAGCCGGGGGTGGGCCACTACGGCGTGTTCTCAGGCTCGAAGTGGGAGCGCGAGGTCTATCCGCAAGTGCGCAGCATGATCCTGGCGATGGCCTGATAGCCAAATCCTCCCTGTTGCGAAGCAATGGGGAGGTGGCAGCCCGCAGGGCTGACGGAGGGGGCGTCAGCTCCCCCTCCACCACCGCCTGCGGCGGCGGTCCCCCTCCCCATCGCTACGCGACGGGGAGGATGAAGCGCTCCTCAATACCCCTGCTTCGCCAACCAGGCGTCCACTTCCGGCATGCGGGTCTGGCCGACCTGGATGCGGTTCTGGATCTTGGCGATCGCCTCATCCACCGGACGGCGCGAACCGGCCGCGAGGCGCTGCTTCGCATAGGCATCCAGCTTGGCCGGCATCGCCGGATCGGAACTGCCGGTGGCCAGGCGCCCGACGTAGCGTGTCGCGCCCGAGCTATCGACGCGGCTCATCACCGCATCGTAGTTGGCGAGGACGAAGTCGAACGCCTGCTCGGGATGCTCGCCGCCGACGGCGCTGACGATCACCGGGCTGGTGGTCACGCCCGGCTCGTCGGTGAGCGACAGGGCCAGCGCCTTGTCGGCCAGCGCCTTGTCGTTGGCGCGGCCCAGCAGCGAGTAGAGCGTGGTCTTGACCTGCGCCGAGGTCTCTTCCTGCGCCATCGTGTGCAGCTTGTCCCAGGTCGCCGCGTCCGCGTTCTTCGCGACGACGGTGAGCACCGCGACCTTCACCGAGGGATCGATCGAGGCCGGATCGGCGAAGCGGCGACGTGCCTCGGCGACCACCGAGGGTTCGCCCAGCGCGCCCAGCGTGTCGATCAGCGTGGCGCGCAGGTCGCCGGCGGTGGCCTGCTCGTCCGCCTTCGGCTCCCAGCCCAGCGTGTTCAGCACCGGCAGCAGGCGCTTCGTGGCAAAGCGCGAGAGCGCCGCCTTGCGCTTCGCGTTGTCCTTGGCGAAGTCGGCGAGGCCGCCGATCACCTTCGCCGCGCGCTCCATCACTTGCGGCGAGGCATTGGCGGGCAGGTTCTTCACGACGTCGAGCATGTCGGCCATCGGCTGGTTGCCCGCGTAGCCGAGCGCTACCGCATCGTTGAGGATGCCGAGCTGGTCGACCGGCTGCACCGAAGCGATGCCCTTGACCAGACCCGCGAAGGTCTTCGCATCATAGAGCACCCGGTAGTAGCCCGACTGGCCCGCATTGACGACGACCGGACCGCAGCCCGCGACCTTGAGCGAACCCTTGCCCTGCAGCAGCGTCTCGGCCCTGGTGTCGTCCGTGCCCGCAGCGCTGACCGGCACGCGCCAGGCGAGCGGCTGCTTATCGGCGCGGTCGCGGGTGAACTCACCCTGCTCCAGCGCCAGCGTCGTCGAACCGCCGGCGCACGAGGACGTCACCTTCACCAGCGGAATGCCCGGCTGCAGCGTGAAGTCGTGCGCGATCTGGCTGATCGGCTTGCCCGAAGCCTTGTCGATCTCGCGCCACAGGTCGTCGGTGACGGTGTTGGAGTGCTTGTAGCGCGCCATGTAGGCCTGCACGCCCTTCTGCCACTCGTCCGAACCGGCATAGGCTTCGAGCATGCGGATCACCGCCTCGCCCTTGGCGTAGGTGATGTTGTCGAAGGCCTGGCTGGCCTCTTCCACGGTGGCGATGTGGTGGATGATCGGGTGGGTGGTGACGTAGGCGTCCTGGTCCATGGCGCGCTCACGCTCGCCGGTGGCGGTGAGTTCGGGGTGCCATTCGGGGTGGAACTTGGCCGCCGCGCGGCTTTCCATCCACGAGGCGAAGCCCTCGTTCAGCCACAGGTCGTCCCACCACGACATCGTGACGAGATCGCCGAACCACTGGTGCGCCATTTCATGCGCGACGACCGTGAAGATGCGCTGGCGCAGCGCGTTCGACGCGATCTTGGGATCGAGCAGCATCGCGTTCTCGAAGTAGAAGATGCCGCCCCAGTTCTCCATGGCGGAGAAGAACTGGCTGCGACCCGGCGCCGCGATGTGGTCGAGCTTGGGCAGCGGGTACTTCTCGCCGAAGTATTCGTTCATCCAGGGCAGCAGGTCGGCCGAGGCGCCCAGCGCATAGTCCGCCTGCGCCAGATCGCCCTTCTTGGTCAGCACGCCCACTTCGGTATCGCCCGCCATCTTGGTCTTGCGCTCGAAATCGCCGAGGCCGAAGAACAGCAGGTAGGTCGACATCTTGGGGCTGGTGCCGAAGGTCACCAGCGTCTTGCCGCCCCCCAGGTCCTTGCGGCTTTCCACCGGCAGGTTGCCGACGGCGACTTCCTCGGTCGGCACCACGGTCTTGAGGCTGAAGGTGGCCTTGTAGAACGGCTCGTCCCACGAAGGCATGAAGCGGCGCGCGTCCGAGTTCTCGAACTGGGTGAACAGCGCGCGCTTGGCCGAACCGTCGGCCGCCTTGTAGTCGAGTGCGAAGAGGCCGTAGGCCTGCGTATTGATCTTGCCGGTGTAGTCGATCGCCAGCACGTAGCTGCCCGGCGCGATGGGCTTGGCGAACGTGAAAGTCGCGGTCTGCGCGACTTCGTCGAGCGAGACGGTGAGCGTGCCGGCCTTCTTGCCCGATTTGGTCAGTGCCGCCTTGGCGATCGTCAGTTCGGCCGCCTGCAGCGTGATGGTCTGCGTCGCCTCGACCACGTCGACCGTAATCGCCGCCTTGCCCGCGAAGGTCATCGCCCTGGCATCGGGAGTGACGGTGATGTCGTAGTGGCTGGGGCGAACGCTGCGCGGAAGCTGCGTAGTCACCGTCTCTGCCGTGGCGCCCTTGGTGGTGGACGCGGTTCCAACTTCCTGCGCGGAAACGGAAAACGGAAGGGCAACGCCGGCGAGAAGCGCCAGCGCGGCGCGACGATACGGTTTCTTCATGGACGACTCACACCAGATGGGGGGATGACGCCTTGCTAACGTCCTGTCGTGAGCGCGCAACAATTTACCTGTTGTGTGCAATTTTAAACGCTGCGGGAGTCACAGGGCCCACCCCGTCCGGCTAGGCAGCAAGCTGCCAAGCCTTCCGGCCCTCGCGCGAGCGGGAAGGCTGACCTCACTTCTCCCCTCCCGCCTGCGGGAGGGGCCGGGGGTGGGCTTCCCCCTTCTCTGCCCACACCGCGCTTGCATTCCGTCCAAAATCCGCTAAGCGCGCCCCTTCCCCAAAGTCCGAGGACACAGGGAAACCCAAAGAAAGCCGGAGGGGCCTCGCAATCCCGCGAGTCGCCAGCGATCGGTTAGACTAGATAAAGGAAGCTGCCGTGGCTCTATATGAGCACGTGTTCCTGGCACGCCAGGACCTCAGCCAGGCGCAAGTCGATGCGCTTGCTGCCGCCGCCACCGAGATCGTCGAGTCGAACCAGGGCAAGGTCGTCAAGACCGAGACCTGGGGCCTCAAGAATCTCGCGTACAAGATCAAGCGCAACCGCAAGGCTCACTTCGTGATGCTGAACATCGAGGCTTCGGGCGACGTCGTCGCCGAGCTCGAGCGCCAGACGCAGATCAACGAAGACGTCATCCGCTACGTGACCATCCGCGTCGACGAGCACGAGGAAGGCCCTTCGGTCATGATGCGCAAGACCGACCGCGAGCGTACTCGCCGTCGCGAACGTGAAGGGAACTGATTTCCATGGCACGTGCATTCTTCCGCCGCCGCAAGTCCTGCCCGTTCTCGGGCAAGAACGCGCCGAAGATCGACTACAAGGACGTTCGTCTGCTTCAGGGCTTCATGTCCGAGCGTGGCAAGATCGTCCCCAGCCGCATCACTGCGGTTTCCGCAAAGAAGCAGCGTGAGCTGGGCCAGGCTATCAAGCGTGCCCGCCACATCGGCCTGCTTCCCTTCATCGTGAAGTAAGGGAGGGACCTACCCATGCAGATCATCCTCCTGGAACGCATCGAGAAGCTCGGCGCCATCGGCGACGTCGTCTCGGTCAAGGACGGTTACGCCCGTAACTACCTGCTTCCGAACAAGAAGGCCCTCCGCGCCAACGACGCGAACAAGAAGGTCTTCGAAGCCAACCGCGCCAAGATCGAAGCCGACAACGCAGAGCGTCGTACGGCTGCCGAAGCCAACTCGGGCAACGTCGAAGGCAAGCAGATCGTCCTGATCCGCGCCTCGTCGAACTCGGGCCAGCTTTACGGTTCGGTCTCGGTCCGCGACATCGTCGACGGCCTGAACGCCGAAGGCGCGAACGTATCGAAGCAGATGATCGTGCTCGAGCGCCCGATCAAGACGCTCGGCATCTTCGACGTCAAGGTTTCGCTGCACCCCGAAGTTGCGGTCAACGTCAAGGTGAACGTCGCCCGTTCGCCCGACGAAGCCGAACTGCAGTCGCAGGGCGTGGACGTGATGGCCGCGATGTTCGAACAGGACGTCTCGGGCTTCACCGAAGCCTACGACCCGAACGCCGAACCCGGCGAAATCGCGGTCGAGGAAACCGAGGAAGAGGGCGAGGCGCAGGCCTGAGCCTTTCCTTCGGTTACCGAGGAATAGCAAAGCCCTCGTTCCCCTGCGGAACGGGGGCTTTTCCTTTTTGGCACATGCTGGTTCGTGCCCATGGGGCTTCGACAAGCTCAGCCTGAGCGGTGTTGAGAGCAGGCTCTCAGAGCATCCGATGCCCCCTTCGTCATTGCGAGCGCAGCGAAGCAATCCAGGGCAATTCAGCGCCGCTATGGGTTGCTTCGCTGCGCTCGCAATGACGATCAATGAAAATCCAGGTCCCGCTCAGGCTGAGCTTGTCGAAGCCCCCTCGGCCGGGCAGACCCGGAAAACCATGATCCACCCCGTCACCGCCGCCGACTATCACGCCGACCCCGTTTTGCGCGGCGCGATGCTGGCGCTCAACAACGCCCACGCCGTCGAACTCTCCTTCGCCGACGAAGCGCGCATGGCGATGCTGGTGGAGGAGGCATTCCTCGCCGCGCGGATCGGAAGCCTGGACGCCCTACTCCTCGCCTTCGCGCCCGGGGCCGCATACGACAGCGCCAACTACCGCTGGTTCGAACGGCGCTATGCCAGTTTCGTCTACGTCGACCGCGTCGTCGTCGCCCCGGAAGCGCGCGGTCGGGGCCTGGCTCGCCAACTCTACGCCCACCTCTTCGAAGCGGCCCGCGCCGCGGGCCACGAGCGCGTGGTCTGCGAGGTCAATTCCGATCCGCCCAACCCGGCTTCCGACGCCTTCCATGCCGCCCTCGGCTTCACGCCCGTCGGCGAGGCACTGCTGGAGAACGGTAAGACGGTGACGTATCTCTCGCTGGAGCTGTCGCCGGCTTGTACCGAGGGGGCTTCGACAAGCTCAGCCTGAGCGGTTTTGGGCGGTTTACGCTACCTCCGCTCACCCTGAGCTTGTCGAAGGGTCACGGCTGAGCTTGCCGAAGCTCCAACCGTCATCACCCTGCCCATATCGCCCCCTATTGCGCCGCAGCACGGAATGCGTAATAGATGGCCATGCAGAAGATGAAAGAAACCATCGCGGAATTGGTCCGCGTTTACGAAGCCGCCGTTTCCACTCTCAAGGCCGATATCGCCGCCTTCGTAGAGAACGGCACCCTCCCCCCAGCAGATCGCCGCGCGAACCGCCTCTGGACATATCCTGAGCTGCGGATCACGTATCGCGGCACCGAACTCAACGCCCGCGCCTCGCGCGCGTTCGGGCGGCTCGAGATGGCCGGCACATATGCCACCACCGTCACCCGCCCGCACCTCTTCGCCTCCTACCTCGAGGAACAGCTCGCGCTGATCGAGGCCGAGTACGAAGTGGAATTCGAGGTCGCCGCGTCCACGCAGGAGATCCCCTTCCCCTACGTGCTCGAAGGCGTCTCGGTCGGCAGCGTCACGCCGCAGGAACTGGCGAGCCACTTCCCCAGCACCGAACTGGCGATGATCGGCGACGAGATCGCCGACGGCACCTTCCTCGCCGCCGAGGACGAACCGCACCCGCTCGCCCTGTTCGACGGCCTGCGCACCGACTTCAGCCTCGCGCGTCTGGCGCACTACACCGGCACCAGCCCGGACCATTGCCAGCGCTTCGTACTATTCACCAACTACCACCGTTACGTGGACGAGTTCGTAGACTGGGCCGGCACGCAAGTCGGCTCGGACGGCTATGTCGCGCTTTCGGGGGCCGGCGGTCTCTATCTCGACGCACCGATTGAGAACGCGCGCGCGCGGCTCTCCGACACCGCATGGCGCCGCCACCAGATGCCCGCCTACCACCTCATCCGCAAGGACGGCTCGGGCATTACGCTGGTGAACATCGGCGTCGGCCCGTCCAACGCCAAGACCATCACCGACCACCTCGCGGTGCTGCGCCCCGAGGCGTGGTTGATGATCGGCCACTGCGGCGGCCTGCGCGAAAGCCAGCGCATCGGCGACTACGTGCTCGCCCATGCCTATCTGCGCGACGACCATGTGCTCGACCCGGTGCTGCCGCCCGAGATCCCGCTGCCCGCCATCGCCGAAGTGCAGCTGGCCCTGGCGCAGGCGGCCGAGGTCGTCAGCGGCGAAGGCGGCGCGAACCTCAAGAAGCGGATGCGCACCGGCACCATCGTCACCACCGACGATCGCAACTGGGAACTGCGCTACACCGAGTCCGCCAAGCGCTTCTCGCTGAGCCGCGCGATCGGCATCGACATGGAAAGCGCCACGATCAGCGCGCAGGGCTACCGCTTCCGCGTGCCTTACGGGACGCTGCTGTGCGTCTCGGACAAGCCGCTGCACGGCGAACTCAAGCTGCCGGGGCAGGCCAACCGCTTCTATGAAGAGGCGATCGCCAGCCACCTCAAGATCGGCCTGATCACCTGCGACCTGCTGCGCGAACAGGGTGACCGCCTGCACTCGCGCAAGCTGCGCGCGTTCAACGAGCCGCCGTTCCGGTAGGAAACAGCCTATCGGGCCAGAACACGAAGCCGACCGTCGCGACCTGAGCGGCGGTCGGCTTTTTCGTTGCGCCTTGAGAAAAGCGGCGGACGGCTACTCTCCCTCGCGGGATATATTCGTGATCGGCCGCTGAACACGCCAAGATCCTGCAGAACTTCGCTGCGCACAGCCGCGCAGATGTTCTGGCGCGGGGTAATTTTATGCCTGCATTCCGAAACGGTGAGAGGACCAGACGCAATCTTATTCCGAATGTCATCGCAAGCCTTCCAAACGGCAGCAGGACATTTACTTTCCCGAATAATTCTGCATTCAATATAGAAATTGAGTTCAAAAAACTTATTTTTAATGAAACATATTTGAAATGAATTTCGCGTAAATTTCACTATTATTTCTAATGTTGAAATAGATGTGATCGATATACAACGCCACCAACTCATTATCCGCACGTCGATGATTATATGATGACAGTCTGATGCTTACGGGAGCAGACGCACTCGCCTGCTTCCGGCGTCGAGGATTTCGCACCGCCGGAATCTGCGAAAGGAGCATCAATGACCCCCCACATGAAGCGTCTGCTTCTGGCCTCGACCCTGCTGATGGGCCTGCCCGCCGCAGCGCACGCGCAGGAGGAAGCGCCCTCCACCACGGACGCGGCCGATACCGGCGACGCGATCATCGTCACCGGCTCGCGCCTGCGCAATGCCAACCTCGAGCAGGCGGCGCCGATCATGGCGATGACCGCCACCGAGATGAAGGCGACCGGCCAGGTCAACGTCGAGAACGTTCTGAAGGAAATCCCGCAGCTGGTCCCCGACCAGACCGGCGCCTCGAACAATCCGGGTGACGGCGTCGCCACCGCAAACCTGCGCGGCCTCGGCGCCTCGCGCACGCTGGTGCTGGTCAACGGCCGCCGCTACGTCTCGTACGACACCAACCAGATCGTCGACCTCAACACGATCCCGACCGCCCTGCTGGAGCGCGTCGACGTGGTGACCGGCGGCAAGTCGGCCGTCTACGGTTCGGACGCGGTCACCGGCGTCGTCAACTTCGTGACGAAGCAGGACTACGACGGTATCCAGGCCAACGCCAACTACCGCCTGACCGACGCGGGCGACGGCGCGCAGTACACGGGCGGCATTCTGGCGGGCAAGAACTTCGCGGACGGCCGCGGCAACATCACCGTCTACGGCGAGTACAGCCAGCGCAAGGCGATCACGCAGGCGTCGCGCAGCTATACAAAGACGGCCATGACCGACGGCGACGACGGCACCCTCGTCGCGGGTGGTTCCCCGTCGATCCCGGCGACACGCTTCGCCATCGGCGGCGGCAACTACAAGTTCGGGCAGGACGGCAGCTATTCGGCCTACGACAGCAGCACCGACGCTTACAACTACGCGACCGAGAACTACCTGCAGGTCCCGCAGAAGCGCGAACTCGTCTTCGCGCAGGCGCACTTCGACGTCAGCGATGCGCTGACGCTCTATGCCGAGGGCCAGTACGTCCACAACCGCGTCAAGAACCAGCTCGCGCCGACCCCGGTGACCGGCAGCTTCTCGATCGACAACGACAGCTCGTTCCTTTCCGCCGACAGCCAGGCGCTGCTGCAGGGCTACGACACCGATGGCGACGGCTACACCACCGCCAACATCTACCGCCGCCTGAGCGAGATCGGCGACCGCGTGCAGGTCACCGACAGCAAGGCGGTGCGCGGCCTGATCGGCGCGCGCGGCGACATCGGCCACGACTGGAGCTACGACGTCTACGCCAGCTTCTCGCGCACCCGGCGGACCGAGTACCAGTACGGCAACATCTCGCGCAGCCGTCTGCAGCAGGGCCTGCTGACGACCTATGACGCCGACGGCAACCTCGTCTGCACCGACACCAGCAACGGCTGCGTGCCCGTCAACATCTTCGGCGAGGGCAACATCAGCGACGCGGCGGTCGACTTCCTGTCGATCGACACCGTCAACCGCTCGACCATCACCGAGAAGGTCGTCAGCGGCGCGATCAGCAACAACAACCTGTTCGACCTCGGCGCAGGCCCGGCCGGTTTCGCGTTCGGCGCCGAGTACCGCTCCGAGCACGGCAGCTACAACCCGGACGAACTGCTGTCCTCCGGCGACGTCGTCGGCTTCAACGCCAGCGATGCCACGGCAGGCGGCTACAACGTCAAGGAGCTGTTCGCCGAGATCGACGTGCCGCTGATCGCAGACAAGCCCTTCATCGAGCGTCTCGAATTCAACGGCGCGGCCCGCTACTCGTACTACTCGACGGCGGCCAAGTCGGTGGGCACCTTCTCGGCCGGGCTCGTCTACGCGCCGATCAAGGACATCAGCTTCCGTGGCCAGTTCTCCCGCGCGGTGCGTGCGCCGACAGTGAACGACCTCTACAGCGGCAGCTCGCAGAACTTCGAGACTGCGACCGATCCGTGCTCGACGCCGGACGCGACGAGCTACTCCAACCTTTACGCCGCCTGCGTCGCCTCGGGCGTCGCCGCTGCGGACGTGGGTAACGACCAGTACAACGCCGCCGCGACTCAGATCGAAAGCTACAACGGCGGCAACACCAAGCTGCGCGAGGAGACCGCGAACACCTACACCTTCGGTGTCGTGCTCCAGCCGCAGATGATCCCGGGCCTGTCGATCACGGCCGACTACTATCACATCAAGATCGACAACTTCATCACCGCCGTAGGCACCGCCAACCTGCTCACGGCCTGCTACGGCGACGCAGGCAACAACTACACGTCCTACGACAGCAGCACCTGTTCGCTGCTGCCGCGCGACAGCACCGGCACCATCGTCGGCGCCATCGACAACCTGAGCAACACCGGCGGCGTCAAGACCGACGGCATCGACTTCGACGCGCAGTACACCATCCCGCTGGCGTTCGGCCGCAACAACTCCAGCAAGCTGAACTTGCGCGTCGCGGGCTCGTACCTGATGAACTGGACGTTCCGCCCGATGGCCTCGCTGCCCGACCTCGTGGTCGACTGCGCGGGCAAGTTCGGCCTGAGCTGCAGCAACGTCTACGCCAAGTGGCGCCTCAACAGCCGCGCGACTTGGTCTACCGAGGACCTGAGCGTGTCGCTGGCATGGCGCCACCTCTCGGCGGTGGACGACGACACCGGCGGCTATGCGGTCGACCACATCCCGGCCTACGACTACTTCGACCTCAGCGCGAGCGTCGACGTGGCCAAGCGCTTCACCTGGAACATCGGCATGAACAACATGTTGGGCAAGAAGCCGCCTGTCCTTGGTGACAACCAGGAGCAGTCGAACACCTATCCGTCGACCTACGACGTCTACGGCCGGACGTTCTTCACCGGCATCACCGTCGACTTCTGATGAAACTGGGTGCTGGTGATGGCGATCGCTGCCACCCAATTTCCGTCATCCCCGCGAAGGCGGGGACCCAACTGATGATCGTGCAACACGACAATTCAGGAGATGGGTTCCCGCCTTCGCGGGAATGACGATGTGAGGAACCGCGATTCGCGGGCGACCCAAAGCGTCCTTGCGGTACTCGCCGCAGGGGCGCTCCCGCTCGCCTGAATGAAATATTGATGAAATTGCAGGTTCAAGTTCGCCCCATAGCGTCCGGGGCATGCCAAAGCCCTCCCAGACTTCGACTTCAGGCGCCACCGGCACTGCCAGGATCAACCGCCTGATCGCCTCCGCCTTTCGCGTCCGCCTCGTCAGCGACGTGCCCGAAAGGCTGGCCCGGTCCCCGCTGCCTTACCGGCCCAACGCCAAGCGGCGCGAGCGCATCACGACCATCCAGCGGCGCGGCGTGCTGTTCATCCATGTGCCCAAGAACGCGGGAACCTCGGTCTGCCACCAGCTCTACGGAACCCAGATCAAGCACGAGACCGTGCGCTACTACGCCAGCGTCGCCCCGCGCGTGCTCGACCTGCCGAGCTTCGCCATCCTGCGCGACCCGGTCTGCCGGTTCCTTTCGGCCTTCGCCTATGCCAGCAACGGCGGCACCCGCGATCGCAAGGTCGCCCGCCCCTTCAACGCGCGCTACCGCGCGTTCGAAACCGTGGACGACGCCATCGACCACCTCGCCACCGCGCGCAGTCCGTTCGACATCGACCACATCTTCCGCCCGCAGTCCTGGTATCTGACCGACGCCAGGGGCGACTGCCGCGTCGAAAACCTGATCCCCTACGAGGAGATCGACAGCCTCGGCGCCATCATGGGGCTGGACGAACTCGACGCCCTGCCCCGCCTCAACCGCAGCAATACCGGCACCGCGCCGATCCGGCTCAATCCCAGCCAGGAAGCCTTCATCGAGGACTTCTACGCCGGGGATTACGCCTTGTGGCGCGGCGCCGTACGGGTCACCAGCCTGAAGTCTCGCTCTTGTTCTGCGCGTCGAGCCACTTCTTGAGCGGCGCGAAGTAGTCCAGCATCGGCTTGGCGCTCATCTGCGGCGAGCCGGTAAAGGTCTTGAGCGCCTCGGGCCAGGGCTTCGACATGCCCATCGCCAGCATCGCATTCAGGTTCTCGCCGACCTTCTTGTTGCCGTAGAAGCTGCAGCGGTGCAGCGGCCCCTTCCACCCGGCCTGCTTGCACGCCGCCTGATAGAACTGGAACTGCAGAATCCGCGCGAGGAAGTAGCGGGTGTAAGGCGTGTTGCCCGGAACGTGGAACTTCGCGCCCGCATCGAACCCGTCGTCCGAGCGCGCCGAGGGCGGGGTGATGCCCTGATAGTCGAGGCGCATCTTCGTCCACGCCTTGTTGTAGTCCGCGGGCTGGATCGAGCCGTCGAAGATGCCCCAGCGATAACGGTCGATCATCAGGCCGAACGGCAGGAACGCGACTTTGTCCATCGCCTGACGCAGCAGCAGGCCGATGTCCTTGTCGGCGCCGGGGACCTTGTCCTTGTCCAGCAGGCCGATCTGCACGAGGTACTGCGGCGTGATCGACAGCGCGATGAAGTCGCCAATCGCCTCGTGGAAGCCGTCGTTGGCGCCGTTCAGGTAGAGATATGGCTGCTTGTTGTAGGCGCGCTGGTAATAGTTGTGGCCCAGTTCGTGGTGGATCGTGACGAAATCCTCCGAATTGACCTTCGTGCACATCTTGATGCGGATGTCGTCCTTGTTGTCGACGTCCCATGCCGAGGCATGGCAGATCACCTCGCGGTCGGCGGGCTTGGTGATCATCGAGCGGGTCCAGAACGTGCCCGGCAGCGGATCGAAGCCCAGCGAGGAATAGAAGCCCTCGCCCGCCTTCACCATGTCGAGCGGCTTCTTGCCCTGCGCCTTCAGCAGATCACCTATGTCATAGCCTAGATCACCCGCACCCTGCGGCGCGACGAGCGGGTAGACGTTGCCCCATTCCTGCGCCCACATGTTGCCGAGTAGGTCGGCGCGGATCGGCCCCTTGCGCGGCTGCACCGCATCGCCGTACTTCTCGTTCAGCTTGCGGCGCACGTAAGTATGCAGCGCCAGATAGAGCGGCTTGGTCTCTTCCCACAGGCGCTGGGTTTCCGCCGCGAACTGCTCGGGCGTCATGTCGTAGCCGGAGCGCCACATGGCGCCGACGTCGGCATAGCCCAGTTCCTTCGCGCCCTGGTTGGCGATGCCGACCATCTGCGCGTAGTCCGCCTTCATCGGCTTGCCGACGTTGTCGTGCCACGAGGTCCACATCTCGGCGAATTCGGCCGGGCTATGCTGCAGGTTGCCCATCTCCGCCTCGATGTCCGAGCCGTTGATCGGCTTGCCGTCGAGCGTGCCCTTGCCCTTGCCGTAAGCGGAGGACAGGCGCGTGGTGATCTCGCTCAGCTGCGCCGCCGCTCCGGGCGTGTTGGGCGCGGGCAGGACGATGCCCTGACGCAGGATGCCCAGCTTGCGCGACACGTCCGCGTCGAGGCCGGAGACCTTCGCGAACTTCGCCGCCTCGACGGCATACTTCACCTGCTTCTCGGTGAGGTCGCCGTTGGACTTCGCCGCCAGCGCGTCGGTATCCTCGGTGATGTAGGTGTAATTGACCCAGTTCGCCTGATTGTTGCCCAGCGAGAAGTCGAACAGGTCTTTCTCGGCATCGGCGACGAACTTCGCGGCACCCTCTGCCGTCTGCGGGTAATCCTCCGCATGGGCCGGGACGACGGCGAACGAAAGGCTTGCAGCCAATGCGGCAAGCGCGGTGGAGGCGAATTTCATGGGGGGAACCTCTCTGAACCTTTGAATGGCCGCGAGAATAGGCCGACTGACGCCGGGATCAACCGGCTCGTCGCAAGGTAACGGCAGGTTTACACCGGATTTATGTCCGGGGGGAAAGGTACCGGCACCGCCGGCCACCGCCCCTATAACAAGAATTAATCGAAGAACTCACGAAATGGATTCGACAATCTTGGCGATCTATGTGTTAAATTGACGACACACATTTCTAGCGGGGGGGCAGAATGTGAAGAGAACAAGTGGATTGTTTCTGATCGTTCTGGCGTCACTCAACTGCGCCGCTTGCGCATCGATTGACGGGGCTCCGAAACCCGTAATCGACCTCAGAAGTACCGCCGAAATTCCAGAAGAATACAAAGTCGCGACGGTCACCGAAGCGATCGGTGACGAACTGGATACAGCGAAAGCGAAGCGTTGGCGGAACCGAACCATCGCCATTTATATGGCCGCGATGGATGCCCGCTACGGAGAATTCCGCAAGGCACTCGCCGGTGAGTCCAAAGGATGGAATGCCGGGCTGGACATAAGCGTGCTGGGCATATCCAGCCTGGGCGCCGTGGCCAAAAAGTCGAGCAATGAATTGGCCGCGCTCGCCGCCTTCCTCTCCGGCACCCGCAACAGCCTCAACAAGGAACTGTACTTCGACCGAACGCTGCCTGCGCTGATCGCGACAATGGATGCGAGCCGCACTCGTGTTCGCAGCACAATCATGGGGCGGATGCGCGATGACATCTCGCAGTATCCCATGGAACTCGCCTTTTCGGATCTCGCAAGCTACGAACTATCCGCAAGCATCGACGCGGCGATCCAACAAGTGACCGCAGATGCCTCAGTCGCAGCGCGGGCCGCAGATGAAAAGTACAAGAACGCCGTCGCGTCCTGTAATCCCATAGCCGCGCTACGACCGAACCTGCAGCGATTGAACAACTATGTCTACGATCTGGCTGCTGGCGCGGATAACGGAACGCCTCCGGCAGGATCGCCCGACCAGGCCAAGCTCGACCGCCTGGCGAAGATCGCTGTGGCTGTCGATGCCGAACCGTCAACGACGGCAACCACGAAAGCCGAAGCGAGTACGCAAGCCGATGCGATCATCGATGCGACTGCCGGCATTTGCTCGGTGGATGGGCTTGAAACCTTGTTCGCCACGATGAAGGGCGCCACCGGAGAAACTGTTCCATGAGCGAAATCATACTGAAGTACGGACCCACCCTGTCGCTGGACGATTTGTCGGGCGCGATTGGCGGCGACGAGGCCCGGTACGGTACGCTCAAGGCACTCGCCGCCGGCGAAGCCACCAATTACGCCATCTTCGAACGCGGCAAGTCACCGAAACCATCGGCCAGGCTTGTACTCGGCTCGCAGGCTCCAGACGGAGCGACTAGCATCTGCTCGGCAAAGCTGTTTATCCTGAGTCAGCTTCTGGACGTAACTGCCGTTCGATAAATCCGAACAGCAGCGCGCCTTGTTCGCTCAGCCGAGAAACCCAGCGATCGCCCGGCCGAGATCCTTGAACGTCACCGATGACATGTGATTGCCCGGCACTTCGGCATAAGTGCCCTGCGGCAGTGCCGCGGCGAGGTCCTGCGCCGAGCCGTTGTCGTGATCGTCCGCGCCGCACACGCACAGCGTCGGCATCGTCACTTGCGCGATGGCGTCGGGCGCGGTGTCGTCCACCGAGCCAAGCAGCAGGCGCGCGGCCACGCGGTCGATCTTCATCGACTTCATGAAAGCCTGCGCCACAAACGCCTTGTCGCCGCGCTCGATGGTCCCGAAGCGGTCGATGGCGTCGACGAAATGCGCGCTGCGCTTCGCCCAGCCCGACAGGCCCGTCAGCCCCATTCCGCCCAGCACCAGCCGCTGCGGCGCCAGCCCCGCCAGCACGCCGCGCACCACCGTCCGCGCGCCAAGCGAAAAGCCGCCGAGGTCGTATTCCGAAAGGCCCAGCGAGCCGATCACCGCCTTGAGATCGCGCACCAGCACGTCGGAGGGATAAGCTGTAGCATCATGCGGACCGTCGCTCTGCCCGTGGGCGCGCAAGTCCGGCATGAACACCTCGAAGCCCGCATCGGCGAGGATCTTGGCATTGCCGAACTTGATCCAGTTCACCTCGGCGCTGGAGAACAGCCCGTGCAGCAGCACCAACGGCCGTCCGCCGGTATCGCCCATGGTGTGCAGGGCGAGCTTCGCCCCGCCGAAACCTTCGACGAAATCGGTCTTCACATCGCTCACAGGCAAACTCGCTTTCCGGTCATTCAGGCGGCTCGAGACCGGCGGCCTTCCATCGGTCCATGACGCCCGCGTTCTCGGCGCTCGTCATGCCGGGCAAGTGCCGCACGTCGGTCCATGCCGTCAACATGCTTTCGGTCGCATAGTTCTGGCTGGGGCGAAACGGCGCGGGATCGTCGAAGCTGCCCACGGTCAGGTCGATGTTCTCGCCGTCGAGGAACGCGAAGCCCAGCGGCGTCCCGCAATGCGAACAGAACGGCCGGTGCGCGATCGGCGACGACTGATACCAGTCCGGTTCCGTCTCCCACCGGACGGCCGATTGCGGCGCATTGACGAACGCGATCGACACCCCGCCGGTCGCCCGCTGGCACATGCGGCAATGGCACAAGTATGCCTTGTCGGGCTCGACCTCGGCGCGGTAGCGGATACGGCCGCACTGGCAGCCGCCCGTCATTGCCTGCGTCATAACGCTGGCTCGGGCGCCAGCGGCCGGATATCCCCGCCGATGTGCCGCATGAAGTCGGCCTTGCCCAGCGGCACGCCCTTCATCCGCAGGATCGCGTAAGCCGTGGTCAGGTGGAAATAGAGGTTGGGCAGGATCCAATCGTCGAGATAACGCTGCGCGGGCAGTTCCAGATAGACGCCCATCCGCTCCAGCACGATCCGTTTGGCTTCGGGCGTGACGGCCGCGACTTCCGTAGCCAGCAGCGCGATCGTGTCTGCAAGCACCGCGCGGGCTTCTGCCCAGTCGACCACCGGCTGCACTTCGTTGGGCAGGTCCGCGCCCCGGCTCCAGGCGACGAACTGCAGCGGCTGCGTGCAGGTTCCCGCGACCTGCCAGGCCAGCGGATGCATGTCCCCGGCCAGCCGCGCCGCCGCCAGTTCGTCAAACGCGACACCCGCCTCTGCCGCCCATTCCTCGGCCTTGTCGAGCACCGCCGACAGCGTCTCCAGCCGGGCGGCCAGCAGTTTGAGGGCGTTCTTCGTCTCGGCGGCGTCCATGCAATCCTCCATCCCGGTGTCAGGTGAAGGTTAGGTGGCGACCGCCGAGCCGATTGCAAGCGCGCCTCTCAGCCCTTCTTGAGGTGGCGGCGGCCTAGCAGTTCAGCGATCTGCACCGCGTTGAGCGCCGCCCCCTTGCGCAAGTTGTCCGACACGCACCACAGCGCCAGGCCGTTGTCCACGGTCGGGTCCTCGCGCACGCGGCTGACGTAGGTAGCGCCGTCACCCACCGCCTCGATCGGAGTGACGTATCCACCGTCCTCGCGCTTGTCGACGAGCATCACGCCCGGCGCCTCGCGCAGGATGTCCTGTGCTTCCTCGGCGCTGATCTCGTTCTCGAACTCGATGTTCAGCGCTTCGGAGTGGCCGACGAAGACCGGCACGCGCACGCAGGTGGCCTGCACCTTGATCTTCGGGTCGAGAATCTTCTTGGTCTCGACCACCATCTTCCACTCTTCCTTGGTGGAGCCGTCGTCGAGGAACACGTCGATGTGCGGGATCACGTTGAAGGCGATCTGCTTGGTGAACTTGCGCGGCACGACCGGGTCGGCGACGAAGATCGCGCGGCTCTGCTCGAACAGTTCGTCCATGCCCGCCTTGCCCGCGCCGGACACCGACTGGTACGTCGCGACGACGACGCGCTTGATCTTCGCCTTGTCGTGCAGCGGCTTGAGCGCGACGACCATCTGCGCAGTCGAGCAGTTGGGATTGGCGATGATGTTCTTGGCCTTGTACCCGTCGATCGCCTCGGGGTTCACCTCGGGCACGATCAGCGGCACGTCGGGGTCCATGCGGTAGAGCGACGAGTTATCGATCACCACGCAGCCCTGCGAGGCCGCCTTGGGCGCATAGATCTTCGTCGCGTCCGAACCCGCCGCGAACAGCGCGATGTCCCAACCCGTGAAATCGAAATGCTCCAGGTTCTTCACCTTGAGCATGCGGCCGGTATCGCCATACTCGACTTCGGTGCCCACGGAGCGCGAGGAAGCCACGGCGGCAATCTCGTCCGCCGGGAATTCGCGCTCGGCAAGGATGTTGAGCACTTCGCGGCCGACATTCCCCGTCGCACCGACGACGGCAACCCGGTAACCCATGGCAAATTCCCTTTAAAGGCGCCCGGGCAAGCGGACGCAGACACGCCGCGCGGGTTACCCGCCCACGCCCCTCAGGGCAAGCGCCGCAAGGCCGGAATGCAGGAAGTCACGCGGGCAATGGTCCCATAGGTGCGACAAGTCCTGCACCGGACTCCTCGGCTCCGCGCGCCATGGAATCGCGGCGGCGGAATGGCTGACGCTTCCAGTAGGTCAGCGAACGCCAACTCCATTCAAGCGGCCCGCTCAGGAAAAAGCGAAGCCACAGGTTGGCGAGAACCAGCATGGCCAGATCGATTACCGTGGCCGCCACCATCAGTTGCGCCCAGCCCAGCTTGTCCCACAAAGCGAGCCCCCAGGGCGCGAAGACGAACCACATCGCGGCGATGCTGGTCAGGATATAGATCGAGAACGCCATGCGCCCCGCTGCCTTGAAAGGCGAAAGCACGGTTCGGCCTGCAGCGGTCTTCATCAGCAGGTTGAACAGCCCGACATGCCCAAGCGTTACCGACAAGCGCGCGAATTCGGCCGAGATCAGTCCCGGCGTCGGCCAGGGCGTGAACTTGAAGATTTCAACGACATCCCATGCCCTTAGCCCACAACCGATGGCATAGCCCGCCAGTGCCAGCCCCGCATAGAAGCCCCCGGACCTGTCCCCCTGGATTACACCCCACTTAAACAGCGCCATGCCCAGACACATTGCCGGCGCAGCCTCCAGCACGGTAAAGAACAGCCCGTTTCCATCGCCGAACACCTTGTTCCAGATAAACCACGCGAACATCACGTATTGATGCGGCCATCCTTCCCGCGCCTTGCGTTCGGCGTCGATCGCGATCTGGTCCTTCTTGCTTGCCGGCTTGGAGAGGTCGTGCTGGTCGACTTTTTCCTGCCAGGTCTCGAGCGTCTTCTTGTCTTCGGCCGACATTTTGGCGCCTGCGGCCTGTTTCTTTTGCAAGACCTCAACCTTGTGGATGCGCTCGACCCGCTCCTGCCAGGCGAAGACCCCGCTGACAGCCACGAAGGCGGCGAAAGCCATGCCCATCGCCAGCAGCACCTTGGGTGAGGCCTTGCGGAACGGAAACAGCAGCAGCGCCGCCAGTCCGTAAGCCAGCAGAATATCGCCGACCCAGCCGATCACGAAGATATCGATCAGCCCGAACAGGATGAGCAGCAGGTTGCGGCGATAGTAAAGGTCGGCCACCTGCACCGGATCGTCGGGCTTCATGGCCTTGGCAGTAAAGACCATCACCCCGGCGCCGAACAGCAGTTCGAAAAGCCCGCGTTGCGTACCGTCCCAGAAAATCTGGATAGTCGCCCAAGTCGTCTGGTCGGCCGCGCTCCACGACAAGCGACGGAAATCGTGCATCCACGACGACACGTTGGAGCCCATGAAAGGGATGTTCATGAACAGGATGCCCAGGATCGCAATCCCGCGCAGCACGTCGATCGCGTCAATCCGCGCCCGTCCACGTACCGGACCGAATTGAGCCAATTCCCCCGCCATGATTACCCTCACCTGTATTTATGATGAAGGTAATTGACCGCGATAATGACGTCAATCGATGCATCCGACCAATTCATGACAATTAACGCCATGACGGAAGTACTTTCACTTCGGTTTTCGGAAAAATATCAGGTGAACGTATTAATTTGACTGACGAAGGCATGCCGTAATCGCATCCTGCACCCATTCGTCGAGGAAGCCATCGTCCGACGGTCCGGCAAACTCGTACAGATCGCTCAACAGCGACGGGTCCGCGACAATCCTCGCCGCTTCGAGCAAGGGCATGGAGACCTGCTCTCCCGCCAACTCCCGCGCCAGCAACGGCAATGCCGCAACGGGGTCGAGGCGCGCCAGCCCGAGAATGGCTTCGGCCCGCACCTCATAAGCCGGGTCGATCGAAGAGGCGATCAGGGCATTGCGAATGCCGGGACGATCCAGTTCAAGCTGCGAAAGCAGCATGACCGCCCAGTCACGATTGGCCGTGACGGCATCTTGCGTCATATCGATTAGACGCCCGAGGTTCGCCTCACCGAACGGACCTTCGCCAAACGCGACCTCGTCGGCGATTACAGCCTGTAGAAATTCGGAAGGCGGAAGATAACGCTCGGTCATGCAGATGACCTCCCGGCATATCGTCCAGCCGCAAGGCGTCGCCCCCCCCAAGGAAGGGGAGCGACGATCCAGGTCAGTGTGCCGTCGCCCCCTGCGCCGCGGTGTGCGGCGGCGGAGCCGCGGCGAGGTCGTCCGCCTCAGTCCACTCGATCGCGGTAAGAGGTTCGGTCAGCGCCTTGGCAAGAACCTCATCGACATGGGAAACCGGAATGATTTCCAGGCCCTGCTTCACGTTGTCCGGAATCTCGGCCAGATCCTTGCGGTTCTCCTCAGGGATCAGCACGAGGCTGATACCACCACGTAAGGCCGCCAGCAGCTTTTCCTTGAGGCCGCCGATCGGCAGCACCCGGCCGCGCAAGGTGACTTCGCCGGTCATGGCGACGTCCTTGCGCACCGGATTCCCGGTCAGCGTCGAGACGATCGACGTCACCATGCCGATACCCGCCGAAGGACCATCCTTGGGCACCGCACCCTCAGGAAGGTGGATGTGGATGTCCTTCTTGTGGAACACGCTCGGCTTGATGCCGTAAGCGGGCGAGCGCGCACGCACGAAGCTGAACGCGGTCGAGATCGACTCGTTCATCACGTCGCCCAGCTTGCCGGTCGCCTTGATGTTGCCCTTGCCGGGCACGGTCACGCTCTCGATAGTCAGCAGTTCGCCGCCCACTTCGGTCCAGGCGAGGCCGGTAACGGCGCCGACCTGGTGCTCTTCCTCGCCGACGCCGTGGCGGAACTTGCGGACGCCGGCGAACTCGTCGAGGTTTTCCGGCGTGATGGTAACCGACTTGGCCTTGCCCTCGAGGATCTGGCGCAGCGACTTGCGCGCCAGCCGCGCGATCTCGCGCTCCAGCGTGCGCACGCCGGCTTCCCGGGTGTAGTAGCGGATCAGGTCGCGCAGGCCTTCCTGCGTCAGCGTGAATTCGCCCTTCTTGAGTCCGTGCGCCTCCACCTGCTTGCGGATCAGGTGCCGCTCGGCGATCTCGACCTTCTCGTCCTCAGTGTAACCCTCCAGACGGATGATCTCCATGCGATCGAGCAGCGGCTGCGGCAGGTTCAGGCTGTTCGCGGTGCACACGAACATCACGTCCGACAGGTCGATGTCGAGTTCCAGATAGTGATCCTGGAACTTCGCGTTCTGTTCGGGATCGAGCACTTCGAGCAGCGCCGATGCCGGATCGCCGCGGAAATCCTGGCCCAGCTTGTCGATCTCGTCGAGCAGGAACAGCGGGTTGGACTTGCCCGCCTTGCGCAGGTTGGTCACGATCTTGCCCGGCAGCGAGCCGATGTACGTACGGCGGTGGCCGCGAATCTCGGCCTCGTCACGCACGCCGCCCAGCGACTGGCGGATGAACTCGCGTCCCGTCGCCTTGGCGATCGACTTGCCCAGCGAGGTCTTGCCCACGCCCGGCGGGCCGACGAGGCACAGGATCGGCCCTTTCAGCTTGTTGGTGCGCGCCTGCACCGCCAGATACTCGACGATGCGGTCCTTGACCTTATCGAGCGCGTAGTGATCGGCGTCGAGGATTTCCTGCGCCGAGGAAATGTCGCGCTTGAGCTTGCTCTTCTTGCCCCAGGGCAGGCCCAGCAGCACGTCGAGGTAGTTGCGGATGACGGTCGCTTCGGCGCTCATCGGCTGCATCGACTTGAGCTTCTTCAGCTCTGCAACCGCCTTCTCCTTGGCTTCCTTGGAGAGCTTGGTCTTCTCGATCCGCTCGGCCAGTTCCTGCAGCTCGTTACCTTCGTCGCCCTCGCCGCCGCCGAGTTCCGACTGGATCGCCTTGAGCTGTTCGTTGAGGTAATATTCGCGCTGCGTCTTTTCCATCTGGCGCTTCACGCGGCCGCGAATCTTGCGTTCCACCTGCAGGACGCCGAGTTCGCCCTCCATGAAGGAGTAGACCATTTCCAGTCGCTTGAGCGGGTCGGATTCGGACAGCACCGCCTGCTTGTCGGACACCTTGGCCGACAGCTGCGCGGCGACGGTGTCGGCCAACTTGGCCGCATCCTCAATATCACCGAGCTGTTCGCCCGCGTCCTGGCTGAGCTTCTTGTTGAGCTTGGCGTATTCGTTGAACTGATCGACGACGGTGCGCATCATCGCCTCGACCTCGGTGCCCTCGGCCTCGGTCGGCGCTATCGCCTCAACTCCTGCGACCAGCATCTCGCCCTCATCCGTGGTTTCGGAGCGCAGGGTTTCGAGGCGGGCGCGGTCCTGCCCTTCGACCAGCACGCGCACGGTGCCGTCCGGCAGCTTGAGCAGCTGCAGGACGCTGGCGATCACGCCGGTGTCGTAGAGGTCGTCACGATCCGGGTCGTCACAGCTGGGATCGAGCTGGGCGAGCAGGAAGATGTCCTTGTCGCCGGCCATCGCCGCTTCGAGTGCCGCCACGGATTTTTCGCGGCCCACGAAGAGAGGCACGACCATGCCCGGGAAAACGACGATGTCACGCAGCGGCAGAAGCGGAAGCAGGTTCAATGCACTTGTCCAATCATCTCGCACGGGGACTGCATCTTGGCCCAACCCCGGCATATTCCCGCAGGATATGGGTGGTTTTGGCCACCTTGCAATCTTTTCGAGGCGAAAGGCCGTGGAAACCCGCCTGCTCGCTACAGGAAATTACCCTCATCACGTTGCGAGGGCACCAGTAGCTGGGTCCGATTTCGAGTAATAGCGCGGCGATTCGCCACCGTTTCAGAGCTACGGGAAAAGGCGCGCGTCCTCTTCGACAGGCTCAGGGCGAGCGGACTTGGAGCAAACCGCCGGACAGGCTTGGCACGAGATAAAAAAGCTCAGCCCGAACCACCGCTCAGGCTGAGCTTGTCGAAGCCCCGAAAAGGCAAACGCGCTTTAGAACGGCAGCTTGAAGCCCGGCGGCAGGCCCATGCCCTGCTGCGCCTTGGCGAGTTCCTCGTTCGCTACCGAGTCGGCCTTGACGCGCGCGTCGTTGTAGGCGGCCGCGATCAGGTCTTCGAGGATCGGCTTTTCCGAGGCCACCATCAGGCTGTCGTCGATCGCCACGCCGATCACGCGGCCCTTCGCCGAACAGCGGATCTTGACGAGACCACCGCCGGAAAGCCCCTCGACCTCAAGCTGGTCGAGCTTGCCCTGGGTTTCGTTCATCTGCTTCTGGATGGTCTCGGCGGCGGCTTGCGCGGCCTGGATCATCTCTTCCATCGACTTCATCTCAACGTCTCCAATTGCGGCCGCCCCCGCCGATGGCGGCCTGGCGATCTTCCTGAATGAGTTCGGCGCCGGGGAATGCCGCCAGCGTCGCCTCGACCAATGGTGAGGTTCGCAGCGCCTCTGCGTCGGCAGTCTTCTTTACCTGATGCACTTCGACGAGGGTGGGCGCGCCTTCTCCAGCGACTTTCTCGACCTGCCAACGCTCGCCTGTGGCCGCCTGCAGACCGCCGCGCAGAACCGCAACGATGTCCTCGTTGAAGCCCGGCGGCTGGGCATAGCGCAGCAGGCCGGGCGAAAGCTCGACCACCCGCACCTGCATGCGCATGGTGTTCGCGGCGGACATCTCACCCGCATGCTCGACGTCATCGACCAGCGCTTCCCAGCGCGGCGAGATCGCAGCCGGTGACGTTGCGACAGGCGCGCCCGACACGGCACTTCCCTGCTCGGCCACGGGAGCCGCGGGCGCGCGGGAGGCGATTTCCTCCAGCTTGCGGACCAGTGCGCCGGGATCAGGCATGTCGCTGGCGTGCATGATCCGCAGCAGCGCCATCTGCGCCGCGACGAGCGGATCGGGCGCGGACTTCACCTCATCATGCCCCTTGAGCAGCAGTTGCCACAGGCGATGGAGTTGCCCCGCCCGCAGCGACTTCGCCCACCCCTCGATCGCCTCGCGCTCCTCGGTGGAGTGCGCTTCGGCGCTGCCGCTGACTTGCGCCACGGCGACGCGGTGGGTCAGGTCCATGAGGCCGCGCATCAGCGCGATCGGCTCGACACCCAGCGCAAACTGGTGCGCGACGAGGTCGAGCAGGTCGCCGCCCTTGCCGTCCAGGATCGCGGCGATGAGCTTGCGCTGCACGCTCTTGTCGGAGAGGCCGAGCATGTCACGCACCTTGTCAGCGCGGACCTGGCCTTCGCCGTCGAGGTCGGCGTGGGCGATCGCCTGGTCGAGAATCGAGAGGCCGTCGCGCACCGAACCCTCGGCGGCGGCGGCAACCATCGCAAGTGCCTCGGCCTCGGCCTCGACGCCTTCCTTTGCGCAGACGTGCGCGAAGTGGCCCGCCAGCATCGGCGCGGGGATACGGCGCAAGTCGAAGCGCTGGCAGCGCGACAGCACCGTGACCGGCAGCTTGTCCACCTCGGTCGTCGCGAAGAGAAACTTCACGTGCGCCGGCGGTTCCTCAAGAGTCTTGAGCAACGCGTTGAAAGCATTGCGCGAGAGCATGTGAACTTCGTCGATGATATAGATCTTGTAGCGCGCCGAGACGGCGGCGTAGCGGACCGCCTCGATGATCTCGCGCACGTCGTCAACGCCGGTGTGGCTGGCGGCGTCCATCTCGATGACGTCGATGTGGCGGCCCTCTGCTATGGCGACGCAAGGTTCGCACTGGCCGCAAGGGTCGATCGTCGGGCCGCCTTGCCCGTCCGGGCCGATGCAGTTGAGGGCCTTGGCGATGAGGCGCGCGGTCGAGGTCTTGCCGACCCCGCGCACGCCGGTCATCAGGAAGGCATGGGCCAGCCGATCGCGCTTGATCGCGTTGGCGAGGGTCTGGACCATCGCCTCCTGCCCGATCAGTTCGGCGAAAGTCTGCGGGCGATACTTGCGCGCGAGCACGCGGTAGGGCTGCGCGGTGGTTCCGGCGGGTGCCGCCTTTGGGGCGGAGGCTTCGACAGATTCAGTCTGAGCCGGGGCCGGGGCCGGGGCTGGCTTCGGAGTTTCCGCGAACATCGCGCTTTGCCCGGCCGCTTCGAGTTCGGCGGCTGTAGGCTGCGGCTCAGGCTCCGGATCGCCGAACATGGACTGTTGCCCGGCCGCCTCCAGTTCGGCGGCGTCGGGCACGTCGTCGGCCCCGTCAGTACCGTCGTCATCGTCCCAGGGGGGCGTATCGCCGAACATGTCGCGTGAATCGTCCATCGTCGGCCAAACTAGGGGTTCATGGCCGGGATGTCAGGGGGAAAGCGGTCGAAACACCCGCATGTTCCACAGCCTTCGTGCCCTGACGAGCACAAAGCCATAAAATTTCAGCGATGTAGAGAAATGAAGGAGCCGAACGACCCGCCGCAACCCGTTGTGGCTGCTTCCTTCCGGACCTGACCAAGTTGGCGGACGCAAACGCCCGTCCGACTCCCGGAGCGCCCTATGGCGATGGTTTGACGGGAATGCAAGCAGTTAGAACGACGTCGCCCCGGACATGGGCCGGGGCGATGGACGATCAGCGGAAGTTGTCGGCGTAAGCCTGGATCTTGAGGCGGCGTGGCGGGGTGGTGTGGATCTCGGCCTCGATGCCGTACTTGTCGGCATAGGCCTTGGCCTCTTCCGAAGTTGGGAAGCGCAGGATGACCTGCTGCTGCGTGTCGCCCGAGCCGGCCCAACCCATAAGGGGATCGGGCTTCTTCGCCTCCGACGGGGTGAACTCGAGGGTCCACTGGTCGAGCAGCGCCTTGCCGGACTGCATAGCGTTCTTCGGGCGTTGATAAATGCGTGCGCTCATGAGCCAGCGCTTTGCCTCCGAATCGCTGCCGAAATCAAGCGCGAATCACGCCTTGCGACTTGCTTCGAAGGCATTGCGCGTCTTGAGGCTAGGGTCTTCGGTCCAAGGTTCATCCGGCCAGCGGTGACGCGGGTAGCGTCCTTTCATGTCGCGCTGCACGTCGCGCCATGATCCCCGCCAGAAGCCGGGCAAGTCGCGCGTGGTCTGGATCGGGCGGCCGGCAGGCGAGGTCAGCTTGAGCAGCAACGGCTGCGAGGGCTGACCAAAGCCGGGGTGCCGGTCGAGGCCGAACAAGGCCTGCACGCGCACTTCCACCGAGGGGCCGCCTTCGTCCTCATAGTCGATCGGGTGCGTCGAACCGGCGGGACTGCGGAACTCGGGGGGAGCGAGGCGGTCGAGCGCCTGCTGGTCATCCCAGCTCAGCCGATTGCGCAAGGCCTGCGTCACCGCGCCCCCGTCGAGCTGATCAAGCCGTCGTCCCAGAAGCGGTCCGAGCCATTCCTCAAGGTCCTCCAGCAGCGCCTCTTCCGACAACGCCGCAATCCCCGCATAGCGCGCGCGGCGCAGGAAGTTCTGGGCCCCCTTGCCCAGCGGCACCAGGGGCAGACCCTTGAGGCGGATGCGCTCGATCACGAAGGCGCGGATCGCTTGCGAGTCTGGCGACGGATCAGGTCCGCTCGCCAGCGTGATCGCGCCGAGGCGACGCTCCAGCCGCGCCTCCACACGGCCGTCGGCCTCGTTCCAGCGCAGCACGGTGCGGCGTTCGATAGCATCGGCAAGCCACGCCTCGACCTCGGCCGTTTCGAGCGAGGCGCCCGAAAGGATGCGCGCGCCCTTGGCTTGCCCCTGCGCGTCACCGATCACCATCCACTCGCGAGCGGCCAGCGGCGAGGCGGGATCGAGCACGTAGCCCCTCCCTCCCGCGCTCAGCCATGTCTCGCCCGAGCCGTCGCGGCGACGCGCCAGCATGTCAGGGCGGCCGAGGGCGAGAAGCACGCCCAAGGGCACCTCTTCCGCGGCACCGGCAGCGACCAGCCCCGCCGCCCGCCGAGCCCAGCCCACCGCGAGCTTGCGCGAAGCCTGCGCGCGGGGCGCGCGGTCGGCATCCCAGCGGGAAAGGCGCTGCGTCAGGTCGTCACTACGGCCACCTAGCCCACGCTCCTGCAGGAGCAGCGCGAGTTTCGCCGCCACATCGGCGGCGCCATGTTCGCAGGCGCGCAGGATCATCGCCGCCTGCGGCGGGTCCATCGGCAGGCTGGCGACCTTGCGGCCGAAACCGGTGATGCGCCCCGCTTCGTCGAGCGCGCCCAGGGCGACGAGGCCCTTGCGCGCCGCTTCCAGCGCCGGGGCGGGCGGCGGGTCGAGCCAGGCCATCACCGCGGGATCTCCCGTGCCCCACTGCGCCAGCGCCAGCGTCAGCGGCGCGAGGTCACTGGTCAGCATTTCCGGCGGATCGAACTCGGGCCGCCCAGCATGCGCGGCTTCCTCCCATAGGCGATAGGCGACGCCGGGCTGCTGACGGGCGGCGCGGCCTGCACGCTGGGCGGCCGAGGCCCGGCTTGCCCGGTGCGTGACGAGGCGGGTGACGCCCGCTGCCTTGTCGAACTCGGCACGGCGCGAGAGGCCCGCGTCCACCACCACCGAAACGCCGTCGAGCGTCAGCGAAGTCTCCGCGATCCCGGTCGCCAGCACTACCCGGCGGCGGCCTTCGGGATCACGCCGGATCGCCGCGCGCTGGGCGGCGGGTTCGCACTGGCCATGAAGCGGTAGAACCAGCGCAGAGGGCAGCTTCTGCGCCAGCCCCTCGGTCACTCGCTCGATCTCGCGAACGCCGGGGAGGAAGGCCAGCACATCGCCATCGACGTCGCGCCAGGCGGTGAGGACAGCCGATGTGACCGCGTCCTCGATCCGCCTGTCCGGCGCGTGCCCGAGCCAGCGCAGGTCGAGCGGCCAGGCTTTGCCCGCGCTCTCGATCACCGGAGTGCCCTCCCCCAGCAGCCGGGCGAAGCGGGTCCCATCGATGGTAGCGGACATGACGACCACCCGCAGGTCCTCGCGCAGTACGGCGCGACTTTCGATCGCCAGCGCCAGGCCGAGGTCGCTGTCGAGATGGCGCTCATGCGCCTCGTCGAACAGCACGGCGGACACGCCGGGAAGCTCCGGGTCCGAGAGGATCGTCGAGACGAAGATCGCCTCCGTCATCACCACCACACGCGTGCGGGCCGAGCGCTTGACGTCGAGACGGGTGACGTAGCCGATGGTCTCGCCTGCCGCCTCGCCCAGCTGCCCGGCCATACGCTCGGCGGCGGCCCGCGCGGCGACACGGCGCGGCGAGAGCAGGATCACGGTGCCCTTGCACCATTCCTCGCCCAGCAGGGTCGGCGCGAGCGCGGTCGTCTTGCCTGCACCGGGCGAAGCGATGAGCACGGCGCCCGTCCCGGCGCGCAAGGCGGCCAGGAGATCAGGCAGGACGGCATGGATCGGCAAGGTGCTCACAGACGCGCCCTTAGAGCATTATTGCCATGCGTAAAATCACCGGATCGGTTGTGATACGGGATCATTTCGCCCGACATGTGCACTTTTCATAAAGACTTGGATAGTATCAGAGACCGCTTGCGAGCCCCCCGTTCTCGAATTGCAGACGCGCACACCATGAACGTTGCCGGTCAGTATCCCCTTCGCGTCGCGCAGTATCTGCGCCTGCGAGAGCACATACCACCGCTCTATGGACTGCTTTCGATCAACGCTGCCGTTCTGGCCTTCACCCATCGCCATCTTGCTCCGCCCCTGCTGGTCTACACCATCCCAGGCATCCTGATCACGGCGTGCGTTCTGCGCATGATCCTCTGGACCCGCCCCGTCAGGCCTTCGGATCTGGAACTCGAAGCGGTCGACCGGCGACTGCGCCGCACGCATGCCTTCGCCGTGATTTTCTCGATGGCGTTCGTCGCCTGGTCGCTGACGCTGGACCAGTATGGCGGACCCTACGAGCATGGCCACGTCGCCGTCTTCGTCTCGGTGACCGTACTGGGCTGCGTGTTCTGCCTCAATTTCCTGCCGCGCGCGGCGCTTGCGGTCTGCGTCACGGTTCTGGGCACTTTCCTCACTTATTCGCTGATCACGGGCGGCGAAGTGCTGATCGCCATCGCCGCCAACATTACCCTCGTGGCCATCGGCATTCTCAAGATCCTGGGTGATTCCTACCATTCCTTCGTTGATCTCGAGGCATCCCAGCGCGCTCTTACCATAGAGCGCCAACAGGCACAGGCGCTCGGCGAGGAGAACGCCCGCCTCGCCCAGACCGACGCGCTGACCGGAATGCCCAACCGTCGCTTCTTCTTCACGACGCTCGAGGGGCTGCTGGAGCACGCCGGGCCCGAGGACCGCTTCAGCGTCGGGCTCATCGACCTCGACCGTTTCAAGCCGATCAACGATACTCATGGCCACGCCCACGGCGACCGGCTGCTGCAGATCATCGGCGCTCGGATGAACGCCGCTTGCCCCGCCGACGCCATCGTCGCCCGGCTCGGCGGCGACGAGTTTGGGCTGATCGTCATGAGTGGCCCGCCCGAAGCCGAGCGCGTCGCCAACGACTTGTGCCGCGCCATCCGCGAACCCGCGCGCATCGGCGATATCCTAGTCTCGGTCGGCTGTTCAGCTGGCCTCGCGGTGTATCCGGAGACCGCCGCCAGTGCCAACCTGCTGTTCGACCGCGCCGACTTCGCGCTCTATCACGCAAAGAACCACAAGCGCGGCCAGTGCGTGCTGTTCTCGCAGGAACTGGAAAGACTGATACGCAGCGAGCAATCGCTGGACGCTGCGCTGCAGTTGGCTGACCTCGAAAGCGAGTTGTCACTCAACTACCAACCGATCGTCGCAACCGACGACCTCGACACCATCGGCGTCGAATGCCTTGCCCGCTGGCACTCGCCGCGACTGGGCCACATCGCGCCCGAACTGTTGATCGCCTCGGCGGAGCGCGTAGGCCGCGCTCGCGAAGTCACTCTGACTCTCTTCGGCAAAGCACTCGATGCCTTGGCGCGGCTGCCGGCGGGCTTGCGCCTGTCGTTCAACCTGTCGGGCAACGACATCTGCAACCCACAGACGATCGATGCCCTGCTCCAGCGCGTCGCGGCCTCCGCCTGCGATCCGCGCCGCGTGCTGATCGAGATCACCGAATCCTCGCTGATCTCGGAGTTCGCCATCGCCAGCGCCGCTCTCGAAAGGCTGCGACAGACCGGAATGCGTATCGCCCTCGACGATTTCGGCACGGGATATTCCAGTTTGTCGTCGCTCCACCAGTTGCCGCTGGACATGGTGAAGATCGACCGCAGCTTCGCGGTGCGGCTGGACGAGGCATCGGGCCGCCGCCTGATAACGGCGATCCGCCACCTCGCCCGCTCGCTTTCGCTGGAATGCGTGATCGAAGGTATCGAGACAGAGAACCAGCTCGTAAGCGCACGGCTGGCAGGTTTCTCATTGGCGCAAGGCTATTTCATCGCACGGCCCATGACGCTGGAGAGGGTGCTGGATCGCCTCGCCCAGCCGGGCAGCGCGCGCTGGAATGCCGTCGCCGGGTAAGGATCAGGTCGGGCGGCGCACGCCGTAATCGATGCGGATGCGGACCCATTCGCCGACTTGCGGCTTACCGTTGATGCGCGGCGGGATCACCTGGAACTGCCACGCCGCATTGAGCACCGCGCGCCCATAGCCGGAACCGCGTGGCGATTCGCCGAGGATCTGGCAGTTCTCGACGTGATAGTGATCGATCGTCTGGCAGGCGACCATGCCCCAGCCCTCGGGCGGAGCATTGGCGGGCATGTAGCCGCCGAGCTGCGCATCGGTGGGCCTGCGGAACCAGTCTGCATTATAGAGCGTGGCGCCGCCCGGCCCCTCGCCGGGGCCATACGTGGAGCCACTGTTGCCGCCGCCCGAGGGGCTACCGCTGCCCGAACTCTTCATGCCGCCGATGTCCGCCGCCGCCATGTCCGACTTGGAGAGCTTGAGAAAGCTGAAGGCGGGTTTCTCGGCCGTCTGGGTCGGCTTCTCGACCGGCTGGACCGGGGTCTCGACCTGAACCTTGGGCTGCTCGACTTGGTCCTTCTCGACCTTCTCCGCCTTCTTGGCGGGTTCGGGAGACTTGGCGCCAGTATCGGCGTCCTCGCCCTCGACGTTGAAGGTGACGGGGTTCTTCGCCTTCTCGCGCAGAGGGGCCACCGCCGTCTGATAGATCGCGATCAGCAAGGCGATCACGATGATCGCCGCCGACAGCAGTGAGGAGATCAGGCGTTGGCGAGGCGAACCGGATTGGTATCCGCCCCTGTCGGCGTAGGAGGGCATGGCACGCCTCATTAAGCGAGCCGTGCTCGCGCTGCAATTACGGCTTTGTTGCAGAGTGTCGCAATCTCTGTGGACTGTGGCTCCGGCGCCCGTCCGGAGGAGCGAGCCTCAGCTCAATACCGCCGCGCGACGGCGAACTCCACCGCCTCGGCCATGGCGTTGCGTGCCTCGCCCGCCGGGAAGCCTGCAATCGCGTCGATCGCGCGCTGGGCGTAGAGCCGTGCCCGCTCGCGGGTCGCCTCGACGCAGCCATGGCGGTTGATCAGTTCGACCGCATGAGCGAGGTCTTCGTCCTCGGTGCGGAAACCGGCGATGGCGTCCTCCCAGAACTTGCGCTCCTCGGCATTGCCGCGCGCGTAGGCGAGGATCACCGGCAGGGTCATCTTGCCCTCGCGGAAATCGTCGCCCTTGTCCTTGCCCGATTCGCCGACGTCCGAATCGTAGTCGATCGCATCGTCGACCAGCTGGAACGCGATGCCCAGGTTGCGGCCATAAGCGTCGAGCGCCATTTCCTCCGCCTCGCTCTTTTCCGCGACGATCGCGGAAATGCGGGTGGCGGCGGCGAAGAGCGCGGCGGTCTTGGAACCGATGATCTGGAGGTAATGATCCTCGCTCGTCTCGATCCGGCGCTGCGCGGTCAACTGGTCGACCTCGCCGGCCGCGATGATCGAACTGGCCTTGGAGAAGACCCGCAAAACCTTGAGGCTGCCGTCCTCGACCATCAGTTCGAAGGCCCGGGTGAACAGGAAGTCGCCCACCAGCACCGTCGCCGGATTGCCGAACACGATGTTCGCGGCAGCCTTGCCCCGGCGCATGTCCGAACCATCGACGACGTCGTCGTGAAGCAGCGTGGCGGTGTGGAGGAATTCCACCGCGGCGGCCAGCTTGTGGTGGCGGTTGCCCTGGTAGCCGCACAGCTCCGCAGCCGCGACCATCAGCATTGGGCGCATGCGCTTGCCGCCGCCCGAGATCAAGTGCCCGGCAAGGGCCGGAATAAGGGGAATCTCACTCTGCATGCGGTCGAGAATGACGGCATTGACGCTGTTCATGCCGGACGCGGTAAGCGCCAGCATGGGAGCCAGGGAGGGTTGCTGCCTGCGCGTCTGCAGGGGGACGATATCTGCGCTCATCGCTGCGCGCTTTGGGCTCAAGGCGACCGCAACGCAAGTGCAAACGGTATCAACCGTGGCCGCAACCGGATTGGCAGAAGTGGGAAACCCGTGCTAGCGGGCGCTGCGATGACTCAGCAGACTTCCTCGACCGTCGGCACCGTCGACCCCGTGCTTGCGGGCTTTCGCTCCAGCATCGACAACATCGATGCAGCCTTGATCCACATGCTCGCCGAGCGTTTCCGGATCACCAAGGCCGTGGGCGAATACAAGGCGAAGACCGACCTTCCCGCCTCCGACCCCGGCCGCGAGGAGCGCCAGATCGCCCGCCTGCGCAAGCTGGCCGAGGACGCGCATCTCGACCCCGATTTTGGTGAGAAGTTCATCCGCTTCGTCATCGACGAAGTGATCCGCCACCACGAGCGGGCGAAGAACGAGGGTTAGGTTCCTCCCCGAGCTTGTCTCGGGGAGGTGGCAGCGACGTAGGGGCTGTGCCCTCTCCGCCTCCACCACCGACTTCGTCGGCGGTCCCCCTCCCCGAGCAAGCTCGGGGAGGAATTAGCGACTTACTCTTCCACCAGACCCTGCAGGCGCGCCATCAGCGTCTGGATGCGCGTCGCCGCCTCGGTGAAGGTCGCGACGTCGTCGCGGTTGCCGTTGCCGCGCGCTTCCTTGGCCGATTCGAGGTAACCCTCGAGATCGACTTCCAGTGCGTCGACCAGCATTTCGATCTCGTCCGAAGTCAGCGGGACGTTGATGGGCTTGCTCATGAATGCTCCTGAATTGGCTATGCGGCGCAGATAGCCGCCCTGCCCGCGACCGCAAGCCGTGACAGGAGCGGTTACCCCGAAAAATGTGCCGGGAAACGTCTTACGCCCCAGTCCGCGGCAGCTTCAGTTTCACCAGCAGCCCGCCCAGATCCTCGCTCTCGTCTAGTTCGACGGTGCCGCCGTAAATCTCCACCACATCGCGCACGATCGCAAGCCCCAGGCCGGTGCCGGGCTTTCCGGTATCGAGCCGCGCGCCGCGATCGAAGATACGGGTGCGCTCGGCCTCGGGGATGCCCATGCCGTCGTCCTCGATCCAGATTTCGCAGAACCGCTCGTTCTTCGCCGCATCGACGGTGACGAAGACGCTGCCGCCGCCGTACTTGGCCGCATTCTCGATCAGGTTGCCGAGCATTTCCTCGAGGTCCTGCTTCTCCATCGCCACGATGGCGTCGTGGTTACCGTCGAGATCGAGGCGGGTCTGGTCGTAGAGCCGCTCGACCGCGCGCATCACCGCCTCGAGGCTCGGCCAGACCTCGGCACGTGACTGGCCGACAGCGCGGCGCCCGACGGCGCGGGCGCGGGCAAGGTGATGGTCGACCTGACGGCGCATCACCGCCGCCTCGCGAATCACGGTGTCGGCAAGGTCCGGCGCCTGTGCCGTGGCGGCGTTCATCACCACCGTCAGCGGCGTCTTGAGGGCATGGGCGAGGTTGCCCGCATGGGTGCGCGCCTCCTCCGCCTGCCGCTCGGTATGAGCGAGCAGCGCGTTCAGTTCGTTCACCAGCGGCTCGACCTCACGCGGGAGCGGATCGTTGACGCGGCTGGAGCCGGTGGTGCGCAGCTTCTGGATCGCGCGGCGCACATGGCGAAGCGGAAACAGGCCGTACCATGTCTGCATCCCCGCCATCAGCAGCAGGCCGACGCCGAGTGCGACGAAGCTGTAGACCAGGATCGAGCGGATCATCTTGATCTGGTCGTCGAGGTCCTTGCGGCTGGCCGCGACGGTAAACATCCACTTGGCATCGCTGCCCGGCAGGATGATCGAGCGCTCCATCACGCGAAGCGGCTCGCCCTCGAACTGGAAGCTGTCGTAGACGTGGGTTTCGGCGTCGAAGTGGCCGTCCGGCACGTTCAGGCTGCGATCCCACAGCGAGCGCGAGGGAAAATCCTCGTGCCCCTTGGCGCGAATCTGCCAGTAGAGGCCGGAATTGGGTTCGAGGAACCGCTGGTCGCCCAAGGGACGCAGGAAGAAAACCTCGCCGTCCTGCGAAATCTCGGCCGAGCCGATCATGCCGGTCAGCATGTAGCCCAGCTGTTCGTCGAAGTTGCGCGTGACGATGCCGGTGACGGTGTGGTCGAGCGCCAGTCCGCCCGCGAGCAGGAGGAATGATATCCACCCCGCCGCGATCAGCATCATGCGCCGCGCGAGCGAGCCGGTACTACCGGCCCGCTTCACGGGCGCCTGAGATGGGGCGGCGTCAGCCGCGGCCGGGTTCGGCGGGATCGTCGAGACTGTATCCAAGGCCGCGGATCGTCGTGATGACATCGGCACCCAGCTTCTTGCGGATGCGCGTGACGAAGACCTCGATCGTATTCGAATCGCGGTCGAAATCCTGATCGTAGATGTGCTCGATCAGTTCGGTGCGGCTGACCACCTTGCCCTTGTGATGCATCAGGTAGGACAGCAGCTTGTATTCCTGCGCGGTCAGCTTGACCGGCTCGCCAGACAGCGTGACGCGGCCCGAGCGGGTGTCGAGGCGCACCGGCCCCGCCGTCAGCTCGCTGGAGGTATTGCCCGAGGCGCGGCGGATCAGCGCGCGCAGGCGGGCGATCAGCTCCTCGGTCTGGAACGGCTTGGCCAGATAGTCGTCGGCGCCGGCATCGAGGCCCGCGACCTTGTCCGACCAACTGTCGCGCGCGGTCAGCACCAGCACCGGGAACGTGCGGCCCTCGCGGCGCCACATGCCCAGCACGGTCAACCCGTCGATCTCGGGCAGGCCAAGGTCGAGGATCACCGCGTCGTAGTCTTCGGTGGAGCCGAGGAAATGCCCATCCTCGCCATCGGCGGAGAGGTCCACGGCATAGCCGTTCTGCTCCAGCGTGGTCTTGAGCTGGTTGCCCAGGGTGGGCTCATCCTCGACGATCAGGATGCGCAATGTACCGTCCTCCTAACATGAACGAGGTTGAGATGGGCCGAAAGGGTGAAACGGTCAAGCAACAGGGCGTCGCTAAGTTCCCGGCCCGTTCCCGTACGAGCGCTCTAGCGCGACTGGCCGATGATGCGCCCCGTCCGGGCATCCACATCGACGAAATATACCTTCCCGTTCTTGATGAACTTGAGGCGATAGGTCATCGCCGCCGGGTCGTACTCCGGCCCGATGTACTGCATTCCCGACATGCGGGGCAGTACTTCGCGCTCGATCTCGCGCGGGGGCAGCACGTTGCCGGCGCGGCGCTCGCGCCGCAGTTCGCCCTGCTCGCCGCCGGAAGCATGCGCCACCGGAACAATCAGAGCGGGAAGCACGGCCAGCGCCGCAAGGAGGGTCGAAATCCTTTTCATCACGGCTTCGGTGCCTAAAGTTGAAGGCTTGAACAAGTCCTGAATGTGGCGGGAAGGTGGCAGACAGGTTTCCGGTGTGGCCGATGGGCAACGCAAACCTGATCCTCCCTGTCGCGCAGCGATGGGGAGGTGGCAGCCCGCAGGGCTGACGGAGGGGGCGCGTATTCCCCCTCCACCACCGACTGCGTCGGCCGTCCCCCTCCCCATCGCTGCGCGACAAGGAGGATTTGCGGCCCTTCCCTTCCCCGCCGCTCCCCTGTAGGGCGCGGCCCATGGCACTCGCACCGATCCTCAGCTGGGAAAACCTCGGCCTCGTCCAGGGCAATGGCTGGCTCTTTCAGGGCCTCGACATCAACGTGGGACCGCGCGACCGGCTGGCGCTGATCGGCCGCAACGGCGCCGGCAAGACCACGCTGCTCAAGCTGCTGGCGGGCATCGTCGATGCCGACAAGGGCACCCGCTCGGTGCAGCCCGGCACGCGCGTCGTCACGCTGGAGCAGGACCCGTTCTTCACCGGCTACGACACCCTGCTCGACTTCGCGATCCACGGCGATGATGCGCCTGCCCGGCACGAAGTCGAGGCGATCGCCGACCAGCTCGGCATCGACCTCTCGCGCGAAGCCGCCAGCGCATCGGGCGGTGAACGCCGCCGCGCCGCGCTGTGCCGTGCGCTGGCGATGGAGCCCGACCTGCTGCTGCTCGACGAGCCGACCAACCACCTCGACCTCGCCGCGATCGACTGGCTGGAATCGTGGCTGCAGCGCTACAACGGCGCCTTCGTGGTCATCAGCCACGACCGCACCTTCCTCACCCGCCTGACCAACGCGACGCTGTGGCTCGACCGCGGCGGCCTGCGCCGCAAGGACATCGGCTTCGGCGGCTACGAGGCGTGGGAAGAGGAAGTCTACGCCGAGGAAGCGCGCGCAGCGCAGAAGCTCGACGCCAAGCTCAAGATCGAGGCGCACTGGCTGGAACGCGGCGTAACCGCGCGCCGCAAGCGCAATCAGGGCCGTCTGGCGAAGCTGTGGGAAATGCGCGCCACCCGCGCCGCGATGGTCGGCCCGCAGGGCGCGGCCAAGCTGGAAGTCGTCGCCAACGACAGCAAGACCAAGTCGGTGATCGTCGCCGACAAGGTGACCAAGGCCTTCGGAGACCGCACGGTCATCAAGGACTTCTCCCTGCGCATCCAGCGCGGCGACCGCATCGGCATCGTGGGCGCCAACGGCTCGGGCAAGACCACGCTGCTCAAGCTGCTGATGGGCGAGATGCAGCCCGATTCCGGCACGATCACGCAGGCCGCCAGCATGGAGCCCACCGTGATCGACCAGCAGCGCAGCCGCATGGAGCCGGAAATGCGCATCCGCGACGTGCTGGCCGAAGGCAGCGACTGGATCGACGTGCGCGGGGTGCGCAAGCACATCCAGGGCTATCTCAAGGACTTCCTGTTCGATCCGGGGCTGGTCGAAGCCAAGGTCGGCACCCTCTCGGGCGGCGAGCGTTCGCGCCTGCTGTTCGCGCGCGAATTCGCCACCACCTCCAGCCTGCTGGTGCTCGACGAGCCGACCAACGATCTCGATCTGGAAACGCTCGACCTGCTGCAGGAAGTGATCTCGGACTACGACGGCACCGTGCTGATCGTCAGCCACGACCGTGACTTCCTCGACCGAACAGTGAACATCACGCTGGGCCTCGACGGCTCGGGCCACATCGACGTGATCGCGGGCGGCTATGCCGACTGGGAGGCCAAGCGCCGCGAGCGTACCGTGGGCGCGGCAAAGAAGGCCAAGGCGGAAACCGCAGCCGCCGCGCCGCAGATGCCCGCGAAGAAGGCCAAGCTCTCGTACAAGGACCAGCGCGACTACGAACTGCTGCCCAAGCGGATCGAGGAACTGGAGGGCCTGATCGCGCGCGACGAGACGGCACTGTCCGACCCGGCGCTCTATACGCGCGACCCGAAGAAGTTCGCCGCGCTGACCGACGCCATCGCCAAGGCGCGGACCGAGAAGGACAACGCCGAGGAGCGCTGGCTGGAACTGGCTGAGCAGGTCGAGGGCTGAGGCCCTTGTTCTGCCCCCCGTTCGTCATTGCGAGCGCAGCGAAGCAATCCAGGGCGGTTTACGCCACTCTGGATTGCTTCGCTGCGCTCGCAATGACGAAGTATCTGATGCCGTCTTGCCAAACCCCGCCAATCGGCCGATAGCCCTCTCAAACCAAATCGGTTACAGAGGCTCCGCATGATAAACCGCATCCGCGACATCCGCCGCCAGAAGAACATGACGCTGGCCGACGTGGCGCTGGCCTGCGATCCGCCGACCACCGCGCAGACCATCGGTCGCCTCGAAACCGGCATGCGCAACCTGTCGCTAGTATGGATGAACCGCATCGCCGCCGCGCTGCAGGTGGAGCCGGAAACGCTTCTGCGCTCCGAAGGCGCCGAGCCCGCCCGCCTCGTCGCCACGCTGGGCACCAAGGGCGCCGAGGCGCTGAAGAAGCCGGTCGATGCCGTGCTGCCCAACGATCTCTCCGCCGACGCGCCGTGGGTGGTCGTTTCCGTAGACGCCGCCGTCGGCGAATACCGCGAGGGCGACCAGCTGTGGCTGCGCCAGCACCGTCCGGAAGAGGCCACCGACCTGCTCAACCGCGACGTCCTCGCGCCCATGCAGGGCGGACGCTTCGCGTTCGGTCGGCTTACCGAGGGTAGAGCACAGGCCGTCACCCTCCTGCCGCCCGCCGCTGGCAAAAGCCCGGTCGCGGTGGAACAACCCGCCTGGCTCGCGGTTGCCGAAATGCTGGTCCGCAAGCTCTGATCCGCAAGCTCTGACTCTCGGCCGCCACGGGAAATCCATGCACGTCCTGTCCATCGCCACGCTGTTTCCCAACCCGGTGAAGCCCTCGTTCGGGGTCTTCGTCGGCAACCAGATGCGCGCAGTCGTCGCCAGCGGTCAGGTGGAACTGACGATGGTGAGCCCCATCGGCATCCCGCCCTGGCCACTCTCCACGCGCGAGCCCTACGCGCGGCTAAAGGACATTCCGGAGGTGAGCGACGCGGTGGGCCTCAAGGTCCACTACCCCAAGTTCACCACGTTCCCGAAAGTCGGCGGTGACACCAATCCGGGGCGCATCGCCCGCACCGTGCTGCCGCTGGTGCGCAAATTGCACAAGGAGAAGCCCTTCGACCTCGTCGATGCGCAGTTCTTCTTCCCGGACGGCCCGGCCGCCGCGATCGTCGCGCGCGAACTGGGCATTCCGCTGACAATCAAGTCGCGCGGAGCGGACATCCATTTCTGGGGCCAGCGCCCCCATGCGCTGAAACAGATGCTGGAGGCGGCGCACCAGTCCGCCGGGCTGCTCGCGGTCAGTCAGGCGCTGCGCGAGGACATGATCCAGCTCGGCATGCCCGCCGACCGGATCGATATCCACTACACCGGCCTCGACCGCGAGAAGTTCCATCCCATCGAGCGCGGCGCCGCCCGCGCTCTCGTCTCGGCGATGCCGAACCTTGGCATCTGGTCGGAAGGTCCGCTGCTGGTGACGCCCGGCGCGCTGATCCCGCGCAAGGGACAGGCGCTGGTGATCGAGGCGCTGTGTCGCCTGCCCGAAGCCCGCCTTGCGCTGGCTGGTAGCGGCGAGGACGAGGCACGGCTGAAAGCCCTCGCCCAGCGCCTAGGCGTGGCAGAGCGCGTGCAGTTCCTCGGCCTCGTCGATCACGAACTGCTGCCGCACGTCCTGTGCGCGGCGGACGTGCTGGTGCTGCCCTCGGCCAGCGAGGGGCTGGCGAACGTGTGGGTGGAGGGCCTCGCCTGCGGCACCCCGATCGTCATCCCCGACATCGGCGGCGCGCGCGAGATTGTCAGCGACGCCAGCGCCGGGCGCATCGCCGAGCGCACCCCCGACGCCATCGCGGCAGCGGTGGAGGACATCCTCGCCGATCCGCCGACGCAGGCGCAAGTGGCCGAGCACGTCAGCCGCTTCTCGTGGGGCGTCAATGCGGAGAACATCGTACACTTCTGGAAGGGCGTGCTGGGGCAGGACGAACCCGCCCCGGAGCTTGAGGAAACCGCCTAACTTTTGCTTCGTCATTGCGAGCGTAGCGAAGCAATCCAGGGCAGCCTCATACGGCCCTGGATTGCTTCGCTACGCTCGCAATGACGGATTTCAGAGCGACGAGCCGCCGTCCAGCACGAACTCCGCGCCGGTGGCGAAGGCGCTTTCGTCGCTGGCGAGGTAGAGACACAGCGCCGCCACTTCCTCCGGCTTGCCGAGACGGCCGATCGGGTGGCCCGCGACCCATTCGGCATAGAGCTTTTCGGGCTGGTCGGACTGCGCCAGCACTTTGTCGAGGATCGGCGTGTGGATCACGCCGGGATGCACCGAATTGCAGCGGATGCCGTACTTCTCGTGCGCGTAGTGCAACGCGATCGACTTGGTCATGTGGGTGACGCCCGCCTTCGCGGCGTTGTAGGCGGCCAGATAGTCCCGGGCACGGATGCTCGCCATCGAGGCGATGTTGATGACCGAACCGCCGGTGCGCTTCATCAGCGGAACGACATGCTTGCAGCCAAGGAACGGCCCGGCAAGATCCACGTCGAGTTCATGGCGGAAAGCGTCCAGAGTCAGCGCCTCCACCGAACCGACGGTGGTGATCCCGGCGCAGTTCACAAGCACATCGAGGCGATCGTGCAGTTCCTCCGCCCGCGCGAAGGCGACGATCCACTGGTCTTCCTGCGTCACGTCGAGGGGGACGAAATGCGCCGCCGCGCCGAGGTCGGCGGCCAGCCGCTCGCCCGCAGCCGCGTCGATATCGGCGACCAGCACCGCCGCACCCTCGGCTACGTAGCGGCGGACGATCGCCTCGCCCAGCCCCGAGGCGCCGCCGGTGACCAGCGCCACCTTGCCTTCGATCCGTCCCGTCATTCCGCTCTCTCCGTTTTTTCTCTGCCAGGGGACTTGGCCCGCCGCGCCGCGCCGGACCACCTGTGCAAAGTGAGAGCGGCGCGGCGCGCAGGGCGCCCCTAGCCTTCGCGACACAACCAAGAGAGGACAAATCCATGCGCATCATCGTGGCCGGCTGGCTGCGCTACGCGGGCGACGAGAGCACCTGCGCCGAGATCATCACCACGGGCCGCGACCATATCCTCGCCGCGCGGGAGGAGAAGGGTTGCCTCGCCTATACTTGGGCGGTCGATCCGATCGATCCCGGCGTGATCCAGGTCTACGAGGAATGGGAGAGTGAGAAGGACCTGCTCCAGCACTTCGCCGACCCGCCCTACGCCGACATGCGCGCGCATCTGGAGCAATGGGAGATCACCGGATTCGGCGTGCAGCTCTACGGCGCGGGCATGCCGGAGGCGGTCTATGCGGATGACGGCTGGCCGCGGAAGGAGATATTCGGGGTGACGCTGGAGGCGTAAACCCCGCAACCCTCAATCATCGTCATTGCGAGCGCAGCGAAGCGATCCAGGGCGGTTTGCGTTGCCCTGGATCGCTTCGCTGCGCTCGCAATGACGAAGGTAGGAGATACGTTTCTCCTCAACCCTCGATCGGGATCAGGAAATCCATCGTGTAGCGCTTGGCCTTCCAGCCCTCGGACGTGCGCACGACGTCGAAGTAGTAGCGCCCGTTGACGGTGATCCCGCCGCCCGCCTTGTACTTGCCCATGCCGATCACATAGGCGCGGATCGACGCGGTATCGCCGTCGTAGGCGGTGATCGCGAAGTTCGTCAGGTAATGCGCGTGAGCCGCCATCGCCGCGAAGGTGTCCTCGAAGAACTTGCGGATCTCGCCGTGTCCATTGAGGCTGGGAAAACCGATGCCCGACAGGTCGAACACCGCGTCCTCCACGAAGACGGCGCAGATGCCGTCGAGGTCGTGGAGGCTGTCGACGGCATGGGCATAGGACACGAGCAGGTCCTGGATCGCCAGACGATCCTCGATGGGGCAGGCTGTCATTGAAGCAAGATCCTCTCTTATTGCGCCGCTACGGGAAAGCCGGGGCGGATCGGGTCGGAGCCGTCCCAGCCTTGCGCGGCACCGGCGATGCGGGCGAAGAATTCGCCCTGCAGCGGGTTTTCCTCGATCAGCTCGATCATGCAGCCGAGCGTCGCCGAGGTGTCGATGTAGGAAAAGCGAAAGCCGCCGAAGCTGCCATCCACCGCCGTCACGAAGCCCTGCTGCGTATAGCGCGCATGCATCGCATCGTAATCATCGGTGTAGATCGCGAGGTGGTGGAAGCCGCCCTGCCCCTTCGCCACCGTATCGCGGTAGGCGGAAGGGTTGTCGCAATGCTGCTGGATCAGCTCGATCTGCACGCCACCGGACTGCGCGATCGCCACCGAGAAATCCAGACCCGAGGCAGGCCGACCGCAATAGGAATATTCCTCCAGCACCACATGCGGCACGGTGAGGAACGGCCCGATTCCAGTGGTACGCACCCAGTCCATGCAGGCGGCCTCAAGGTCTTCAACCATGAAGGCCACCTGCATGACGTGGGAGCCCGGAACGCCGGGCGCGACCATTATTCCGGCGCGCCCTTCACGTAATCGTTGAGCAGTTCGTGGAAGCGCTGGATGCGCTTTTCCTGACCCGGCAGGATGCAGCCCTTGAACCCGCGCGAGTTCAGGCCCTGCTGCTGGCTGGTGCCGATCGACAGGTCCTGATCCGCCACATAGCCCACCGAAACGCCGTCGCCGTAGACCGAATGGCGCGCGACCGCGTCATGCTGGAGCGGCAGCATGCCGAGCGGGGTGAAGACCTCCTTCATGCCCTCCACCGGCGGGTAGAGGCACCAGTGCTGGAACACGCACTTCTCCGGATCGGTGGGGTGCGGCTCGGTGCGCAGGACCTGCAACTGCTCGGGGCTCATGGTCAGCGTCAGGTTGGGGAACAGCGTGCAGTGGAAGTAGTCCACCAGCTGCTGGTCGCTCATGTTGTCGTAATTGGTGTAGCCGCGCCCCGGACCGAGGCGGCGCTTCGCCTCGATGATCGCTTCGCGCAGATCACCCGTGCGACCGTTGTATTCCTCGGGATCGATGCCCCACGCGCGCGCCGCCTCGCCCAGCGGAGCGGGCACTTCGGAGGTGTGGTAATCGACGCGGGTGGTCGCCTGATGGCCCTTCATCCACATCGAGTTGTGGCCCGAGGGGTACATCTCGAACAGGGTATCGGGCAAGCCGTCGTTGATGAAGGTCGCCAGTTCGGGGTGGATCGTCGGGAGGTGATAGCTCTCGTTGAAGTTGTCGCGGATGATCTTCCAGTTGAAGTCCGCATCGGCCGAGACGTTGAGCACCCGCACCCAGTTCTCGATGCCGTAGCCCTTCAGGCGCTCGGGGAACGGTTCGAGCCATTCGTGCAGCGGGGCGACGTCGTCGTCCATGCACCAGAACACGAACGGGCCCCATGTCTCGCAGCGCAGTTCGGAAAGGTGGACCTTGCCGCAGGGCGTGCCGCCTTCGAAATCGTCGGGGTCCTGCACTTTGGCGAGGGTGCCGTCGAGGTCGAAGGTCCAGTTGTGATAGCCGCAGACGATGCGCGGCACGCTGGCCATCTCGCCCAGCACGAGCCGGTTACCCCGGTGCGGGCAGGAGTTGTAGAACGCCTTGATCGAGTCGTCTTCCTGCTTGACCATGATGACCGACTCCTTGGCGAAGTTGTGGCGGATGATGTCGCCCGGCTCCTCCAGTTCCGCCAGCAACCCGCCAAGGTGCCAGACCTTGGGCCACAGGTTCTTCATCTCGCCGTCCATCCATTCCTTGGTGGTGTAGCGGTCGGCGGTGATGGTGTCGCCGCGGACGGGCGGATCGAATTCCTGCGAGTAGCGGGAAACCTTGGTCTGGATGTTCATGGTGCCTCTCGTCCTGTCGATTATGTCTGGCTGGGGTCCGCACCCCGGCGGCCGCCGCGCGGGGCTCCGGGGTTGGCGGCGAAGAAGTCGAGCGTGCCGGGATCGTCCTTGACCCAGTCGGTCACCAGCACGCGGCGCACGATGCGCCATTCGCCCTGGCGGCAGGCGTATTCGTCGAGGTAGCGGCCCGAAATGAACAGGTCGCGCACGCCGCCATCGGGCGAAGGCGCCGAATGCCAGGCCTGGAAATACCACTCGCCCGAAGCCCGCTCGCCCTCCACCGCGATGCGCGACTGGCCCAGCAGGTGATGCGTCGCGTTCATGTCGGCGAGGAAACCCTGCGAGAAGGCGACGAATTCGTCGGCGTCGCCCTGCATCAACCCGCAGTCGATCACGGCATCGTCATGGAAGGCGCTGCGCTGCATGTCCGGTTCCAGCCGGTCGAGCCCGCGCATATAGCGCGCCGCCGCATCGGCGATGTCGCGCCGCGCGGCCAGGTCGCGGACCTCAGCCTCGAGGTCGAAGCGGGTGGTCGTCAGAGTGTCCAAGAGGCTGGCCTCCGGACGGATTGCGCGCGTGTACTGAGCATGCCTTCCATCTCCCGTTCCCGGACAGGGCGCGTCTGTTTTCTTGCGCGCCTCTGGCCTTGAGTGCGGCCGGCGATAAATAAACCGGCTCAACTGCCGGTTTTTATGCTACGCTCGGGCGCATCTGCTAACCTGCGACTTAGGATAGGTTCGGGCGAACCCGCTGATAGCGCAGGGAAACAAAGGGATACGGGGGAAGGACGATGAAGGCCGAGGCACTGCAGGACCGGATGCTCAACGCGCTCATGCCCGAACTCCATGCTCGCCTGCCGGAGAATGGCGTCCCCGAAAAGTGGCAAAAACGCAAGAGCGCGATGATGCGCGAGCGGCTGGTTTCCGGAGCGATCGACTGCCTCGTGGAGAGCGGCTACCCCGGCCTCACCACCGCCGCGGTGGCGAGCGCCAGCGAGGTGTCGCGCGGGACGATGCACCATCACTTCCAGACCAGAATGGAACTCGTGTCCGCCGTCGTCGATCAGGTCGTCTACCACCGGATGCGCACGTTCCTCGCCGACTACTTCGACGCGGTCTCGCGCCGCACGGACGAGCCGATGATCGAACTGGCCTGCGATGCCCACTGGCGCTCGGTCCAGACGCAGGACTATGCGGCATGGCTGGAACTGGCCGTCGCGGCCCGCACCGACGCGGAACTGGCGGCGATCTTCGAACCCGCCGCGCGCCGCTACGACGCCATCTGGGCGAGCGAGATGATCGAGGCCTTCCCGCAATGGCGAGAGGACTGGGACAACCTGAAACTCGCGCACGACTTCACCAGCGCGATGCATGCCGGGATGCTCCTGCACAAGCCGATCTTCGACGACACGCGGATCGACCGCCTGCGCCGCTTCGCCGCACGCACGATGCAGAAGCTGAGTGAGGATGCGGCGGGGGCTTCGACAAGCTCAGCCTGAGCGGCATCGGGAACACAGCCCTACCTTCGCTCACCCTGAGCTTGTCGAAGGGTCGCCGCACCCACGCTTCTCTCAGCCGCACCCACGCTTCTCTCAAAAGTCACAGGTGTCGCCAGCCCGCTCCCTCTTCCAGAGTTGCTCCCGATAACGAATCCCGAAAACCGGGCATCGAAGGAAAGGATATCCCGATGGCGACAGTGGCAATCACCGGAGCAGCGCGCGGCATCGCGTACGAACTCGTCAAGCAGCATGCCGAGCGCGGCGACCGGGTCTATGCCCTCGCCCGCGATCCCTCGGGCGCGGCCGCGCTCAACGAATTGGCAGCCTCCTCGGACGGCAGGATCACGGTCCACGCGATGGACGTGGGCGACAATGCCTCGGTCGCCTCGGGCGCGGCGGAGACCGGCGGCGAACCGATCGACGTGCTGTACAATGTCGCCGGCGTCACCGGTAAGGCGGAACCGCAGTTCGACGGGATCGACTGGGACGACTTCGACAATTCGATCGAGATCATGCTGAAAGGCCCGCTGCGCGTGCTCAGCGTATTCCTGCCGCGCCTGCACGACGGTTCGAAGGTCATCAACTTCTCCAGCCAGCTCGGCGCATCGACCTGGCCTTACGGGGGCTACTGGCCTTACGCAGCGGTCAAGGCGGGCCTGAACCGCATGATGCGCTCGGTCGCGTTCGACCTGAAGGAACGCGGCATCGTGGTCGGCGTCATCCACCCCGGCTACGTCGCCACCGACATGAGCGGCCCCGGCGCCGACATCTCCCCGCAAGAAAGCGCGTCCTCGATCATGGCCCTGACCGACGGCTGGGCGATCGAGGAGACCGGCGAATTCTACAAGTGGAACGGCGAAAAGCACGCTTGGTAAGGAGACTTCGACCATGGCGTTCACCGGACCGTTGGAAGACCGCATCCTTATCCGCGAATTGCTCGATACTTATGCCCACGCGGTGATGACCCGCGATGCCGAGACATGGGCCTCGACCTGGGCGGAGGATTCGTACTGGGCCTTGCCCGAATTTCCCGACCTCGGCGGCTTCACCGGCAAGGAAACGATCGTTTCCGCATGGGTGGAATCGATGAAGAACTACGGCCTCGGTGGAAACGCCGCCAAGCCCATGGTCTACGTCGCCCACCCCGGCGAAATCCGCGTCGACGGCGACCGGGCCTCGGCGATCTCCTACACCTCGGAAATCTTCGAGGACCCGGCCTCAGGCAAGACCATGCGCCTTCGCGGCCGCTACGTGGACGAACTTGCGAAAGCGGACGGCCAGTGGCGCTTCACCCGCCGCGAATACACGACTTTCGACGCACGCGAGGATTGATGCCCCGTCGTCCCGGGCCAAACCCGGGACGACGACGGCTTCACAGCCCCAACTGCTCGAACATCTTGCGGGTCATCGCGCTCATGTGAGCCATGACTTGCGCAATGGTGCCCTGCACTTCCGCGAAGCGCAGCGGCTTCACGCGCTCGACGAGTACTTCCTCGGGCGTCGGCTGCTGCGCGAAAAGTGCCATGACCTCATCGGCGAACTCGCCGAGCGGCTGGTAACCCTCGCGCGTGCTCTGCCCGGGGGTGAGGTCGGTCTGCACGGCGGGCGGTGCCAGTTCGATAACCTCGACCTTGTCACGCAGCATCTCGCGAAGCGACATCGTGTAGCTGTGGATCGCAGCCTTGGTCGCATTGTAGGTCGGCGTGCCCGGCAGCGGCACGAAGGCGAGGCCCGACGTGACGTTGACGATCGTCCCGTCGCCCCTGGCCACAAGATGATCCACCAGCGCGTCGATGAGCCGGATCGGGCCGAGCAGGTTGGTGGTGATCGTCGCCTCGGCGTCCGACAAGTCGCGCGCGCGGTCCAGCCGCTCATAGCGCATAATTCCCGCATTGTTCACCAGCACGTTGAGCGCCGGGAACCTCTCCAGCACTTCTGCGGCGAATGCGGCGACGCCTGCGGCGCTTTCCACGTCGAGCGTGATCGCATGCATGTTCACGCGGCCCGCGCAGGCCGCTTCCAGCGCGTCGAGGCGGCGCCCGGCGACGATCACGGTGTTACCCGCGTCGTGGAAGCGCTGCGCCAGCGTCTCGCCGATACCCGAGCCGCCGCCGGTGATGAGCATGGTGTTTCCGGTGGTCTTCATGGGGACACTCCTTGGTTGACGCCTCCGATCTAGCACTCCACATTCTATCGGAAAGAAGGCACCCAAAAGATTTATACGTACCCGAAAGAGAGTGACCCAATGGCCGCCCGTCCCACCCCTGACAAGAATTGCGAGCACATCGACCCGCGCGTGGAAGCGCTCGTCACCGAGCTGATCGGGCGGGTGGCGGACAAGTGGACGATGATCCTGCTCGAAATCCTGGAGGAGAACGGTACGCAGCGCTTTACCCAGCTTGCCCGCGCCGTGCCGGATATCAGCCAGAAGATGCTGACCCAGACACTGCGCCGCATGGAGAGGGACGGGATGCTGACGCGCACCGTCCATCCCGTAGTCCCGCCGCGAGTGGACTATGCCCTAACCCCGCTGGGCGAAACCCTCAGCGAAGCGTTCTGCGGCGTATGGATGTGGGCGGAAGCAAACCTCGAGCGCGTCGAACGCGCGCGGGAGGAATTCGACGCACGTTAATTCAGAAGGCTGCGCAGCAGTTCCATCGCGCTGCGCCGGGCCAGTCGCTCCGGCACGTAGACGACCGGGACGGCCTTGCCCTCGATCAGTTCGGCAACGTCGATGGTTTCCTTGAGCGCGATGCCGCAGCGGTCATGCGCGCGCCAGCGGACCTGTCCCTTGATCACCTGATCGCCGACGACAAGCTCTACCGCGACGCCGCGTGCCGGAGGTGCATCGACCAGCGCCAGCACACCGCGCGAGGAGGCATTGGCCAGCGTCGCCTCGGCAACGCGGCTACCGATGCGGATGTTGGCCTTGATGGCCAGCATCGTGCGCGTTTCCATCCGCTGACGGTGAATGAACATGCCCGCTCCCTGCAAAGAACCGGGTCCGAGTATACGGGATGAATGCCTAAAACGGAGTTAAATCGCCTTTAACATCCCGGCCCGCCTTCACGGCGGGCCGGGAGCGTGGATCAGGCCGCCTTCTTCTTAAGGCGCCAGGCATGCAGCAGCGGCTCGGTATAGCCGCTCGGCTGCTCGACGCCCTTGAACACGAGGTCGCAGGCCGCCTGGAAGGCCATGCTGGTGTCCCAGTTGCCCGCCATCGGTTCATAGAGCGGATCGCCCGCATTCTGCGCATCGACCTTGGCAGCCATGCGCTGCAGCGATTCCATGACCTGCTCCTTCGAGCAGACGCCGTGCAGCAGCCAGTTCGCCATGTGCTGGCTGGAGATGCGCAGCGTCGCGCGGTCCTCCATCAGCCCGACATCGTTGATGTCCGGCACCTTGGAGCAGCCGACGCCCTGGTCGATCCAGCGCACGACATAGCCGAGCAACCCTTGCGCATTGTTGTCGAGTTCCTCGCGCACTTCCTCCTCGGACCAGTTGATGCCTTCGGCCAGCGGCACCGACAGTAGCAGGTCGAGCCCGGGAATGTCCTCATTGGCAATGCCTTCGCGCAGGCCGAAGACATCGACCTGATGATAATGCATCGCGTGGAGTGTCGCGGCGGTCGGCGACGGCACCCAGGCGGTGTTCGCGCCGGTCTTCGGGTGGCCGATCTTCTGTTCCATCATGTCGCGCATCATGTCGGGTGCTGCCCACATGCCCTTGCCGATCTGCGCCACGCCCGAAAGGCCATGCCGCAGGCCGATGGCGACGTTGCGCTTCTCGTAGGCGGCGATCCACGCCGAGCCCTTGATGGCGGCCTTGCGGATCATCGGACCCGCCCGCATCGAAGTGTGGATTTCGTCGCCGGTACGGTCGAGGAAGCCGGTGTTGATGAAAACGATACGGTCCTTCACCGCCTCGATGCAGGCACCAAGGTTCGCCGACGTCCGGCGCTCCTCGTCCATGACGCCGACCTTGATGGTGTAGCGCGAAAGGCCCAGCAGGTCCTCCACCGCATCGAACAGCGCGTTGGTGAAGGCGCACTCCTCAGGCCCGTGCATCTTGGGCTTGACGATGTAGATGCTGCCTTCGCGGCTGTTGCCGTACTTTGTGAGGCCCCGAACGTCCTGCGTCGAGATTGCGCTGGTGATCACCGCGTCCATGACGCCCTCGGGGATTTCCGAGCCGTCCGGCAGCAGGATCGCCGGGTTGGTCATGAGGTGACCGACATTGCGCACGAACAGCAGCGAGCGCCCGAACAGCGCCTTCTCAGCCCCATCCGCAAGCGTCACCGTCTTGTCGGCCGCCAGTTCGCGCGTGAGCGTCCGGCCGCCCTTCTCGAACGTGTCGGTCAGGTCGCCCTGGATCACGCCCAGCCAGTTGGCATAGGCGGCGATCTTGTCCTCGGCATCGACGGCCGCGACCGAGTCCTCCAGATCGACGATGGCAGTCAGCGCCGCTTCGAGGACGATGTCGGCGATACCAGCCTTGTCGGTGCTGCCGACCTGGCTCGCGGCATCGACGACGACCTCGATGTTGAGCCCGTTGTTAACGAACAGCAGGCCCTTACCCGTGCGACCGACGAATTGCGCCGCATCGGCGGGTTCGACGCCGTCCACGTCGGCCAGATCCGCCCACGACCCGGTCTTGAGCGGCACCGCCCGGTCGAGGAACGCCCGACCCGCCGCGATGACCGCCGCGCCGCGCGCCGCATCGTAGCCCGGTCCCTGAGCGGGGGCCGCATCGAGCGCGTCGGTGCCGTACCATGCATCGTAGAGGCTGCCCCAGCGCGCATTCGCCGCGTTCAGGAGGAACCGAGCATTGAGTACCGGAACGACCAGCTGCGGCCCTGCCATCGTCGCAATTTCGGGATCGACGCCCTGCGTGCCGATGGTGAATGCCGCCGGCTCGGGAACGAGATAGCCGATTTCGCGCAGGAACGCCTGGTATTCGTTCTGTTCGATGGGCCTGCCTGCCCGCTCGCCGTGCCATGCGTCGATCTGCGCCTGCAGCGAATCGCGCTTGTGGAGCAGCGCGCGGTTGCGCGGGGCGAATTCGGCCACGAGCGCGGCGAAGCCTGCCCAGAACGCGGCGACGTCCTGCGCGATGGGGGGCAGCACCTGCTCCTCCACGAACTTCGCCAGTCCTGCATCGACCTGCAGCCCCGAACGATCAACCCTGTCAGTCATTGCCTTCCTCGCACTGGTTCGAACGCACACGAACATCGTGCCACGTCCACGTCAAAAACCAAATTGCCCTGGGGAAGGATGTGCGCCGTATGACCGATGCGCGCGCGATTGGCAACTGCGCCGAAAGTATCGTCATGGATCAGACGGTTGCAGACCGGGACGGGATCCGGACCTTTCCCGGATTTCCTTAACCGTCGGAAACCCTTACATTCAAGCTCACGTTAAGCATGAGACTCGGCGGGAACGCGGAACTGGCACGAACGTTGCTAATCTGTGACCACTGCAAAGGGATGGAAATGCTCCGAAAAGTCGGTCGCCTGTTCGTGATCAAGAGCAACTGGGAAGCCTACATGGTGATCTACGCGCTTGCCCTCGGCGCGATCGAGCGTGGCAGCGTTTATCTCACACGCTTTCCGGGCTTCGGCGGTAAGCTGCTGTTCCTCGCGTGCACCGGCGCCGTGTTCATGGCGGGTGCCAAGATCCTCGACTGCATCAAGTATGAGAAGGCCGCCCTGATGGCGAAGGCGGAAGGCCCATCCCCCGAAGAAGACCTCGAGCGAAAAGCCGCCTAGACCAGATCGTCAGAATCGCGCGCCGTCGACTTTCGTGATCGTAAGCGCATCGAGGTCCGCCGCTGGCACGCAGCGCAAGTTCACCGCCGTCATCTTCGTTCCGTCCGGCGCCTCGCCCTGTGCGAAAGGCTCCACCCCGCATGTTGGGCAGAACTTGTGCCCGATCACATGCTTGTAGAAGCGATACTCGGTGAGTTCGTCGGCTCCGCGCTCTATCGCAAGTGCGTCATGCGGTATGAAAGCGAGCAGGAAGCCCTTGCGACGACAGTGCGAGCAATTGCAGCTCATCGCCTCGTGCGGAAGTTCGCCCATCACCGTGAACGCCACTTTGCCGCAGTGGCAGCTGCCCGAAAATGTCATCACTGACCCGTCCTTTCCCTATAGCGGCCGAAAATCGGGAACCGAGCGGTGGCAGGTGGGGCGATTCTGTTGATAGGCTCGCCCCCAGCCCCCGGAATCCGCTTCTGTTACCCGGTGGGTCCAACCGTGTTCTAACTTTGTAACTTCAGGGCGTTAGCCCCTAGAATTACGCCGCGAGAGCAAGTGCTTCGTTGTCGTTGGCACTTATGAGTTTTGAGCCTTGAACGGGTTACTCAGCCCGGAAGAAAACACCGCTTTTCAACACACGTCGATCCTAGTTCGGCCCCGTCATCACCCCTGCGACAACAGGGTTGTTTCCCAAAGGAAACGGGTGGTGGTGGAGCCGCCGGGTACCGCCCCCGGGTCCGCTGCGTCTATTGCACGGCGCAATTTATCCTCATAGCCGGTCGAAACCGGCAGGAGCCCATATAGGGGCTCCCGCCTGAATGTGAAGTGAAAGTGGATGAGTTGTTTGGGGAATGCCCATGCTGGGCATTCCCGTTGCGGCTGCGGCGGATTTTCAGATTACTTCTTGCGCAGTTCCTCGAGGATTTCCTTGAGCGCGATCAGCTGCGGATCGACCGGAGCCTCGGGCGCCGGTGCATTTGCAGCGGCTTCGGCTTCCTGCTTCTTCACCGAATCGATCATCTTGTTGACCGAACGGACCAGCAGGAACAGCACGAAGGCGATAATCAGGAAGTTGACCACCTGGGTGATGAACTCACCGTAGCCGATCATCGGCACGCCGGCCGCCTTCAGCGCGGCATAGTCGGTAAGGCTGCCCTTGTAGTCCGCCGGTGCGTCGCCCAGCTGGAAGAAATACTTCGAGAAATCGATGCTGCCGAACAGCCAGCCGATCACCGGCATGATCATGTTCTCGTTCAGAGACGACACGATCTTGCCGAAGGCGGCACCGATCATCACACCGACTGCGAGGTCCAGCACGTTGCCGCGTGCAATGAACTTCTTGAATTCGTCTACGATTGCCATGCGCCTGGTTCCCCTTTTGCCGGCCAAATGGAAATAAATCTGAGTGCTGTTTGACACACTCCACCCAGCCCCTCAAACGTTTGTTAACCGACCGGGTTTCCACCGAGCCCGCCCGGCGTCCTTGATCCGCCATCGCGGAGCGCTATCTATCGCGTGGAAGCCGCCGGTTCGCCCGGCGTGCAGTGGAGGAACGAAGTCCGATGACGCTCTTCAACGCCCGCTCGGCAAAGACCGGTCTGGTTATCGCGGCCGCGCTTTCGCTGTCCGCTTGTGGTTTCAACTCGGTGCCGACCAAGCAGGAAGCCGCCAAGGCCAAATGGGCCGATGTCGAGGCCGCTTTCCAGGAACGCTCGAACCTCGTTCCCAACCTTGCCGCCGTCGCCAAGGGTGCGGCCGAGCAGGAAAAGTCGATCCTCGTCGGCGTCACCGAGGCGCGCGCCAAGGCCACCTCGGTGCAGATCAGCGCCGACGACCTCGGCGACCCGAAGAAGATGGAGCAGTTCCAGCAGGCGCAGGCCAACCTCGGCGCCGGCATCGGCCGCCTGCTCGCCAGCGTGGAAGCTTATCCGGACATCAAGTCCAGCACCAATTACCAGATGCTGCAGAGCCAGCTTGAGGGCCAGGAAAACCGCATCCGCGTCGCCATCCGCGACTACAACGGCGCGGTTCAGGACTACAACACCGAAGTCCGCACTTTCCCCTCGATGATCGGCGCGCGCCTGCGCGGAGCCGATCCGCTGGTGCCCTACAAGGCCGTGACGCCCGGCGCCGAAGCCGCCCCGAGCCTCGAAGGAAAGCTCTGATCCGATGGCCCGCATCCGGGCCGTCTCGCTGGCCGCGCTTCTGTGCCTGCTGGCCCTCGTTTCGGGGGCTGGCAGCGCATGGGCGCAGGCCGCGCAACTGCAGTTCCCCAAACTCACGGGGCGCGTCGTCGATGCCGCGAACATCATCCCCGACGCCGAGGAAGCGCAACTGACGCAAAAGCTGGAGGCGCTGGAGAAGCAGTCGAAGCGCCAGCTGGTGGTGGCGACGATCCCTGACCTGCAAGGTCAGGAAATCTCGGACTACAGCTATCAGCTTGGACGCAAGTGGGGCATCGGCCAGAAAGGCGACAACAACGGCGCCATTCTTGTTGTTGCGCCCAACGAGCGGAAGGTTTGGATCACCGTCGGCTATGGCCTTGAGGGCACGCTGACCGACGGGCTTTCCTTTCTGATCGTCCGCAATGAAATCCTGCCTCGTTTCAAGGCGGGAGATTTACCCGGCGGTATCGAGGCCGGCACGGACGCGATCATCAAGCAACTGACACTGCCGCCCGAAGAAGCGCAGAAGATCGCCGCACAGGCTGATAGGGCGCGCGCCGATCAGGGCGACGACATCTCGCCCGGCACGGTGATCTTCATTCTCGTCGTGATCTTCTTCTTCGTGCTGCCGATCATGCGGGCAGCCAGCCGGGGCGGACGACGCAGCCGCTACGGCGGCATCGACACGCCCATCATCTGGTTCCCCTCCAGCGGCGGCGACAGCTGGGGCGGAAGCAGCGGTTGGGGCGGCGGAGACGGCGGCGGCTTCTCGGGAGGCGGCGGCGATTTCGGCGGCGGCGGCGCAGGCGGGGACTGGTAGGCCATGGCAAGACCCACATACCTCACACCCGAGGGCCACGAGCGCATCCGCGCCGCAGTGACCGAGGCCGAACTGCTCAGCTCGGGCGAGATCGTCACGATGCTGACCGACCGATCGGACGGCTACACCGACGTCGCGCTGGCGTGGTCGGCCTTCGTGGCGTTCCTGGCCCTCTCCGCGCTGGCGATCGCGCCTGATTTCTACATGGGTCTCTACGACGCACTGATCGCCGACTGGGGCCATGAGTGGTCGCCCGGAATGATCCTCTCGCTGGCGCTGGGCGTGGCGACGATCAAGTTCGCGGGGATGACGCTGCTGCAACTGTGGCAGCCGCTCAAGTTCTTCCTGATCCCGGCGCCCATCCGCACCACCCGCGTCCACGGCCAGGCCACCCGCGCCTTCCGCATGAGCGCGGAGCGGCGCACCACCGGGCGCACCGGCATCCTCATCTACATCTCGATGCGCGAACACCGCGTCGAGATTCTCGCCGACGAGGCCATCGCCAGCAAAGTCGAGCCCGGCACCTGGGCCGACGCCATCGCCGCGATGCTGGGCGAACTGCGCGAGGGCCGCACCGCCGACGCCATGATCGCCGGCGTCGGCAAAGTCGGCGCGATCCTCTCCCTGCACGTCCCCCGCCTGCCGGACGACGTCAACGAACTGCCCGACGGAACCATCGAACTATGAGCATGCCGGATCATTACGATGCCGATCACCCCGTCGAAACGATGTGGGAAGGCCGCTTCATCACCGCGAAGAAGAAGGGCCGCTGGGAATACGTCGGCCGCGCGCGCGGCATCCGCGCCGCGGTGATCCTGGCGATCGACCCGGAAGACCACGTCATCCTCGTCGACCAGTACCGCGTGCCGCTCGGCAAGCGCTGCATCGAACTGCCTGCGGGCCTCGTCGGCGACGATGACGATAAGGCCGATGAGCACGCCGCCACGGCCGCCGCACGCGAACTGGAGGAGGAAACCGGCTACCACGCAGGCCGCATCGAGAACCTCGGCGAGTTCTACTCTTCGCCCGGCATGGTCTCCGAAAGCTTCACGCTGTTCCGCGCGCACGATCTGGTGAAGGTCGGCGAAGGCGGCGGCGTCGACAGCGAGGACATCGTGGTGCACCGCGTCCCGCTTTCCGGACTTGCGCAGGCGCTCGAAAAATGGCGCGGCGAGGGATACGCGATCGACGTGAAGATGCTCACGCTGCTCGGCCCGTCCATCCTCGGCTGACGTGCGCACCAACCCCGGCGTCTGCCAGCGCAAGGCGCGCTACGCCAGCGAGGCCGAGGCGCTGGAAGTCGCCGCGCGGGCGCCCTTCCCGCTACGGCCGTACAAGTGCGGATTATGCCGCAGGTATCACCTGACCAGCCGAACCAAAGGCATGAAACTGCCGAAGTTCGAACTGGAAAGGCGCGCCTCCTCCCCCTCGGGGGAGGGGGACCATGCGCAGCATGGTGGAGGGGCACCCTCAAACTCGCCGACACTCGAAGAACGGCACCTTTAGCACCCGGCCGGGGAGGACACGCAATCTCCCGCGTGCCTCTCCACCAACCTTCCGTTGATCCCCCTTCCCCGTCTCGGAGAGGATTACAGCGTCGTGAAGATCGCGCCGAAGTCCTTGCCGCCGTTACCGGCCTCGACGAAGGCTTCGTAGATTTTCGTCGCGTGCTCGCCCATCGGCACGGTGGCACCAGCCGTCTCCGCGCCACCCATGGCAAGGCGCAGATCCTTGAGCATCAGCGCCGAGGCGAAACCGCCCGCATAGCCATTGTCCGCCGGGCTCGCCGCGCCGACGCCCGGTGCCGGGGTATAGTCGTTGAGCGACCAGCAGTAGCCGGTAGACTTGGAACTGATCTCGTAGAACTTCTGCGGATCGAGGCCCGCCTTCTCGGCCAGCGCCAGCGCCTCGCAGGTGCCGATCATGTGGACCGCCAGCAGCATGTTGTTGCACATCTTGGCAACCTGGCCTGCGCCGCTCTCGCCCGCGAGGATGACGGCCTTTGCCATCGGTTCGAGCACGACCTTGGCCTTCTCGAACGTGGCTGCCGGACCGCCCACCATGAAGGTCAGCGTGCCGCCGTTGGCCGCCGCGATGCCGCCGGAAACCGGGGCGTCGACCATCTCGTAGCCCGCCGCCGTCGCCAGTTCGGCCACTTCGCGCGCGGTGGCGAGGTCGATGGTCGAGCAGTCGAGGAACAATGCGCCCGCCGGGGCCTTGCCGATGACGTCGGCGGTGTAGACCGCCTTCACGATGCCGCCGTTGGGCAGCATGGTGACGACGGCTTCGGCGTCCTTCACCGCGTCGGGGACGGCGGTGTAAGTGGCGCAGCCGTTCTCGGCCGCCTTGGCCAGCGCGTCGGCGGACAAGTCGAAGGCGTGGACTTCGTGGCCCGCCTTGACGAGGTTCGCGGCCATGCCGCCGCCCATGTTGCCAAGGCCGATGAATGCGATCTTCATAGCATGCTCTCCAAATTCGTCGTCCCGGCGAAGGCCGGGACCGCTGGCCGTGACCAGCCCACCTTGCGGATCAGGCGCCTGCCGAGCGGGCTTCGACAAGCTCAGCCTGAGCGGATTTCAGAGGATTTTGCATTCCCTCCGCTCATCCTGAACTTGTCGAAGGGCCGCAGCAAGGCCGCGCCTAAAGACAGCCGCCGGTCCCGGCCTGCGCCGGGACAACGCGGCGGCGGCGTTACTTGCCCTTCCACACCCCCGGACGCTTCTCGACGAAGGCGGCCATGCCCTCAGCCTTGTCCTCGGTCGCGGTCAGCACCTGGAACATGCGGCGTTCCAGCACGAGGCCGGTGTCGAGCGTGGTCTCGAAGGCGAGGTTGACCATTTCCTTGTTCATGGTCGCGGCGAGCGGCGGCATCGCGGCGATCGTCGCGGCAGACTTCAGCGCCGTCTCCAGCAGGTCGGCAAGCGGCACGACCTGACTGACGAGGCCCGAACGCTCCGCCTCCGCAGCATCCATCATGCGGCCGGTGAGGCACATGTCCATGGCCTTCGACTTGCCGACGGCGCGGGTCAGGCGCTGCGAGCCGCCCATGCCCGGCGCGACGCCGAGCTTGATCTCGGGCTGGCCGAACTTCGCGTTTTCCGAGGCGATGATGAAGTCCGCCATCATCGCCAGTTCGCATCCGCCACCCAGCGCGAAGCCGTTGACGGCCGCGATCCAGGGCTTGCGGGTGGTCTTGACGACCTGGCTGGTCCAGCCGGCGAAGAAGTCCTCCGAATAGAACTCGGCGCTGGGCTTGTCCGACATCTCCTTGATGTCGGCGCCCGCCGCGAAGGCCTTCTCTCCCGAGCCGGTGATGACGGCGCAGCCCTGCGACGGGTCTACCTCGAAGGCGGCGAAGGCCGCGATCAGATCGGCCAGAACCTTCGAATTCAGCGCGTTGAGTGCCTGCGGACGGTTGAGCGTGATGAGCGTGACGCCGCCCTTCTGCTCGACCAGGATCGTTTCGTACGTGCTCATAGGGGCTTCCATTCCTCTTCGGGGGAAAGCGGCGCGAAGATCGCGTCCAGCATCTCTTCGGTCACGCCTTCGGGCGTAGCCGGGTTCCATTGCGGATTCTGGTCCTTGTCGACGATGACCGCGCGCACCCCTTCAGCAAAGTCCGGCAGGACCAGCACTCGGGCGCCGAGGCGGTATTCCATCGCCATGTTCTGCGCGAACGTCTCCAGCCCCAGCGAGGCTTCGAGCTGGCGCAGCGAGACCTTGCAGGCCTGCGGGCTCTTGGTGCGCAGAGTGGCGAGTTCCTTCGCCGCCCATTCGCCGCCGTCGCTTTCGAGCGAGGCCAGCACCTGCTCCAGCGTGTCGAAGGCGAAGTGCTTGCGGATCGCACCGGCGTTGGCGGCGACCTTGGGTTCGGGCGCCTTGACCGAGAGCGCGGCGAGGACGCCGCCGATCTCGTCGCCCGCAGCGATCCGGCTCTTGGCCTCGGCCAGTGCTTCGGAGGGTAGGTAATGGGTGGAAAGGCCAGCCCAAAGGCATTCCGCGCCGTCGAAGCGTGCGCCGGTCAGCGCCAGGAACTGCCCCACGCGGCCGTCGAGGCGCGAGAGATACCAGCCTCCGCCGACGTCAGGGAACAGGCCGATGCCGGTTTCGGGCATGGCGTAGCGGGTATTCTCGGTCGCCACGCGGTACTTGGCGGGCTGCGAGATGCCAACGCCGCCGCCCATGGTGATGCCGTCCATGAAGGCGACGATCGGCTTGGCATACGTGAACAGCTGGTGGTTGAGGCGGTATTCCTCGAAGAAGAACCTGCGCCCCTCTACCCCGCCATCGTTGAGGGCGGAATGGCGCAGCAGGTTGATGTCGCCGCCCGAACAGAAGCCGCGCCCTTCGGCGTGGTCGATCAGGATGACTTCCACTGCGTCGTCGCTCGCCCAAGCGGTCAGCTGCGCGCTCATCGCCTCGCACATGGCAAGGGTCAGCGCGTGAATCGCCTTGGGGCGGTTGAGCGAGATGACGCCTGCGACGCCTTCGCGCCGGAACAGCACTTCGTCAGTCATGAAGGCCCCCTTACTTGACCAGTTCGCGGCCGACGATCATGCGCATGACCTCGTTGGTGCCTTCGAGGATGCGATGGACCCGCAAGTCGCGCCAGAAGCGCTCGATCGGATAGTCCTTGAGGTAGCCGTAGCCGCCGAAGACCTGCAGTGCGCGGTCCACCACCGAGGAGCCGGTGTCGGTGGCGATCAGCTTGGCCATGGCGGAGAAGCGCGTCTTGTCGGGCGCGCCCGCCGTCACCTTGGCGGCAGCAAGGTAGAGCAGCGCGCGGGCGGCCTCCAGTTCGGCAGCCATGTCGGCGAGGCGGAACTGGGTGTTCTGGAACTCGGCGATCGGCTGGTCGAACTGCTTGCGGTCCTTGGCGTACTGCACCGCCTCGTCGAGGCAGCGCTGCGCTCCGCCGAGCGAGCAGGCGCCGATGTTGAGGCGGCCGCCGTCCAGGCCCGCCATCGCGAACTTGAAGCCGTCACCCTCGGCGCCGACGCGGTTCTCGGCCGGAATGCGCGCGTCTTCGAAGACGACCTGCGCGGTAGGCGAGCTGTTCCACCCCAGCTTCTTCTCCGGCGCACCGAAGCTGACGCCGGGGGTGTCCTTGTCGACCACGAAGCAGGAGATGCCGCGCGACTTGTGCTCGCCGGTGCGGGCCATGACGACGTAGACGTCGTTGACGCCGCCGCCCGAGATGAACTGCTTGGTGCCGTTCAGCACGTAGTGGTCGCCGTCCAGCCGCGCGGTCGTCTTGAGCGCCGCCGCGTCCGAACCCGAGCCGGGTTCGGTCAGGCAGTAAGAGGCGATCTTCTCCATCGACACGAGATCGGGCAGGTAGCGGTCCTTGAGCTGCTGATCGCCGAACTTGTCGATCATCCACGCGCCCATGTTGTGGATCGAGATATAGGCGCTGGTCGCCGGGCAGCCGTAGGACATGGCCTCCATGATGAGCGCCGCGTCGAGACGGCCAAGGCCGATGCCGCCGCTTTCCTCGGACACGTAGATCGCGCCGAAGCCCAGTTCGCCCGCGGCCTTCCAGACGTCGACGGGATAGTGATGCTTCTCGTCCCACTCCGCCGCGAAGGGGGTGATCCGGTCGGCGGTGAACCGCTGCGCCGTTTCCTGGATCGCGAGCTGGTCTTCGGTGAGGCCAAACTGTTCGGTCATCTCTATCCCTGTTTCGTCATGGGCGCTGTCATCCGCAGCGGGTGTATGTAAGCGGTCCCGGCATCGCGTCCTTGCCGTAGTCCCGCCGGATCATCGTCTTGCCATCGTCCTGCACGTCGAGGACGACATCGTTGGTCCAGCTTTGGCCTTCGCCGGTGTAGTCGAAGGTGCCCCGGATGCGGCTTTCGCCGGCTTCCTTGATCTCTCCCAGCTTCGCCACTGACTCGTAGAACTTGAGCTGGTCGGCCGAGACTTCGAGCAGGCCCTTCGCATCGCCCTTCGTACTGGTGCAGTCGGCCGGGACGAGGCCCCAGCGGCCGCGGATCGTCTCGGGGATTTCCGATGCGCTCGCCCCCCTATCTGTACCGAGGCCGCCGGCATCGAGCCCCGCTTCGCTCGCCTCAACCGGGGCGGGCGATTCCTGGAACACTTCCTCGGTCTCGGTCGGCGCCGCCGTGGTGGCGGTGGCGTCAGGCTGCTTCGAGCAGGCACCCAGCGCCAGCGCGGCGGTCAGGGCAAGAAAGGGAAGCGTGCGGGTCATCGGTCATCTCCATGCGCGGCACCGGATAAAGGTGCTGGAACGCTCCACCCCTCTACCCGGTTGCCGCACGAAGATCAGCCCACCAGTGCGATGATATCCTTGCCGAACAGCGCTTCGTCCGACGGGATCACCTTGTGCTGCGCCAGCGGCTTCGACACCCAGGTCTCGTTGATGAGATCGCGCCACGTCACGTTGTTGTTGGTGCCGTTGCCGCCCCACGAGCCGCAGCCCAGCGAGAAGGTCTGGCGCATGCCGTTCCACACGTTGCCCGAGTTCGAGGCCGACTGCGGCTGGTTCACCATCACGCGGCTGGTCTTGGTGCCTTCGGCCAGCTTCATGATGTTGGCGTCGCTCTGCGAGTAGATGCCGCAGGAATGGCCCTGGCCCTGGTAACCCTGGATGGCGTTGGTCAGGCGGATCGCCTCGTCGATGTCCTTGGCGCGGTAGAGCGCCATGGTGACGGTCATCTTCTCGCCCGAGAACTTGTAGTCCGGGCCGTAGCCGGTTTCGGGCACGATGAAGAAGGCGGTGCCTTCGGGGATCGCGAAACCGGCATAATCGGCGATGAACTGGGCGGACTGGGCGACGACCTTGGCGTTGATGTGCTCGCCGTCTTCCCAGATGGCGTTCTGCAGCTTGGCCTTGTTCTCACCCTCGATGATGAAGCCGCCCTTGGCCTTCAGCTTTTCGAGCATGGTGTCGTAGATCGCGTCGAGCAGGATCACCGCATTGTCCGACGAGCACGAAGCGGCATAGTCCAGCGTCTTCGACAGCAGGATCTTGGCGGCGGCGTCATCGAGGTCGGCGGTGTCGTCGACGGTGATGACCGCGTTGCCCACGCCGACGCCCAGCGCCGGGGTGCCCGAGGAGTAGGCCGCCTTCACCATCGGCGTGCCGCCGGTGGCGAGGATGCGGTCGCACTGCTTCATGACTTCGTTGGTCTTTTCGACCGAGGGCTGCTCGATCGGGATTACGAGGTCGGCGGGCGCACCCATCTTGACCAGTGCATCGCGCATCAGGTTGCAGATCTTGGCGTTGATGAACTTGGCGCGCGGGTGCGGGCAGATGATGATCGAGTTGCGGCCCTTGACCGCGCTGATCGCCTTGATGACCGGGGTGGCCTCGGGGTTGGTCGAGGGCGAGAGCGCACCGATCACGCCGACGGGCTTCGCCAGCTTGACGATGTTGCGCTCGGGGATCTCGTCGATAATGCCGACCGACTTGTCGTCGATGATGTCGTAAAGGGTGGCGCGGGTCTTGACCGAGATCTTCTTGAACTTGCCCTCGTAGTTGCCGAGCTGGGTTTCCTCGACGGTCTCGCGGGCGATTTCCTCGTCCATGCCGGGCTTGCACACGGCGTAGACCATGCCGCGGATCCAGGTATCGACCTGCTCCTGCGTGGCGTTCTCGATCTGCGCCTGCGCGGCGCGCGAACGGGCGACCAGTTCGGCGACTTCGGCGGCGACAGGGGTTTCGGCGATCAGTTCGGCAGTAGCCATGTGCATCTTCCCTTAGATTTCTGCGCGCAGGTGCCCGGCAGACCCTGCGTTTACGCTGGCATCCGGATCACCCCTCGTTCCCCGAGTTAGGCGATCCGACACACCTTGCTCACCTGCACCTTTGGCGAGGCCTGCGCAAGTTTAATTAACCGAGCGATTAAATCGTAAGGTTGCAAAAACATCATCTTGATGCGCAGATCACGCAATGATCGATGGCCGGAGGATTTGCCCGAGAATAGTCGTTGCCCCTTGCCCGGCACAGGGGTTCCGGGCAGTAGAGGGCCGCAATATCGCGGAGGCGCTCCAGACCGGAGATGCCCGCCCGATTTCGACACAACCAAGATAGCCGGGTGGGCGGGGGTCGCCGCCGGGGCAATGGAAAAGGTAACAGGCGCGTGAGTGAGACGATCGATCCGGCAGAATTCCGCAAGGTGCTCGGCAGCTATCCCACCGGTGTCTGCGTCATCACCGCGCTGGACGAGGGCAAGCCCGCCGGCATGGTCGTCGGCAGCTTCACTTCGGTCTCGCTCGACCCGCCGCTGGTCGGCTTCTTCCCCGACAAGTCGTCGACTTCGTGGCCGCTGATCGAGAAGGCTGGCCACTTCTGCGTCAACGTCATGGCCAGCGACCAGGGGCCGGTCTGCAAGGCCGTCAGCGCCAAGGGTGACGCCAAGTTCGTCGGTGTGGAATATGCGGTTTCCGAGCACAACCTGCCAGTCATCGCCGACTCGATCGCCGCGATCGAGTGCAAGCTCTACTCGGTGACCGAAGCGGGCGATCACTGGTTCGTGCTCGGCCAGATCCTGCGCATGGAGACCGTGCGCGAGGACGAACCGATGCTGTTCCACCGCGGCCGCTACGGCAGCTTCGCGGAGAAGATGTAAGGGTTTTCGTCGTCCTGGCCTCGCTCCGGGACGACGTATCGCTTCGGCGGTTTGACTTTCCCGACCTACATGCTGTTCACATGTTCAGCATTACGATCCGGGAGAGTATTTCACATGACACGTTCGCTTGACGGCAAGGTCGCCGTGGTCACCGGCGCGGGTTCGGGCATCGGCCGGGGCATCGCGCTGCGGCTGGCCGAAGACAGGGCGGCCATCGCCGTGTGGGACCTCAACCCCGAAGGCGCCGCCGAGACCGTGAGCCAGATCGAGGCAGCGGGCGGCAAGGCTCTCGCCATCACCCTCGACTGCTCCGACAAGGCCGCGATCAAGGCTGCCGCCGACCAGACACGCGGCAAGTTCGGCGCCATCACCATCCTCGTGAACAACGCCGGTATCGCGCCCTTTACGCCGTTCATGGACGTGGAGGACGAAGAGTTCGACAAAGTCATCCGCGTGAACCTCAAGGGCCCTTGGCTGGTCACAAAGGAAATCGTGCCGGACATGCTGGCCGCGAACTGGGGGCGGATCATCAACATCACCTCCTCGTCCACGCAGTCGGGCTCCTTCGCGCAAAGCCATTACGTCGCCTCGAAGGGCGGCCTGCTCGGCCTCACCAAGGCGCTGGCGATGGAACTGGGCAAGACCGGCATCACCGCCAACATGATCCCGCCCGGCTCGATCGACACCCCAATGCTGCGCGGCGCACCGATCGACGCGGATGCCTACGGCGCCTCGCTGCCGGTCGGGCGGCTGGGGCAAGTGGCGGACATCGCCGCAGCGGCGGCGTTCCTGGCCTCCGAGGAAGCCAGCTACATGACCGGGCAGACGATCAGCACCAACGGCGGCCGATACATGGGCTCGGCCTGAGGGGGCTTGCTACGGCATCCCCGCGCGCTAGCGTGCCGAGATGCCGATTCCGTTTCGCATAGCCGTAGATGGCGCCGTACTTTCAGGAGAGCGACGCGAGGGTCCAGGCCCGCCTCTGGTGCTGGCCCACGGCTTCGGCGGATCGCGGCGCGACTGGGACCAGCTGGTTGCCGGGCTTGCCCCCGACCGCCCTTTGATCACCTACGACCAGCGCGGCTTTGGTGCCTCCGAAGCAGCAGGCGGCCCCTACTCCCACGCCGACGACCTGCTCGCCCTTATCGACGCACTTGATATCGCCGAGGCCGATCTTTGCGGCATGTCGCTGGGCGGGGCGACCGCCCTCAACTTCGCGCTCGATCACCCGAGGCGGATAAGGCGGCTGGTGCTGGTGAGCCCACTGATGGTCGGCTGGGCATGGACGAGCGAGTGGATCGAACGCTGGAAAGCCATCGGCCGCGCCGCGCGCGCTGGCGATATGCAGCGGGCGAGAGACCTGTGGTGGAGCCATCCGCTGTTCGATGCGCTACGTGACACCTCTGCCGCAGCCGTCATGCGCGCATCGATCGAGGCATTCCACGGGCGCCAGTGGGTTCTCGACGAACAGCACCCTGCCCTCCCCGACAGCGAGCGACTGGGCGAGCTTTCCATCCCAACCCTGCTGCTGACCGGTGCGCGCGACACCGCCGACTTCCGCATGATCGGCGATGCGATCGCCGCCATGGGCCAGGACGTCACCCGCATCGACCACGAAGGCGCTGGCCACATGCTGAACCTCGAAATCCCGGAAGTCATTGCAAGGGAGATCGAGCGGTTCCTCATTTGACGAATGAAACTGCGGCAATCGCATCGCCCATGCGATCGGAGACGCCATCGCGTTGCCGCCCTTGCTGGGAATGGACACTCTTCTCGCGCGAATTGTGATCGACCGGAGCCAAACTGGCCGGCGGCGCACAAGGGCGGAGAGGAGAGCAAAAGACATGAAGCTGGGCTTCGCGATGCCACACATGCTGCGGCTCAAGGCGACGATGCAGCCATGGGAAACCGAAGTGACCGGCGCCGACCAGACCCGCCTTGCGAAATGGGCGGAAAAGCTGGGCTTCGAGATGATCGCGGTGCCCGAGCACCACATCATCCCGCGGAAGCACATCGAGCTTTCGGGCCCGTTCTACTTCAACGCCTACACCGCGATGGCCTATATCGCCGGAGCGACCGAGCGGGTGCGGGTCAATTCGTGCATCGCGATTCTGCCCGCCCAGAATCCGATTGTCACGGCCAAGGCGCTGTCGACGATGGACTGGCTTTCCAGCGGCCGGGTGACGATCACCTTCGCGGTCGGCTGGCTGGAGGAGGAGTTTGCACTGCTGGGCGTTCCATTCCACGAACGCGGTGCCATGGCGGAAGAGTACATCCAGGCGATCATCGTCCTGTGGACTCAGGAAAATCCTGAATTTGAAGGAAAATATGTTTCCTTCCGAGATGTCGCTTTTGAACCCAAGCCCGTGCAGAAACCCCATCTTCCCGTGTGGTTCGGCGGCGACGCCGATGCGGTCCTCAAGCGCGTCTCCCGCTACGCGCAGGGCTGGTGGCCGTTCCTGACCAAGCCCGAGGACATTCCTGCGCGCATCGACTTCATCCGATCGCGGCCCGACTACAATGGCCAGTTGGCGGACGTCTACTACGGCATGTCCACCAGCCGTGTCGGCGAGGGTCATGCGGTGATCGATGATCCCACGGCCCGCCCCGGACAGACCAAGCAAGAGATCATCGATCGGCTCGGATGGCTGAAATCCCTTGGTATTACATGGAGTTCCGTACCCATTCCGGCCCTCCCCGCGATCGCGGCCTACTACGACTACACCCAGTGGATCGCCGAGGAGATCATGCCCGCCATCCGCTGAGCGAACGTCGCCGCGATGCCTGACGGGGCATGCTTGACCTCAGGCACACAGCGGCACTTAACGGCACACAACGGCACAAAGGCCGGGGAGAGATGATCATGAGCCCACCAAGGCCAAGGCCCAAGCTGGATCAGGAGAACACTGCGTTCTGGACCGGCGGCGCCGAGGGCGAACTGCGGATCGTACACTGCGGCGACTGCGGGCAGTACACCCATCCTCCGCGCGTCCTGTGCCGTCACTGCCAGTCGGAGAACATCGCTGCCAGCGCCGTGGCGGGCACCGGCGTGATCGATACCTTCACGATCAACCACCAGCCCTGGGCCAAGGATCTGCCCGTCCCCTACGTCATCGCCCGCGTCGCGCTCGACGGGGTGCCGGGAGTCTACCTCACCACCAACATCGTCAACTGCCCGGTCGATGCCGTGGCGTTCGGCGACCCCGTGCGCGTCCTGTTCGAGGAACAGGACGGCATATTCTATCCCCTCTTCGAGCGAGCGATCTGATGGCACGCGAAGCCTACATCACCGGCGTCGGCCAGTCCGAGGTCGGCGTGCGCCTGACGCGCCATCCGCTGCTGCTGACGCTCGACGCCGCGAAGGAGGCAATCGCCGAGGCGGGCCTCACCTTCGGGCAGATCGACGGCGTGTTCTCCTTCCCCGGCAAGGTCAACGGCTACCTCGCTTTCTCGCCTGTCGGCACCGACGAGGTGATCGAGGCGCTGGGCATCAAGTCGAAGTGGCAGATGGGCGGCATGGAGCAGCCCGCGCAGCTTTCCGCCATCGGCATGGCGGCCTGGGCGGTGAAGCAGGGCATCTGCCGCCACGTCCTGTGCTTTCGCACCGTCTACGAGGCGGGCGGCATGGCCGACCCCGCCACCTATATGCCGCCGCGGCCAGACACCGTCTCGGGAGCCTCGCAGTGGACCAGCCCGTTCTGGGCGACGTCGGCCGCCTGCTGGACCGCGCAATACGCCGCGCGCCACGTCCACAAGTATGGCCTGACGCGCGAGCAACTCGGCCAGATCGCCATCAACGCTTCGAAGAACGCCATGCTCAACCCGCGCGCGCGCGCGATCACCAAGGCGGAACTGACACTCGACACCTACATGTCGGCACGGATGATCTCGACCCCGCTGTGCCTCTACGACTGCGACCGCTTCTCCGACGCCTCCACGGTGGTGATCGTCTCGGCGGGCGACGCCCTCGACGAGATCAAGTGCGAGCCGATCCGCATCGCCGCGATGTCAGGCTCGGTGGACCGCTATTCGTGGGACCAGGTCGAGTGGCCTGCCGCTTACGATGCGGGCCGCGACCTGTGGCAGCATACCGACTACACCATCGACGATGTCGACACCGTGCAGTTCTACGACGGCTTCGCGTACCTGCCGATTACCTGGCTGGAGGGCCTGGGCTTTTGCGAGAAGGGCGAAGGCGGCCGCTTCATCGAAGGCGGCACGCGTATCGCGCGAAACGGCGAACTGCCGCTCAACACGGCGGGCGGCCAGTTGGGCGCCGGGCGTCTGCATGGCTTCGGTTTCGCGCACGAAGCTGTGACGCAGCTGCGGGGCAATGCGGGCGAACGGCAAATCCCGGGCGACCCGAAGGTGGCAGTGGCTACGTCCGGCGGTGGACCGCTGGCGGCAGCGCTGCTGCTGGCAAAGGACTGAACGGCTCCGGCCTCGCGGGCTCTCCTCCTGCGGGGCCGGGGATGGCATTTCCATTTTTCGTGGACACGCTTCTTCATTGCGAGCGTAGCGAAGCAATCCAGAGCGGCTCAAAACTGCCCTGGATTGCTTCGCTACGCTCGCAATGACGATTGAAGTTACAATGCGACGTCACACTACCGTCGACGGCAGCGTCTTCGCACCCGGCCGCTTCACCGATTTGGCGCGCTTGAGGCCGATCAGCGGGCGCAGCGGGCCGACTTCCCGCCCGACGAGGTAGAACAGCCAGGAACCGCCCGCCACCGTCGCGCACAGCACCAGGAATTCCGGCAGTGCCGTCAGCCCCTTGTCGCGCAGCCAGTAGCTGACGAGCACCATGACGGTCTGGTGCGCGATGAACACCGGGAACACCGCCTCCGCCAGAGTGCCCCGCCAGCGCGCGTCGCGGTTCCAGAAGCGGTCGGCGATCCCGAACAGGGCGATCACCGTGCCCCAGCACTGCACCGACTTGGCGAAATCCAGCGGTTCCATCCACGCGCGCGGCGTCCGCACGTTGCCGGGGAAGTACCACGCTTCCAGCGCCACGAAGGCGTAACCGGCCAGCCCGACGACCAGCGCGGCCTTCCACTGCCGGGCGATCGCCTGCCGCAAGGTCTCGGACCCGCGCAGGAGGTAGCCGAACAGGAACATGCCGCCATAATGGAGATGCGCGCAGAAGTCGGTCAGCACGCTGTGGGTGTCGGTCCAGCCATCACCCGGCGCGCGCACGGCGTAGACGGCAAGGCACCCGAACGGCAGCAGCCACGGCCCGGAAAGGACCTTCTCCGCCCCACGCGCCAGTCCCGCGCGCCAGTGTGCAGGAAGCACCATCAGCGCCGCGCAGAGCACCACCGTGTAGGCGAGCAGGTAGATCACGAACCACAAGTGCATGATCGCCGGCAGGTTCTCGTGAATGACCCGGCGGAAGCTGAAGGCATCATGGAACAGGAAGTAGCCGTAGCCATGCGTGTAACCGCTGTTGAGCAGTCCCATGTATGGCTGCGGCGGCACGATCACCGTCAGGCCAAACAGCAGCGGTATGCCGAGCCGCAGCAACCGGCTCTTGAGGAAGGCCCCGGCGTCCCGCTCCTTCGCGAACAGCGCCGCGCTGGCATATCCCGAAATCGCGAAGAGCAGCGCCAGCCGCCAGGCGCTCAGTCCCAGCAGCGGGATTTCGGCCCACCACACCACCCCGCGCGAGGGCGTCTGGTAGCCCCAGGGCGTGAACGAAAATCCGACGTGGTAGAAGATCAGCATCACGAAAGCGCCCACGCGCAGCCAATCCATTCCGTAGTGGCGCTGGCTGGGGGCGGGGTTCATCGCTATCCGTCAAGTCTTCGGCCCGCCACGCGGGTCAGGGGTGCCCGCATGCAGCGGCGTATAATTGTCGGGGGCTCATTAGGCGCGTTGTCACCGCTCTGCAATCGCGCGCTTGTAACAGAGGGTATCCGGGATGCCGCCCCGCATTTCGTCGGTTCCGGAGGCAACTGTGGTTGGTACGCCGTGCCGAAACGCCGAACATCGCAGGCATGACGTCCCCCGAAACGACCGTAGCCACCCGGCCGACCCGCAGGCGCCCCGCCAGTTCGATCGAACGCGCCGCTATCGAACCGTGCGTGACAGAACGGGCCGGGATGGAACGAGCTGCCTACGTTCCCGACTTTCGCGGGCCATTACGCTCGCCGGAATGCGCCGATCCGGTGCCTGCGAACCATGCCCTCGTGCTGCTTGTGTATGACGGAAGCGAGCACGCCATCCGGGACGCCGTGCAGGATGCGATGACAAAAGCCATGGCAAACGCCGTGGAGGCCGGGACGCATCTGTTCGCCCCACATGTTCTGGGCGCGAATGCCATGAAGCCTGACGGGATCCCCGCAGCTTTCGCACGGCTACTGGCAAGGCACCGGCCCGCGGGCGTGGTGTTGATGCCTCCCCTTTCCGCACGCGAGGATCTGGCCGACTTGTGCCTCCGCGCACAGGCGCGCTGTCTTCGGGTCGGCGCCCAGCCCGGCCTGTCCTGCGACGAGCGCGGCGGCGCAGCACTTGTCGTGCGCCGCCTCGTGACGCTCGGCCATACGCGGATCGGTCTCGTCGCCGGCCCGGAAAGCTCGGCCGGAGCCCGGCAGCGGGAGCTCGGCTATCTTGACGCCATGGCCGAACTCGGGCTCGATCGTGGCCCCGCTCTGATCGTACCGGGCGACAACAGTTTCGAATCCGGCATCGCGGCCGGACGGCTGCTCCTGGAAATAAGCCCTCGCCCCACCGCCATCCTCGCCTGCAACGACGAGATGGCCGCCGGCGTCCTCCACGCCGCGGCGCAGGACGATGTGCCGGTTCCCCAGGCGCTGTCCGTTGTCGGGTTTGACGATACCTCCCTCGCCCACCGCCTCCTCCCGCCGCTCGCCTCGGTCCACGTGCCGTGGAACCGCATCGGCGAAGAGGCCGCGAAGTGGATACTGGCAGAAAGTTCCGCCTCGCTCGAACCTTTCGAACCGCACCTGATGGAGCGTGCTTCGCTCGGCCCAATCGGATGAAATTCCCGACTTTGCCCCAACGGGCAAAGCGCTCGAATGAATGGCAGTTCCGTTAGGCAACATTTTACCATAAGAGATTAAACCATTGTGGATCCATTTGGCGGATGGATGGCGCAAGGGGGCCAATCTTGTATCTGCAGACCGACCGGCATCGCACCGCCATTCGCCCGTTGACCGACGGTCGCCTCGTGTCTCAGGCCGCCGCGCTGGTCGGCCTGAGCGCATGGAGCTGTGACCTTGCGACCGAACAGCTCGAATGGACCGAAGGCGTGTTCGACATCTTCGGCCTGAGCCACGACATGCACTTCGAACGCCGCGACACCGTCGCCCTCTATCACGAGGAATCGCGCGAGATCATGCTCCGCCTGCGCGCGCAGGCGATCGAGGCGTGCTCCGGCTTCTCGATGGAGGCGCAGATAGTCCAGCCGGGCGGCGAGACGCGCTGGTTGCGGCTGGCCGCCAATACGCGAGTGGAGAACGGCCGCGCGGTGCAGCTTTACGGCATGAAGCAGGACATCACGCAGGAGCGCCTGCAATGGGAACAGCTCCGCCGCCTTGCCGAAAACGACCCGCTCACCGGGCTCGGCAACCGCGCGCGGTTCCAGTCGGAGTTCCTCGACCTTCCCGCCGGATCGGAGCGACTCGCGCGCATCGGTGCGCTGGCGATGTTCGACCTCAACGACTTCAAGGGCATCAACGACCGCTGGGGCCACGCCGCCGGAGACGCCTGCATCGCCCGCTTCGGCGAGCGGCTGGCCACCGCCTTCCCCGGCGCCCGCCTGATCGCCCGCATCGGCGGAGACGAATTCGCGGCGCTGCTGCCCGCCACGATGCCCGCCGCAACGCTGGAAAGCGCCGTGCGCCGCCGCATCAACCGCCTCGTCACCCGGGTCGAGTGGCAAGGCACGCTGATCCCGATCGGAGTCAGTGCCGGTCTGGCCTTCATCGGCGGGTCGCCGGAGGCCACCTTCGCAGCCGCCGACGCCGCCCTCTATGCCGCCAAGCGTAGCGGCCGCAACGTGCTGCGGGTGGCGGCCTAAGCCCCCTCCGGCTCCACCCATGTCGTGCGGGTAACGCGGGGTGAGAGATACTTCGTTGCCGTCCAGCCGCCGTCCACCACGATCGACTGCCCGTTGATCATCTCGCTGCCCGGCAGGCACAGGAAGGCGATGACCGAGGCAATGTCCTCCGGCTGCGCCAGGCGCGGATAGGGCGTCGTCTCGACATTGGCGCGCTTGAAGCCCTCATCCTCGAAACGGTGGCGCACCATGTCGGTCATCGTCACGCCCGGCGCCACGCAGTTGGAGCGGATGCCGCGCGGGCCGTACTCGCAGGCCATGTGCTCTGTCATCGACTTGAGCCCGCCCTTGGCCGCCGAATAGGCCCCGCCGCGCCGTCCGCCGATATGCGCGAACGTGCTGGTCACGTTGACCACGCTGGCGCCCTCCCCCAGATGCGGGATCACGTCGCGGCAGAGCCGGAACGGGGCGACGAGCATGATGTCGAGGAAGTCGTCGAGCGTCTCGTCGTCCGTCTCGTCGAGGGGCTTGGGGCTGCCGACGCCCGCGTTGTTCACCAGCGCGTCGATGCGGCCGAAGCGGGCCAGCGCCTGCGCGACGATGGCTCCGGGCGCGGCCGGGTCGGTCAGGTCAGCGCTGATGGCAAGGACGTGGTCGGGATTGCCGATCGCGGCTTCCAGCGCCGCCAGCTTGTCCTTCGAGCGGCCGACACCGACGATCGCGAAGCCTTCGCCGTGCAGGATCTTCGCGGTTTCGAGGCCGATGCCGCTGCCCGCGCCCGTGATGATCGCTACCTTCACTTCGCCTGTCTCCCATGCTGTCCGCATCGTGTTAGCCGCCGCTCCGGCAAGCGTCGAACCGCCCCGGCGGTATTGCCGGAGCTCGCCTTGCCCCGCTGCCGCACGGGGGTAGTCAGAAGGCTCAGACAACGAGCGAACAGGCACAATGAGCACACCCAAGGCCGCCCTCGAAGGCATCCGCGTCATCGACATGAGCCGCGTCTTCGCCGCCCCCGTCGGTGCGCAAATCCTCGGCGACCTCGGCGCCGACGTCATCAAGGTCGAGCGCCCCGGCGTGGGCGACGACGGGCGCGGCTATGGCTTCTCGTGGGTGCCCGGCAAGGACGGGATCGAGACGCGGCACTCCAGCTTCTTCACCGTGTCCAACCGCAACAAGCGCTCGATCACGCTGAACCATTCCCGGCCCGAGGGGCAGGCGATCCTGCGCGATCTGGTGAAGAGCGCCGACGTGCTGATCGAGAACTACAAGGTCGGCGACCTCAAGCGCTTCGGGCTGGATTACGAGAGCCTGCGGGAGATCAACCCGCGCCTCATCTACTGCTCGGTCACCGGCTTCGGGCAGACCGGGCCGATGGCGGCGCTGCCGGGCTACGACGGGCTGTTCCAGGCGACCGGCGGCATGATGGCGGTGACCGGCATTCCCGAGGGCCAGCCGGGCTCCGGCCCGCTCAAGACCGGGCCGAGCCTCGTCGACTTCGTGACCGGCCACAACACCGCGCTGGCGATCCTGGGCGCGCTGATGCACCGCACCCGCACCGGCGAGGGCCAGTACATCGACATCGCCCTGCTCGACAGTTCGGTGGCGATGGTCAGCCACATCATGCAGGACTACCTGATCAGCGGCAACGCCCCGCCCCGCCTCGGCAACGGCGGCAATGGCGGCGGCCCGGCGGACCTGATCCATTGCGCGGACGGCATCATCTACCTCACCGCCGGCACCGACGAGCACTGGCGGCGCCTGACGGTGCTGATGGAGCAGCCGGAACTGAACGACGACCCGCGCTTCGATTCCAACCTGAAGCGCGGCAAGACCAATCGCGCCGAGCTGATGGCCATCATCAACGACTGGAGCGGCCGCTTCCCTACCCTCGAGGTTCAGGCCATGCTCGACGGCGCGGGCATTCCGGCGGCGCGGTACAACGAACTGGCCGACGTCTGGGAAGACCCGCAGGTGCAACATCGCGGCCTGAAGGCGACGACGCCGCATGCCTGGGCGGAAAGCGGCTCGGTCGATCTCATCGCCAGCCCGCTCGCGAAGATGTCGGCGAGCCCGGCGACGATCCGCATGGCCCCGCCGATGCTGGGCGAGCATACCGACGCCATCCTTTCGGAGCTGGGCTACGACGAGGCGCAAGTCGCCGCGCTGCGGGACGCGAAGGTGGTGTGAACGCCCAATCCTCCCTGTTCCGAAGGGAATGGGGAGGTGGCAGCCCGCAGGGCTGACGGAGGGGGCTGCTACCCCTCCACCACCGCCTTCGGCGGCGGTCCCCCTCCCCATTGCTGCGCAACAGGGAGGATATAGCCTCAGCGTCCCTTAAACGCGGGCTTGCGCTTTTCGAGGAACGCATTGACGCCTTCGAGGAAGTCCTCGGTCCGCCCCGCCTCACGCTGGCCGCGCCGTTCCGCCTGAAGCGCGGTTTCGAGGCTGGAATCCAGCGCGTCCCAAGCCATCCGCTTGATGAGGCCGAGCGAGCGCGGGCCCGTGGCCAGCCGCTTCGCCAGCTTCATCGCCTCGGCGTCGAGGTCGTCCTCGGGCACCACCTTGGTCGCGAGGCCCCAGTCGAGCGCGGTCCTGGCATCGACCTTCTCGCCCAGCAGCATCATCTGCATGGCGCGCACCCGGCCCACCGCCTGCGCCAGCAGGTAGGTGGCGCCGCCGTCCGGCACGAGACCAACATGGCAGAAGGCGCAGAAGAAATACGACCCTTCCGCCATCAGCACCACGTCGCCCGCCGCCGCGAGTCCCGCGCCGAAGCCCGCCGCCGGCCCGCGGATCGCGGTGACGACCGGCTGCTCCATCGTCTTGATCTGCATGATGACCGGGTTGAACGCACGGTCGAGCTGGCCGCCGATATCGCGCATCGGATCGGCCAGCATGTCCTGCGCGGCGGCGAGGTTCGCGCCCGAACAGAACGCCTTGCCCTCACCCGTCAACAGCACCGCGCGGGCATCGCGCGCCGCCACGTCGAGGGCGTGGACCATCTCCAGCCCCATCGCCTCGGTGACGCCGTTCATGGTCTTGGGATCGTTGAGGGAGATGCGCGCGACGCCGTCCTCCAGCGAATAGAGGATGTGCTCGTAACTCATGGAATCTCCCTCTCCGTCGATCAGGCGAGCATGGCGCCCAGGCGTTCCTTCACGATTGCCTCGGCCTCGCCAACGATCCTTTCGATCAGTTCCTTGCAGGTGGGCACGTCATGGATCAAGCCCTGCACCATCCCGGCCCAGAAGATGCCCTTGGTAAGATCGCCGCTCTGCAGCAGTTCGCGGCCCACAGCGCCCGCGACGAGGTGGCGGATATCCTCGAAGGTCGAGTCCGGCCGTTCGGAAATCGCGACCACTTCGTCGGACACGTCGTTCTTGCCGACGCGCGCCGAGTTCTTGAACTTGCGGAAGATGAGGTTGGTGCCGCGCTCGTCGTTCTCGACGTACCTGGCCTTCACGTTGTCGTGGATCGGCGCTTCCTTGGTGGCGCAGAAGCGGGTGCCCATGTTGATGCCCTCCGCCCCCAGCGCCAGCGCCGCTACGAGGCCGCGCCCGTCGCCGATCCCGCCGCTCGCCAGCATCGGAATCTTCACCTTGTCCGCCGCCGAGGGGATCAGGATCAGGCCGGGAATGTCATCCTCGCCGGGGTGCCCGGCGCATTCGAAGCCGTCGATCGAGATGATGTCGCAGCCGTGCCGCTCGGCCGAAAGCGCGTGGCGCACGGCGGTGCATTTGTGCAGCACGGTGACGCCGTGGGGCTTCACCATCTCCCAGATCTCGCGCACCTGCTGGGTGCCCGCGGTCTCGACGATCTTGACGCCGCCGTCGATCACGGCCTGCGCGTAGGCCTTGTAGTCGGGCGGCAGGATCGTGGGCAGGACGGTGATGTTCACCGCGAAGGGCTTGTCGGTCATCGAGCGGCAGCGCTCGATCTCCTCGCGCAGCGCCTCGGGGCTGGGCTGGGTCAGCGCGGTCAGGGTGCCGAGGCCGCCGGCGTTCGACACCGCGCTCGCCAGCTCGGCATAGCCGACGCCCTGCATGCCGCCCTGGACGATCGGATGTTCGATGCCGAGCATCTCGGTCACGCGGGTCTTGAATGGCATGGTTCTCGCTGCTCCCTCTCGATGGTTGCATGCGGGGCTATGTCATGCCGCGCGGGGCTTCAAGCAGCGGGTGCGGGAGCGAGCGGGCATCGCGCCAGCGAATAACCAAGCGCTTGCTACATAAATCGAGAAGCGTATGATCCCCTGCAAACGAGAAGGGAGAATCGCCATGGCAACCGCCGCTCTGGAACCTGTTCAGGATCGGATCGAGGAACTGGGCATCAAGCTCATCAGCGCCGACAACCACATCAACGAACCGCGGGGCCTGTTCATCGACCGCTTCCCCGCGCACCTGAAGGACAAGGCACCGCGCGTGATCGAGGGCCGCGACGGCGGCGAAGGCTGGAGCATGGACGGCACGCCGCCCAAGCGCACCTACGGCCTCGAATGCATGGCGGGCTACGACAAGAGCGAATACCGCATGTCCGGCCTGCGCCACGCGGACCTCAGGCGGGGCAACTACGATGGCGCCGCGCATCTCGCGGATATGGACATCGACGGGGTATGGGCCTCGGTGACCTATCCGGGTTTCAGCCCGTCGTTCTATACCCATCCCGATCCGGAAGTCGCTGCCGCCGGATTCGTCGCCTACAACGACTGGATCCTCGACGACTTCCAGTCCGCCGACCCCAAGCGCCTGTGCGGCCTCGCCATCAATCCCACCGAACTGGGCATCGAGCACGCCGTCGCCGAGATGCGCCGCTGCGCGAGGAAGGGTGCGCGGGCGATGTATATTCCGGGCAATCCGACGATCCCCTACAACCACCCCACGCACTACCACCCCGTCTGGCAGGCGGCGGACGAACTGGGTCTGACGCTGTGCATGCACCGCAACCACGGCGGCCCGCCCGATGCCACCGACTGGGACCGGCTGCAGGAGGACAAGGTCTCCATCGGCGGGATCGTGACGCGGTACTTCTCGTGCCTCAAGCCGTTCTCGTACCTGATCTTCGCTGGGATCTTCGACCAGTACCCGAACCTGAAGATGGTCGGTGCCGAGGTCGACTGCGGCTGGGCGCCGTTCTGGGTGCAGACCATGGAGCATCACTGGGAAATCCAGAACTCGTGGCATCCGGTGAAGCTCAGGCATTCGCCCACCGAGTTTATCGGCCGCAACGTCTTCACCACCAACGTGGACGACTACTGCGGCTACCAGATGATTCGGACCGGGCTCTGGCCGTGGCTGGCGAAGATGACGATGTTCTCGTCCGACTACCCGCACTCGGCGACGATCTGGCCGCATTCTCGCGACGTGGCGCTGAAGATGACGGCGGACCTGACGCCGCAGGACACCCGCACGACACTGTCGGAGAACGCGGCAAGGGTGTTCGGCTTCGACGTCTAATTCCTCCCCGAGCAAGCTCGGGGGGGAATGGCGCTACACCGGCCCGTTCGCTTCGATCCCCTGGATCACGAAAGCCGCGATGGCGTCCCTGATCTCCGCCTCGCTCGCCATGCCGGGCGGGAACAGCCAGTCGCGGAACATCAGGTTCGCCAGCACCGCCGCGAACGACACGCGCACCATCAGTTCCGGCGCGATCCGGGGCGCGTCGCCGACCCGCGCCTGGCTCATCGCCTCGCCCTTGCGGAAGTAGTCCTGCAACCCGTCGAGAGCCTCGATCCCGCCCGAAGCCTCGGGCGAATAGGCGTTGGCGACCGCCAGCGAGAGGAACATCTTCGAATGGCTGCCCATGAAGTCGAGCAGTTCGCCGATGTAGGCCCGCGCCACGTCCTTGCCCTCGCCCGCTCCGGCGGTCCGCGCCTGGAAATCCGCGAAGTGGCGGTTCAGCGGCGTGAAGATCGCCGCGCGGAACAGCGCCTGCTTGCTGTCGTGGAAGCGGAAGATCTGCGCCTCGGTCACATCGGCGCGGCGGGCGATCGCGGCGGTCGTCGCCCCGGCATAGCCCGAAGCCTCGAACTCCTCGGCGGCGGCTTCGAGGATGCGGTCAGCCACTTCCTCGGAAGAGCGGCGGCGACGTTTCGGTTTCGGGTCGGGGCTAGCCAATATGTCCTGCCGGTTTCGCTTGCGTGACTGCATGTGTCGGGAACGGCGGGCGCCATTGAAACCCTCCCGCCCGACCCTAGATTCGCCGGGACAAACGCTCAAGGAGACAATTGAAAGTGAACGGAATGAAGACGGCCATGCTGCTGGCGGCGCTGACGGCGCTGTTCATGGGGCTGGGCTACATGCTGGGCGGAACCGGCGGCGCCATCATCGCGCTGGTCGTTGCGGCGGGCATGAACCTGTTCACCTTCTGGAATGCGGACAGCATCGTCCTCAAGATGCACAACGCCCGTGAAGTTGGCCCGGAGAGCGAGTTCCACCGCCTCGTCGCCGAACTGGCGCAGCGGGCGCAACTGCCGATGCCGCGCGTCTACGTGATCGACACCGAGGCGCCCAACGCCTTCGCCACCGGCCGCGACCCCGAGCACGCCGCCGTCGCCGCGACCACGGGCCTGCTCGACATGCTCAGCCGCGAGGAAGTGGCGGGCGTGATGGCGCACGAACTGGGCCACGTGAAGAACCGCGACACGCTGGTGATGACGATGGTGGCGACGATCGCGGGCGCCATCTCGATGATCGCCAACTTCGGCATGTTCTTCGGCCACATGGGCAATTCGGAGGACCGTCCCAATCCGATGGCCGCGATCGCCGCGATGTTCATGGCACCGTTCGCGGCGATGATCGTGCAGATGGCGATCAGCCGCACCCGCGAATACGGCGCCGACAAGGCGGGCGCCGAGATCAGCGGCAACCCGCGCGCGCTGGCCTCGGCGCTGCAGAAGATCGCCGGGCCTGCCGCCCACTTGCGCAACCCCACCGTCGAGCGCAACCCGGCGGCGGCGCAGCTCTACATCGTGCCCTCGTCGGTGTCGGACCTGTTCTCGACCCACCCGGCGACCGAGAAGCGCATCGCCGCGCTGATGGCGATGGACGGCGGGGCTATACCCCCGCGTCCAGCGATGGCTTCGGTGCCGCGCAGTAGCGCGACGCGTGGCCGCTCGGCGCTCGATCCGAACCGGCGCTGAAGCCGCACACCTCGTCATTGCGAGCACAGCGAAGCAATCCAGGGGAGTCTCAAGCCGCCCTGGATTGCTTCGCTGTGCTCGCAATGACGAACGGGTTGGGCCTTAGCCTTTCACCCACCGCGCGATGAAGAAACCGTCGAGGCCGCCCGCCTCGGCCAGCATTCCCGGATCGGTGCGCAGCCAGCCCTCGCCGGTCGGCGAGAGGCCCTCGGGAAGTTCCGCCGCCGTGATCGGGGCGAGCGTCAGTTCGACGTCGGCCGCGCGGTCCTCGCCTTCCTCCTGCTCCAGCGAGCACACCGCGTAGACCAGCGTGCCGCCGGGCTTCAGCCACTCGGCCGCCCGCGCCAGCATCCGCGTCTGGATTTCGGCCATCTCCTCGATCTGGCGCGGCGCGATTCGGTGGAGCACGTCCGGATGACGGCGCGAGGTGCCCGTCGCCGTGCACGGCGCGTCGAGCAGGATCGCGTCGAACTTCTCCTGCGGCTCCCACGTAAAGGCATCCGCGAGCACCACCTCCGCCTCCAGCGCAGTGCGCTCGAGGTTCTCGCGCAGGCGTTCCAGCCGCCGCTTGGCGTTGTCGAGCGCGGTCACCTTCCAGCCCGCCGCCGCAAGCTGCATCGTCTTGCCGCCGGGCGCGGCGCAAAGATCGAGCACGGACCGGCCCTCACCCGCACCGAGCATGCGCGCGGGCAAGCTGGCGGCGAGATCCTGCACCCACCACGCACCCTCGCGGAAACCGTCGAGGTGCTCCACCGCGATCCCGCGCGGCAGGCGCACATGACCCGGCATCAGCGAGATGCCGCCGAGGCGCTCGGCCCACTCCGCCGTCGCCGCGGCATCGCGCAGCGCGAGGTCCAGCGGCGGCGGCACGGCGAGACCGGCGGCGATCGTCTCGGCCCGGATGCCCCAGCGCTCCATCACCGGCTCGGGCAGGGTCGGCACTTCGGGCAGCGTCACGGCGCGCTTGGTCAGGGTCGAGAACACGCCGTGCGCCAGACGGCGCGGGCCGCCCATCAGCAGCGGCAGGCCGGTGGCGATGACGGCGTGGGCGGGCGTCTCCAGCCGCAGGACTTGCGCCAGCATGATCTGCAGCACCGCGCGCGCCTTGGCGTCGTCCGCCAGCGGCAGGCGGGTGGCGGAGTCGATCAGCGCGTCGAGGTCGGCGCGCCAGCGCAGCACCTCCCCGGCAATGGCGCGGGCGAGCGCGCGGTCGGCATCGCCCTTGATGCGCGCGAGCGCGGAGCCGCCCGCCTGGTCGAGCGTCTCGCCCCTGCGCAGAACGGCATCGATGAGGTTGAGCGCGGCACGGCGCGCAGGAAGTCCGGGTATGTCCATCGTCGGCCCCTATACCGGATTGCCTTTTTCCGCCACCCGCACCACATGGGGCCCATGACCAAGCGCGCCACTGAACGTCCGGCGGCCTTCACCAAGCCCGCTCACTGGACCAACGACCCCGCTCCCCCGCCCGTGAAGGCCAAGGACGAGCAGGACCCCGACGGCCTTTCACCCACCCGCTACGGCGACTGGGTGCAGAAGGGCATCGCGATCGATTTTTGATCGAAGTGGGAAGGCGCGCGCCCGCCGCACCTGCCGCTTGCTTTCTCCGCCGTCACCCTGAACTTGTTTCAGGGTCCATCTGGCGACTTAAACCGTCGGGTCGATCCACCGCCGGTGCTGGCGGTTTGCTATCTTTGCCTCGGAGCCCAACGGCAGGATGGACCCTGAAACAAGTTCAGGGTGACGCCCTGCAGTTCGCAGGCGGTTACTTCGTCGCGCCTGCGGCCTGCCCCTCCCCCTGCCCCCAGCCACCGCCGAGCGCGAGGAACACGGCGATCTGGTCGTCCACCAGCGCCGCTTCCGCCGCCGCATGGCTCACCCGCGCCGAGGCGAGGCTGCCCTGCGCGCTCAGGAGGTCGAGGAAGTCGCTGCGCCCGAAGCGGAACAGCTTGGCCGCCTGCCCTTCCGATATGCCGGCGCTGTCGCTCGCGCGGCCCAGCGATGCGGCCTTGTCCCGATCGCGGGCATAAGTCTCCAGCGCCGTCTCGGTGCCCTGCAGGGCCGAGAGCACGGTCGCATCGAACTTGGCGAGATCGACATCGACCTGCGCCTTGGCGGCATCGATCTTCGCCTTGACGACCGGGCGATTGGGGAAGCTCCAGCTCAGTAGCGGGCCAAGGCTGAAGCCGAAGCTGTCGGACTTGCCGAGGTTCTGCAACTGCCCGCTGCTGGCGACGCCCGCGCCGATCGAGACGCTGGGGTAGAGGTCCGCCACCGCCACGCCGATGCGCGCGGTATCGCCGGCGATGGTGCGCTCGGCCTGGCGGATGTCGGGACGGCGGCGGATCAGCGCGGCGCCGTCGCCGACCGGCATCGGCTGGGCGAGGCGCGGCAGGACCGCGCAGCTCGCCACGTCCTGCGGATAGTCCGCCGGCGCCCGGCCGAGCAGCGTCGCCAGCAGGAACAGCGCGCCCTGCCGCTTCGCCACGAAGGCGGGCAGGCTGGCCCGGCTGGTGTCCACCGCGGTACGCGCGCGGCTGACGTCGAAGGCGGTGCCGCGCCCGCCGCGCTGCAGCCGGGTGGTGGCATCCAGTGTCTGCTGCTGCAGCACGATCACCTTCTGGACCGTCGCCATCTGGTAATTGGCGCCGCACACGTCGGCATAGGCCTTGGCGGTCGCCGCCGCCACGCTGATGCGCACCGCATCGCGCGCCGCCTCGACCACCTCGCGGTCCGCCTGCGCACCCTCGACCGCGCGCCGCAGCTTGCCGTTTAGGTCGAGCGGATAGCTCAGCGAGAGCCCAAGGTCGTACGTCACGACACCGGGGATGTTGGTCCCGCCTGACTGGGTGGAATAGTCGCGCTCGAGATCGGCATCGGAACTGACGGTGGTGCTCAGCGCCCGCGCGCCGGTCGTCTCGCGCAGCACCGCTTCGGCCTTGCGGATGTTCGCCTCGGCGGCGCGCAGGTCGGCGTTGGCGGTGAGCGCCTCCTCCACCAGCGCGTCGAGGCGGGGATCGGCGTAGAGGCTCCACCAGCGGTCGGGCAGCGGCGCCTGCTCGAAGGCGGGATCGCGCGCCGCGACGAAGTCCCCCTGCGCGGAAGGCGTGCCGGACACCGCGTTCTCGGGCGGATGATAGTCCGGCCCGGCGGTGGCGCAGGCGGACAGCGCCAGCGCCATCGCGGCGGCGCAGAGAAGGCGGGCGGGACGCATCAGCGGGCTCCTGCGCTCTGCGTCGCGGCGGGAGCGGGAGCCGCCGCCGGGGCCGGAGCCGGAGCCGGACCCGCCTGTCGCTTCGGTTCGCCGTCATGCTGCTCGATCGTCACCGTCGCGGTACGGCCGAGGATCAGGCGCACGTTCTTCGGCACATGCGTCAGGCGCACGCGCACCGGGATGCGCTGGGCGAGGCGCACCCATGAGAACGTTGCGGCGACGTTGGGCAGCAGGTTGCCCGAATCGCTGCGGGTATCGTCGTTGATGCCCGCCGCGATGCTCTCGACACGGCCCTTGAGCACCTGCCCCTCGCCCATCAGCTTCACGCTCACCGGCGCGCCGATGTGGATGAGCGGCAGCTTGGTTTCCTCGAAGTAGCCCTCGACGCGGATCGAATCGTCATCGACCAGCGCCATCGCCTGGCTTCCGGCGGCCACGTAGTCGCCCGGATGCAGGTCGAGGTTGGTCACCGTACCGTTGACCGAGGCATGGACTTGCGTGCGCTGGAGGTCGAGCTTCGCGCGATCGACCGCGCTTACCGCTTCCTGCACGGCGGCGCGGGCAGTGGCGACCTTGGCGACGTTCTGCTCATGGGATTCGGTGGCGACGAGATCGCCGAGCGCAAGGTCGCGCGAAGCCTCGCGCTGCGCCTGCCCCAGCGTCGCCTTCGCGCTGGCAAGGCTCGCCTGCGCTTCCTCGACCGCCAGCGAATACCGCGGCTTGTCGATCACGAACAGCAGGTCGCCTGCCTTGACCACCTGGTTGTCGCGCACCGCCACCGAAGTCACGAGGCCGCCGATGTCCGGCGTCACCCGCACCACGTCGGCACGCACCCGGCCGTCCCGGGTCCAGGGGCTGCGCTCGTAATGCATCCACATCCAGTACGCGATGAAGGCCGCGAGCAGGACGATGACGATAGTGGCGGCGCTGCGGCCGATGGCGGGAAGCAGGTTCTTCATGGGTGGAGACCGGACCAGGTGGCGAGGAAGGAAAGCGCACCGAACACCATGACATAAAGGCACAGGTCGACGAGCGCGCGATAGGCGACGATGCGGTAGAAGCCGACGAAGTCCGCCACACGCATCAGCAGCATGGTCAGGACCGAGGCGATCACCGCGATCAGCAGGAGGGCGGGCATGTAGACGCCCAGGATGGAGACTTCGCCGTTCATGGCTGGCCTTTCAGCGCGGCGGCTTCTGGAAAGATGTTACGGCGCAGCGAGATCAGCGCCAGAGCGGCCTTGCGGCGCACCGAACGGTCCTCGTCGCGGATGAAGACGTGGAGCGCCGCGTCAATATCGCCCAGCAGTTCGGGCGCTGCGGGCGGGCGGTGATCGGGCTCGAGACGGCGATAGTAAGCCGCGACGTCGGCCAGCACGCTGGTCAGCGGCGCGCTGCGGGCGGGCGGCAGGTCAAGACGCAGTTCGCGCAGTTCACCGATTGCCACGCCGGTGCGAAGATCACGCAGCACGTCATAGAGCGGCGCGCCCGGCTGCTTGCCGGAGAGCGCAAGGCGGGGATTGAGCAGCGCGATACGGTCGAGCATGCGGTTGATCCAGCCACGCACGTCGGGCGGTCCGTAGAGGTTGGCTCGCTCGGCGATATCGCGCCAGCCCGCGCGCAGGGTGCGGCGGATGGCGCTCTCCAGCCCGGCCGTCTGCAGCAGGCGTGCCATGATGATCGCGAACAGCGTGCCCAGCAACTGCGCCAGCGAGCCGTTGGCGAAAGTGGCGAAGTTGTCGGTATACTTCTCGGCGATGATGAAGGGGCTGCCCATGCCGAGCAGCGAGGGCAGCGCAACGCCGGCGTAGCGGGGAGAATGCATCAGCGAACCCAGCACCAGCAAAGGGGGCGCCAGAGTCAGCGCGAGCATCGGAAACCCGTCGATGCGTGGCAGGATCGCGAAAGCGTAGATCATGCCCAGGATCGTTGCGATGAGCGTGCCGTTGAAGAACATCCACAGCGGCAACAGCGGATTGTCGGATGCGGCGAACAGCGCCAGGAACACGCCCGCCAGCATGACGGCGGTAGCGCCGTCGTTCCAGCCGCTGCCGATCCAGAGCGTGCAGCCCAGGATGATCGTCAGCGCCGCACCGGCCGCACCGCGCACCGCGCCGCGATAGTCGCGATGAACCTCGCGGTTGCGCCGCCCTTCCAGCAGCGGCGGAATGCGCGCGGAAACCGGCTTGCGATTCCTCGTACCCATCTGGTCGGCCAGATCGCGGCAATCGAGGTGCGCTTCGATGAGGCTGGCCAGCCGCGAGCCCAGGCTGAGCACAAGCATGTCGTTCCAGCCCGAGGCGCCGTCCACTTGCGGCTCCAGTGCGACGCAGCGGGCCTTGAGTTCGGTCCCTATGCGCTCGCGTTCCTCACGGTCGTTCTCGATATGTGAAAGCCAGGCGCGGGTATCCGCCAGCAGCGCCTCGGCCTCGTCGCTCATCGCATCACGTTCGCGCAGTGCTGCGATGCGATCGGACACCGCCGCCCCCAGCGGCATGAGCAGCGAGAGCTGGTCCTGCAGCGCCCGCACCGTGCGCACGCGCGGGGCGAGGCGGCTGGTCTCGAACGGCAGGTGAATCGAAAGCTGGTGCAGTTCGGTGACGTCCTGCGCCAGCCGACGCTTTTCCGCCTCGATCGAGGGATCGGGCTCAAGCTCAAGCGAATCGCGGCTCCAGCGCTCGGCATCTCGCAGCATCATCGCCACACGGCCGAGCAGGAACGTCGAGACCGAGCCCGGCAGGACGACGCCATGGATCAGGCTGCCGCACAGGATGCCGATGGTGATCTCCTGAACGCGCAGTGCCGCGTCCTCGAAGATGAGGTCGGGCGTGCTCACCGTCGGCAGCACGATCAGGCAGGCGGTATAGCCCGCCAGCACGAACATGTAGCCGCGCGGCGTCCGGTCGAGCAGCGAGACGAAGACGCACAGCGCCAGCCACGATGCGAGCGCCAGCGTCAACAGTTCGGGCGAGTGCGCGAGCGGCGGCACCATGAGCACCGAGGCGGTCGCGCCGATGAACGTGCCGATGACGCGGAACAGCGCCTTGGACACCACCGCACCCGCCAGCGGCGCGGCGACGATGTAGGCGGTGAGAAAGGCCCAGTACGGTCGCTCCAGCCCGATCGAGAACGAAATGTACGCCGCCAGGATCGCCGCGAGGAATGCCTTGATCGAAAAGATGGCCGCCGGGACGCCCCAACGCGCGAAGACCGGCCCGTTCATGCCCGCCCCCGCATCTCGGCGGCGCGGCTGCCGACCGTGGTAATCAGCTTTACGGCCGCTTCGAGGTCGGCGTCCGGAATGCCGCCCAGCAATTCCCCCCGCAGCGCCACCAGCCGCGCTTCCGCCTTGCGGGCGATGCGCGCGCCCTCGCCGGTCAGGTGGAGGAGATTGGCCCGGCGGTCACCGGCATCGGCGAGCCGCTCGACGAGGCCCGCCGATTCGAGCTGGCGCACGGTGGTGGTCAGCGAGGCTTCGGTGATGCCGATGGCCCGCGCCAGATCCGCCTGCCTCGCCCCTGCGCCCAGCCGCTCGAGATGGACCAGCGCCCATCCCGCCGAGTTGGAAATCTCCAGCGAGGCAAGGATGCGGTCGGCAAGCTGTCGCCACGCTCGCGCGACAGGCGCGAGTTGCGTGGCGAGGTCATGGGCAAGGCTCGATCGGTCGGTCATGGGTCCTGGGGGGATCGGGGGTGGCGGGTACTTAGGCTCCTAACTATTATCGGGCAACCGGGTTACCCTTGCGATTTACAAACCAGCAATGCCGGAAATTGCAATTCGCGCAAGTGGGACGTTGGTATCTCGTGATCCTCCCTGTCACGGAGCGATGGGGAGGATGGCTCAGGGTTCGATCTCGATGGGGGTGCCGTCGGCCACGACTTCCCACAGAGCCTCAATCTCTTCGTCGGAAACCGCAATGCAGCCGTCGGTCCAGTCGCCGGGTACACGGCCCGCAGCCCAATCGTTCGGCTGACCGTGAATCATGATCATCCCGCCCGCAGAGCGCCCACGCCCCGCCGCAAAGGCGCGGTCGTCGGCGTTGGGGTAAGAGATATGAAGCGAGAGATGATAGGCGCTCGCCGGGTTGCCCCAGTCGATGACGTAACGCCCCTCCGGGGTCCGCTCGTCGCCTTCGAAGCGCTTGGGGCCGACGGGCTCGTCGCCGAGCTGGATATGCTCGATCACATGGACGAGGCGGCCTTCCGAGTAGAGTTCCATGATCCGCGCCGCCTTGCGTACGCGGATCATGTCGATGTCAGGCAGTTTCAAAGGCCGGGGCGCTTCAGTGGCGCCCAGCAGCAGAAGCAGCGGGGCGAACCGAAGGACGCCCCGCATCATCATCAATCCACGAAAGGATCGCGCACGAGGATGGTGTCCTCGCGCTCGGGGCTGGTGGAGACGAGCGCCACCGGCGTCTCGATCAGTTCCTGGACGCGCTGGATGTACTTGATCGCCTGCGCGGGGAGGTCCGCCCACGAACGGGCACCGGCGGTGGTGCCCTGCCAGCCGTCCATTTCCTCGTAGATCGGCTCGACCGCGGCCTGATCGGCGGCGTGGCTCGGGTAGTAATCCAGCACCTTGCCGTGCAGGCGGTAGCCGGTGCAAATCTTCACCTTGTCCATGCCGTCCAGGACGTCGACTTTCGTGAGGGCGATCCCGGTGACGCCCGAGATCGCGCAGGACTGGCGCGTCAGCACCGCGTCGAACCAGCCGCAGCGGCGCTTGCGGCCGGTGACGGTGCCGAATTCATGGCCGCGCTCACCCAGACGCTGGCCGGTCTCGTCCTCCAACTCGGTCGGAAACGGGCCGGAGCCGACGCGGGTGGTGTAGGCCTTGACGATGCCCAGCACGAAGCCGGTCGCCGAAGGGCCGAGGCCCGAACCGCTGGCGGCGGTGCCCGACACGGTGTTGGAGCTGGTGACGAAGGGATAGGTACCGTGATCGACGTCGAGCAGCACGCCCTGCGCGCCTTCGAACAGGATGCGCGCACCGGCCTTGCGGACCTTGTTGAGACGCTTCCACACCGGCTGGGCGAACTGCAGCACGAAAGGCGCGATTTCACGCAGTTCGCTGAGCAGCGCCTCGCGGTCGATCGGGGGCTGGCCGAAACCGGCGCGCAGCGCGTCGTGGTGCGCGCAGAGGCGATCGAGCTGCGGCTCCAGTGCATCGAGGTGCGCCAGATCGCAGACGCGGATCGCACGGCGACCGACCTTGTCTTCATACGCCGGGCCGATGCCGCGGCCGGTGGTGCCGATCTTGCCCGCACCGGCAGCCGCTTCACGCAGGCCGTCCAACTCGCGGTGGACCGGCAGGATCAGCGGGCAGTTGTCCGCGATCGCGAAGTTCTCGGGATTGATCTCGACGCCCTGCCCGCGCAGCTTCTCGACTTCGGACTTGAGGTGCCACGGATCGAGCACGACGCCATTGCCGATGATCGAAAGCGTGCCGGTGACGATGCCCGAAGGCAGCAGGCTCAGCTTGTAGACCTGTTCGCCGACGACGAGCGTGTGGCCCGCGTTGTGGCCGCCCTGAAAACGCACCACTGCGTCCGCACGGCTGGCGAGCCAGTCGACGATCTTTCCCTTGCCCTCATCGCCCCACTGGGCACCGATCACGGTAACATTTGCCATGGATATGCTCCTCCACCCTGCCACGGTGGATCCGGTATCGCCCTTCGACAGGACTCGACGATACGGATTTACGGTGGGGCAGGAGGCCCCGGCTTTTTCGGTCGGGCCCCTAAGGGCAAGGGGGGGCGGTAGTCAAGGGTCACCGGCACGAACGGGTTACTCTTCATTACACTTGGCGACTTGCCCCTGCCCGCTCCGGCCTGCGACCCTGCAGACATATCACGGGAGCATGCGACCATGAAGAAAACCGCTATGATCACGATCGGTGCCCTGCTGCTGACGGCAGCGACACCCGCCCTCGCGCAGCAGCGAACGGAAACTCTGAGGTACGGCACCGGAGCGCTGCAGACGCTCGATTTCTGGCCAGGAACTCAGAACGGGGCCGCGCGCAAAAAGCCTTCCCCACTGGTCGTCTTCGTTCACGGCGGTGGCTGGAAGCGCGGCGACAAGGACAGCGCCACCGGCCGCTACAAGGTCGCGCACTACACCGGCGAGGGTTACGCCTTCGCCAGCGTCAACTACCGACTGGTTCCCGAGGCGACCGTGGAGCAGCAGGCGCAGGATGTGGCCGATGCGCTGGCGACCCTGCTCAAGCGGGCGGATTCGCTCGGCATCGCGCGTGGCAAGGTCGTGTTGATGGGGCACAGCGCAGGCGCGCATCTGGTAGCGCTGGTCGGCACCGACCCGCAGTATCTGCGCAAGGCCGGACTGTCCTACTCCGACATTCGCGGCGTGATCCCGATCGACGGCGCCGCTTACGACGTGCCGGAGCAGATGCAGGACGCGGGGCGCCTGATGGGCGGTACATATCGGCAAGCTTTCGGAACCGAGCCGTCGCGCCAGCGCGCGCTTTCGCCCACCTTGCAGACGGCCGCGCCCAATGCGCCGCAATTCCTGCTGCTCCACGTCCAGCGCACCAACGGCGTGCGGCAAGCCCAGGAACTGGAAGCGGCGCTGCGCAAGGCGGGCACGAAGGTCGAGCGCGAAGGCTTCCCCGGACGCGGATTGCCGGGGCACATGCAGATCAACCGCGAACTGGGCAATCCGGACTATGCCGCGACCGGCGTGGTCGATCGCTGGCTCGCCCGGGTGTTCGGCTAAAGCGCGACCGCCTCGCCGCCTTCCAGCTTGTGCGAGCAGCCCAGCGCCAGCGCATCGTCCGCTTCCGAGAGCGCAGCGACGGTCACCCAGCCGATCGCGCGCTGACGACTAGCGACCTCGCGGTCATGGCCGAGTGGGAGGAACAGGCGGCGCTCCTCGCCCGCAGCGGCGGACAGGCTTTCGATCAGCGGATCGGGGTAGAGCGAGAAGCCCGTCGCGGATTCTGGATTACGGCCGGTCTGGCCAAGGATCGAATACGTACCGCCGCGCCCGAGGCTGCCCGGCACGCCGTCGGCGTAGATCGTGAAACCGAACCACGACTGATACTCGAAACCATGCCGCTCGGACGGGTCGAGCGTCAGCCGCGCCTTGCCGTTCACCCGCGCGGCGATCGCCCGCAGCGCGGCAATGCGGCTGGCGAGTACACCGCCGACATCAAAGGCTGCCAGTTGCTCGATCGCGCTGTCGAACGGCCCGACGGCGTAGAGCAAAGGCAGATAGGCTTCACCGCCCGCATCGACCAGCCCGCCTGCGTCCTTGGCGTCGAGCATCTGGCGCACCGCCTCGATGTTCATGGAGGGCAGCGGCAGTGCCCCTGCGCTCAGCGTATCGACGAGGTCGGGGAGGGTGAAGTCCACAGAAACGCCCGTCGCGCCCGCCGCGCGCAGCGTCTCGATCGCCAGTTCGACGATCTCCGCCACAGCCTCGGTCGAATCGGCGCCGACGAGTTCCGCACCCAGTTGCAGCCGCTCGCGCGCCGGATCGAGGCCGTCGCCCTTGATCGTCACCACCTGCCCCGAATAGGACAGCCGCAGCGGACGCGGCGCCTGCGCAAGGCCGGTCGCGGCGATGCGCGCGACTTGCGCGGTGATGTCCGAACGCAGCGCCAGCATCCGCATCGAGACCGGATCGACGAAGCGGAACATGCGGCGCACCTGAACGCCCGCCATGCGGTGCGCCAGTGCCTTTTCGAACTCCAGCACGGGAGTCTCGACGCGCGCGTAGCCGTGGCTCGCAAGAACGTCGTGCGCGGCGCGGCGCACCGTCTGGGATGCCCATGCCTGCTGCGGCAGACGGTCGCCCAAGCCCTCGGGCAGAAGATCGCGGTCGTTTTCCTGCATAATGGCCGCGCCCTTAGCCCGCCGAAGCGCGGTTGTCGAATGTACAAATTTGCGACGATTGGCGACGAATTTTCCATCGGCTCCGTAAGGTCCAGCCGCTAAGTCGAACCCAGGCGTCTGGCGGGACGCATCCTGTTTCAATCAACGAAGGCGCAACCATGAGCCCTGCCCGCACGATTACCCCGCTTCTGGCCGTACTGCTGATAACACTGGCTCCGCCAGCCCTTGCCCAGGGCATGGGAGGCATAGACGGCGGCATGGGCGGCGCCGGAATGGGTGGCGGTGGCATGGGCGGAGACGACATGGGCGGCGGAGGCCCTCCCGGCGGCGGCGGCGGTGCTCGTCCCCCTCAGCCGCCTAAGCCTATCAAGCGCGCACGCTTCGACAAGATCGTCACCGACATGTTCCACGACGCCGACACCAACCGCGACGGCACCGTAACACTCGACGAATTGCACGCGCTCGTCGAGGCGCGACGCGCAGTCATCATCAAGGAACGCTTCGCCGCAATCGACGCCGACCGCAACGGCTCGATCTCCATGGCGGAATTCAGCGCGTGGCAGAGCAAGATGGGCTCGGCCGCCACCAGCGACGATGCGGCGACCGGTGACCGAAGCGGCCCGATCGTCGAGGCAGTCATGCCCGACGTCGGCGAAGATCGCGCACTCGCGCGGTTGATCGAGCCCCTCAGCGGCACCGTGATCGCGCGCGCCAACACCAATTACGACGCAGGCGTCTCGCTGGAGGAACTGCTGGCCTACGAAGGCAAGCTGTTCGACGCTGCCGACACCGACCACGACGGCTACCTGTCGATGGAAGAACTGCGCCCCAAGGGCAAGGACGGGGAGCGCATGCGCGGTCCCGGCAGCCCCGGCCCGATGGGCGGCCCGCCGCCGCGCTGATGCTTCAGAGCAGCGCGCGCCAGGTCTCGCCCTGAACCGGTTCGCCGAACGTATGGTGGACCTGGGTGTCGATGCACTCGAAGCCGTTGCGCGCATAGATGCGGCGCGCGGCTTCGAGCACGGTATGCGTCCATAGCACCACCTGCCGGTAGCCCTTCTCCCGCGCGAAATCGAGGCAGCCGGCGACCAGCGCGTCGCCGATGCCCCGCCGCCGCGCGAAAGGCTCGACGTGGAGCAGGCGCAGCCGAGCGGTGCCTTCCCCCTCGTCGGTAAGGAACACCGCGCCGGCCATGACACCGCCCAGATCCGCGACCCAGCAGCGCTCTCGCTCCGCATCGAAGTTTCGCAGGAACGCAGCGGTGGTTTCCGCCTCCACCACTTCGAGCCCGCGGCCCCAACTGTGGCTTTCGGCGTAAAGCACCGACTGGCGCGCCGCCACCTGACTGACTTCGCCGACCCGCGCGTCGCGGATCGTGAAGGCATCGGGCGCCTGGCGATCCAGCAGCAGCCGCGCCCGCGTCAGCGCCTGCACCAGATCGTCGCGCTCGGTCGCGCTCAGGCGTTCCAGATCGTGCGCGACGGCATCGCGCTGGCGCCCGTCGATCTCCTCGAAAGCCGCCTGCCCCGCCTGCGTCAGCCGGATCGGGCGGGCACGCGCGTCGCTGTCGAGCCGGTCCCGCGCGACCCAGCCCCGATCCTCGAACCGGGCGATCATCCGGCTGAGGTAACCGCGATCGAGGCCCAGCTCCGCCTGCAGGACATTGGCCAGCACTGGCCCGAGCCGTGCGATCTCGAACAGGAGGCGCGCTTCCGGCAGGTTCGCGTCGGTGTCGAGAAAGCGCGCGTCGATGGCGCCGACGTGCCGGGTGAAGAAGCGGTTGAAGGTGCGGATCGCGTCGATGGCCTGGTTCATGCGCCAGCCTTGATCGATTATGTTGACTGAGTCAACAATATCGAGAACCGCGAGGCGAACGACGCCTCCCCAACGAAAAAGGGGCCGATGCCACAAGGCACCGACCCCTCTTCCGTTGGGAGCTTCTTAAAGCGTCAGCTCAGAACGTCAGCGCCTTGACGGTCTTCACGCCCGGCAGCGCGCGTGCCTGCTCCAGCAGCCCGGCCGAGAGATCGCCGTCCACCGAGAGCAGCAGCACCGCTTCGCCGCCAGCCGCGCGGCGGCCGAGGTTGAAGGTGCCGATGTTGATCGCGTTCTCGCCCAGCAGCGTACCGATGCGGCCGATGAAGCCCGGCGCGTCCTCGTTGACGATGTAGAGCATCGAACCGTCGAGTTCCGCCTCGACCTTGATGCCGAACATCTCGACGAGGCGCGGCTCGACGTTGTTGAACAGCGTGCCGGCCACCGAACGCTCGCCCGCTTCGGTCTTCACCGAAACGCGGATCAGGGTGTGGTAGTCGCCCTCGCGCTCGGTCTTCACTTCGCGCACTTCGAGGCCGCGCTCCTTGGCGAGGAACGGGGCGTTGACCATGTTCACCGTGGCCGACTGCACGCGCAGGAAGCCGGCGAGGACGGCGGCGGTGATGGGCTTCTGGTTCAGTTCGGCAGCGGCGCCCTCGACGTGGATCGAGATGCGCGGAACCGAGTCCACGGTCAGCTGGCCGACCATCGAACCCAGCACTTCGGCCAGCTTCATGTAGGGCTTGAGCTTGGGGGCTTCCTCAGCGCTCAGCGACGGCATGTTGAGCGCGTTGGTGACACCGCCGTTGACGAGGTAGTCGGCCATCTGCTCGGCGACCTGAAGCGCCACGTTGACCTGCGCTTCGGTGGTCGATGCGCCCAGGTGCGGGGTGCAGATGAAGTTCGGGGTGCCGAACAGCGGCGATTCCTTGGCCGGCTCGGTCTGGAACACGTCGAGAGCGGCGCCCGCGATGTGGCCCGAATCGAGGCCCGCCTTCAGCGCGGCTTCGTCCACCAGACCGCCGCGTGCGCAGTTGATGATGCGAACGCCCTTCTTGGTCTTGGCGAGGTTCTCGGCCGAGAGGATGTTGCGGGTCTGGTCGGTCAGCGGCGTGTGCAGCGTGATGAAGTCCGCCTTGGCCAGCAGCGTTTCCAGGTCCGCCTTCTCGACGCCCATTTCCACGGCGCGCTCAGGGGTAAGGAACGGGTCGAAGGCGACGACCTTCATGCGCAGGCCCAGCGCGCGGCTGGCGACGATCGAGCCGATGTTGCCCGCGCCGATCAGGCCCAGCGTCTTGCCGGTGACTTCGACGCCCATGAAGCCGTTCTTCGGCCACGTACCGGCCTGCGTCTGGGCGTTCGCCTCGGGCAGCTGGCGGGCGAGCGCGAACATCAGGGCGATGGCGTGCTCCGCAGTGGTGATCGAGTTGCCGAACGGGGTGTTCATCACCACGACGCCCTGCGCCGAGGCGGCAGGGATATCGACGTTGTCGACGCCGATGCCGGCGCGGCCGATGACCTTGAGGTTCTTGGCGGCGGCCAGCATTTCCTTGGTCACCTTGGTCGACGAACGGATGGCGAGGCCATCGTATTCACCGATGCGGGCGATCTGCTGTTCCGGGTTCTCGCCGGTGATGACGTCTACGTCGCAGCCCATCTCTTCGAAGATGCGGGCGGCGTTGGGGTCCATCTTGTCGGAAATGAGGACTTTGGGCTTGGTCATGGAATAGGTTCCTTCACGCTGGCCGTAAGGGCCATGGCGGAGTGAAAAATCGCTGAGTGAAACTCGATCGCGCAGCAAGATCCTCGTCATCCCCGCGAAGGCGGGGACCCAACTGATGCTGTTTCAGGTTGCACCGTCATCAGCTGGGTTCCCGCCTTCGCGGGAATGACGACGGTGTTCTTACGCTGCGACCTGCTCGGCCTTGACGGTGGCATAGGCCCAGTCGAGCCAGGGACCGAGATCCTCGATGTCCTGGGTGTCGACGGTGGCGCCGCACCAGATGCGCAGGCCCGCAGGGGCATCGCGGTATCCGGCGACGTCGTAGGCGGCGTCCTGCTTTTCGAGCAGGGCGGCGAACTTCTTGATGAAGTCGGCGTCGGCGCCTTCGACGGTCAGGCAGACCGAGGTCTTCGAGCGGGTCGCCTCGTCCACCGCGAGGTGGCCGAGCCAGTCGCGCTCGGCGACGATCTTGCCCAGCGCAGCGGCGTTGGCGTCCGAACGGGCCTTCAGGCCTTCGAGACCGCCCAGCGACTTCGACCATTCCAGCGCGAAGATCGCGTCCTCGACGGCGAGCATCGAGGGAGTGTTGATCGTCTCGCCCTTGAACACCCCCTCAGCGAGCTTGCCCTTCGAGACGAGGCGGAACACCTTGGGAAGCGGCCATGCCGGGGTGTAGGTTTCCAGACGCTCGACCGCGCGGGGGCCGAGGATGAGGACGCCGTGACCGCCCTCGCCGCCCAGAACCTTCTGCCAGGAGAAGGTGGCGACGTCGATCTTCGACCAGTCGATGTCGTAGGCGAACACCGCCGAGGTCGAGTCGGCGAAGGTCAGGCCCTCGCGGTCGTCGGGGATGAAGTCTGCGTTCGGGACGCGCACGCCCGAGGTGGTGCCGTTCCAGGTGAACAGCACATCGGTGCTGAAATCGATCTGGGTGAGGTCGGGAAGCTGGCCGTAGTCGGCGCGGATCACGGTGGGATCGAGCTTGAGCTGCTTGGCAGCGTCCGTCACCCAGCCTTCGCCGAAGCTTTCCCACGCAACCGTGGTCACCGCGCGCTGGCCGAGCATGGTCCACATGGCCATCTCGAAGGCGCCGGTGTCTGAACCGGGGACGATGCCGATGCGGTGGGTATCCGGCAGCTGCAGCACTTCGCGCATCAGGTCGATGCAGTAGGCGAGGCGAGTCTTGCCGATCTTCGCACGGTGCGAACGACCCAGCGATTCGGTGGCGAGCTTTTCGGGGGAATAGCCGGGCGGCTTGGCGCAAGGTCCGGAAGAGAACTGCGGACGAGCAGGCTTACGCGCGGGAACGGCAATCAAATCAGTCATTTCTGACTCTCCTTACAGAGAGCACGCGCGGCGTTGGGACCGCGTGGCCCGGAGCCGCTCCTAGTGGCACCTACGGGGATGTCAATCGTCTTGCAGGCCAGTTCACTGTGCAAAACGGTCGCATGCATATGGCGCCCTGCCGCCGTGTAAGGCACGGATAAGCGCAGGTTAAGGCACTGCCCCCAAGAGCTTGGACCCATGCGCAGAATTTTGTTCACCCTCCCCCTGCTCGCCGTGCTGAGCGGGTGCATCGACCGTCCGGCGCCTTCGAAGCAGCAGCCGAGTCGCACCGCGACTCGCCCCCGTCCTGCACCGCCAAGCGCGGACCTGCGCCAGTGCCTTGCCACGCTGAGCGCGCAGCAGGCGGTGTTCACGCTGGTAGAGGACCGCTGGTACGGCCACGCCTGCTCCACCGTGGGCACGGTGAAGCTGGCCGCGCTCAACACCGACAGCGCCACGATCACCGTCACCGGCCTCGGCCCCGTGACATGCGCTACGTCGACCAAGTTCGCCGGATGGGCACGCTACGGCGTGGACCGCGCGGCGCAGCAGATCCTGGGCAGCAGGCTGGTGAAGATCGAGACGTTTGGCAGCTATTCGTGCCGCAACGTCGCGGGCACCGCACGCCGGTCCGGCCATGCCAGCGCCAATGCAATCGACGTCTCGGGCTTCGTGCTGGGCGACGGGCGGCGGATCACCGTACTGGGCGACTGGAACGGCGGCACGCCTGCCGAGCGCCGCTTCCTGCGCGTGGTGCATGACAGCGCCTGCAAGCGCTTCGGCACCACGCTGGGGCCGCAATACAACGCAGCCCATGAAAACCACTTCCACCTGGAAGCCGACGGGGCCAGCTTCTGCCGTTAAGCCCCCGTCAGCCGCCGAGCCTCAGCTGGCCGAACGGCAGTTCTCGAGCAGCAGGATGTGATCGGTGGGGCTGAAATTCTGATACACGCCGCTCATCCGGATGCTCTTGCCCGGCTTGAGCTGGAGCGCGAATGCAGCCTGCCCCTTGGCCATGACGCAGGCGATGTCGGTCTTGAACGCCGCCTGACCCGGAAGACGGATCCCCTGCTGGTAGGGGTGCGGGATCTTGTACGTGACGATGTATTCGCCGCGATCCTTGGTCACCAGATCGACCATGCCCTTGATGATGAAGGTCTTGCCCTGATAGCGCAGCGGGATCGCCGCCGCATTGCGCTCGGTATCCTTGGAGATCTGCTGCGAGAGCGACAGTGCGTCCATCTCCAGCGGCGGCGCGGTGCTGACCGCTTTCATGCCGCTCGCCGCTGCGGCAAGGCCTGCCTTCCCGCCCTTGAGACCGCCCAGCATCTCGCACATCTCGGTCTTGGCGGCATCGGCGGGAACGGTCTGCCCCGCACGCAGCTTGGCCTCCATCTGCACCGTACCCTGCCCGCCGCTGCTGGTCGCGGTGATGGTGATCGGGAAGGCCCGCGCCTTGCCGGTCTGCGGCTGCTCGATCAGCATGGAACCGTCCTCAGGCTCTGCCACAAGAACATCATAACCCTTGCCCGCGACGATGCCGCGCATCTGCCCGATGGCGCTGGCCGGGGTCAGCGCGGGCACGGTCACGCTGGCGGTGAAACGCTGGCCGCTGATGATCGAGCCGGCCTTGGCAAAGCTCTCCTCGCAAGTGGCGGCTTGAGCCATCGACGGCAGGAAAACGGCCGCTCCGGCAGCCATCAGACAAATACGCATGGTTTCCCCTCTGGGCTCTGACAAGCAAAAGTGTGCTTTATCAGACTGCTAGGTGCAAGAGGGATGACAAGTATCGTCAGATGTCCCTCCGACCGAAGCGTGGAATCGGCATCTCCGGATATCCGCTCAGCCGCCGAGGATGACCGGGTCGGGTGTGTCGTCGCTGTCCCCCGCGTCTGGATGGATCGCGAAACGGATGCGTTCGATGCAGCCGCTGCGGCCTTCCTGCGAGGGCGCCGCCTTCGCCGACTGGATCACCTGCAGCGCCTGCCGCCCGAAATCGTCAGAAGGCTGCGCGGCCAGCACCTTGGCATTGCCCACCGCCCCCCACGGCGCGATGTCGTAGCTGACGACCGCCCAGCCCTCGATCCGGCGGCGGTTGTAGGCCTGCGGGAAGCGCAGCACCGGCTGGCTCGCCCAGTCCTGCCCGGCCGGGCACTTGTCGCCTGCGGGAAACGCGCTCTTTTCCGGCATCGGCGGCGCGGGGAGCACTTCGGGCTGGCGCCAGTAGGGATAGGAACACCCCTTGCGCGCACCGCCGGTGAAGCGCGATTCGCGCATCGCCTTGACCGCCGCCGCATCGAGCGCCTTGTTGCCGGTGCCGGTGCCGATCCGCACGTTCACCGGCTTGCCGCCCGCATCGGTGTCGTACGTCACCAGCGCCCATTCCTTCATGCCGGGGGTGCCAGGGAGCTTGGCGAAGTCGGGGAGCGCGCGCACCAGAGGCTGCGGGCGTGGGGCGTCGGCGCAGTTGCTGCCTTCGCGGATGCGCTCCCAGCCCGGCATCGGCAGCCGTCCGTTCAGCGGCGTCACCGTGTAGGACACCAGATCGGGCACTGCGGCGGTGGCGAAAGGCGCGACCGCGACCGCATACGTCACCGAGCATGCACTGTGCGCTCTGGCCGGGAACCGGCTGGCGGCGAGCGCGGGCGCGATGTCGTCGTTGGGCACGAAGCGGGCATCCCCGCGCGTGATCGAGACCGGTCGGCCACTGGCGTCGATGTCGAAACGCAGCGTCACCGACTGCTGCGCGTTCGGCCCGCGCCAGCCGATGGTGTTGAGCGGCCGGCGCAGCGGCGCGCCGGAGACGAGAGCGCCGCCATCGCAGCGCACGTCCCCGGGCGTCCAGGCGGCAAGGCCGCGTTCGCTCGAACGGCGGAATTCATCGGCGACGACCGGCGGCGGAGGGACCGCAGGAGGCGCCGCCACCGCCATCAGAACTGCCAGAGCAACCGCCACCATGCCTGATCTCCTTGTCCGGAGATTTCAGGCTAACACGTTGCCAAGACAGGACAAGGACAGATCGGCGCCACAATCGATGCGGTTGGGCGCCGAAGTCGACGCATCAAATCTCCAGCTGGCTGCCCAGTTCCACCACGCGGTTCGTCGGGAGGCGGAAGAATTCCATTGCGCTCGCCGCATTGCGCATCATCCACGCGAACAGCTTTTCGCGCCAGATCGCCATGCCGGGCTTCTCCGAGGGTACCAATGTCTGGCGCGAGAGGAAGAAGCTGGTCTTCATCATCTCGAACGGGCCGCCGCACATCGGCGCATGGGCCAGCGCGGCGGGAATGTCGGTCTCCTCCATGAAGCCGTAGCGCAGCGTCAACCGGTAGAAGCCCTGCCCCAGATCGACGACGGTGAAGCGATCCTCCGGCTCCACATAGGGGCCGTCCTGCACTTCCACCGTCAGCACAACGACGCGCTCGTGCAGCACCTTGTTGTGCTTGATGTTGTGGAGCAGCGCCGAAGGCACACCCATGTTGCTGGAGGCCATGAAGATCGCCGTGCCCGGCACCCGCGCGGCGCTGCCGTGGGCGCTCTTAGCGAAGACGTTGAGCGGCAGCGCGGCCTCGGTCATGCGGTCGCGCATCAGGCGGCGGCCCTTGTTCCACGTCGTCAGCAGCGTGAAGGCGATGCCGCCGATCATCAGCGGGAACCAACCGCCGTCGGGGATCTTGGTGGCGTTGGCGGCGAAATAGGCGCCGTCGACCACGAAGAACGTGACGATCACCGGGATCGCCAGGGCCTTGTGCCATTTCCACACGACCAGCAGCATCACCGCCATCAGGCAGGTGTCGATCAGCATCGCCCCGGTCACCGCGATGCCGTAGGCCGAGGCGAGGTTCGACGAGTTCTGGAACACCAGGACCAGCACGATCACGCCGGTCATCAGCGCCCAGTTGACGAAGGGGATGTAGATCTGTCCCGCCTCGTGCTCGCTGGTGTGGCGGGTGGAAAGGCGGGGGATGAAGCCCAGTTGCATCGCCTGATGGGTGATCGAGAACGCGCCCGAGATCACCGCCTGGCTGGCGATGAAGGTGGCGCAGGTCGCCAGGATCACCAGCGGCAGGCGCAGCGATTCGGGGGCGAGGTTGAAGAACGGGTTCTCCATCGCGACCGCCGCCTGCGCGTCGTCGAGGCCGAGGATCATCGCCGCCTGCCCGAAGTAGTTGATGAGCAGGCAGGGCATCACGAAAGCGAACCACGAAAGGCGCAGCGGCCCGCGCCCGAAGTGCCCCATGTCCGCATAGAGCGCTTCCGCCCCCGTCACCGCCAGCACCACCGAGCCGAGGGCCAGGAAGCCGAGGATCTTGTCGGTCAGGAAGAACTGGATCGCGTACCACGGGTTCAGCGCCACCAGCACCTCGGGCATCTGGACCAGATGGTAGATGCCCAGCACCGCGAGCACGGTGAAGTAGGTCACCATGACCGGCGCGAACAGCGCGCCAATCTTGGCGGTGCCGCTCTTCTGGATCACGAACAGCGCGATCAGCAGCACCAGCGCGATCGGCAGCACGAAGGGCGCGAGGTCGGACTGGACGACGGTGAGCCCCTCGACCGCCGAGAGCACCGAGACCGCCGGGGTAATCATCGAGTCGCCGTAGAACAGCGAGGTCGCGAAGACGCCCAGCAGCACCACCAGCGGGCCGTAGCCAGACTTGCGGATCGCGCCGGAAATCAGCGCGACAAGCGCGAGGCTGCCGCCCTGCCCCTTGTTGTCCGCACGCATCAGCACACCGACGTACTGCACCGACACCACCAGCGTCATCGACCAGAAGATCAGGCTGACGACGCCGAGTACGTGCAGTTCGTCGATCGCCAGCGGATGCGGGCCGACGAAGGTTTCGCGGAAGGCATAGAGGGGGCTGGTGCCGATGTCGCCGAAGACGACGCCGACCGCGCCAAGCGCGAGCTTGGTGATATTGCCCGAGCCCTGGCCGTGATGGCCGCCCGAACTGTGAGACTCACCCGCCGTCGAAGGAACGTAAGGTGTGTCTGCTGGAGAATCACTCATTCATGCGTCCTGTAATGGACTCGCAGACACGCTAGAGCGGCTGCGGCAGGCTTGCGCCGTTAGCAGCATGAATGGGGCCAAGCAACGATACTTACAATCCCCGCGCCCGGCGGCAATGTTCCGTTCAGGGATTGGCCGGGCCGGGCTGAACGGGCGCCGATTCGGTCGGGGCCTGACCGTTTTGCGCCGCGATCGCGGCGTCGAGGCGCATCAGTTGCTGGGCGAGCGGCAGGCGCCATGGCGCATCCTCGGGTGCGGTCTTCACAACATCCACCCACAAGGCACGCGCCTCGGCGAGTCTCCCCTCGCGCGCATAGGCGAGGCCGAGGAAGAATCGTGCGCCCGGCGCATCCGGCTCCGCGTCGATCGCACGCTGGTAGGCGTAGAGCGCGGGCGGCGTCAGCATGTTGTCTGCGTGGGCGACCAGCGAATTGGCCAGCGCCAGCCAGGCGTCGGCGTTCTTGGGGTCATCCTCGATCGCTCCGCGAAGGACTTCGGCGGCATCGGCATACTGACCGTTGCGAGCGAGGCCATCGGCGATCACCACCCAGCGGTTGCTGGTCGGGATGCCGCTATTGGTGACCTTGGCGCGGCCTTCGACCAGCGCGGCGGGGTCGGCGGACACGGACTCGGCCGAATCCTTCGGCGCTCCTGCCAAGCTCGGGGAGCCCTGCGTCACGTATCCCGCGATGCCGAGCAGCAGCGCCGAAGCCACCGCCTCGCGGCATCCGCGCGGCACCTTGAATACGAAAAGCAGCACCGCCAGCACGAGGACGGCTAGGCCGATCACGAAAACCCAGGTCACTGCCCTGCTCCTTTTGCGGAAAAGCGGCGCCGCAGAAGCAGGAAGGCGATGAGGATCAACACGCCCGGCACCGCGAACAGCGGCCAGGTCAGGCCGGTGAGCTGCGGTGCATAGCTGACGTAGTCGCCGTAGCGCTCGATCAGCCAGGCGCGGATCTGCTCGGGAGTCTCGCCCGCCTTGATCCGCTCACGCACCAGCGAGCGCATCGAACCCGCGATCGGCGCGTCCGAATCCGCAATCGACTGGCCCTGGCACTGAAGGCAGCGCAAGGTCTCCATGAGATCCTGCGCCTTGGTTTCCTGCGCCTGATCATCGAGCTGTCGGTAGGCGTAAGGCGCAGTGGACTGTTCTTCCTGCGCGAATACCGGCGAAGCAAATGCGAGAGCGACGAGAGCGATGAGGCGCTTCACTGGCCCGCCTCCTTCAGCTTCTCGAGCAGCAGCCCGAGGTGCTCGGGCCGAATTTCGCCGATGTGCTGGTAGACGATCGTGCCCTTGCCATCGACCACGTAAGTCTCCGGAACGCCGGACGAGCCGAGCGCCAGTTGCACTTTCCCGTCATCGTCCGCGCCGATGCGCTGGAACGGGTCGCCGTTCGTTTGAAGGAAGCCCTGCAGGTTCTCGGTCGTGTCGCGCACCGAGATGCCTTCGATAGGCACCCCGGCCTTGGCCAGCGCTCCGAGTTGCGGCGCCTCGACGCGGCAGGGAATGCACCAGCTGGCGAACACGTTGACGAGGTGCGGCTTGCCGTTGGCAAGCACCTTGCTGTCGAGGCCGGGCCGTCCCGGCAAGGCGGCAGGCAGATCGAACTGCGGCATCGACTTGCCGACGAGCGCGGAGGCGACATTGCGGTCCGCCGGGCGATAGAGCCCGACGATCACCAGCGCCACGAAGCCGAGGAACAGCGCCAGCGGCAGCCAGATCGCCCAACGTGGCGCTTTTGCGGGTAAATCGCTCATCGTCCCTGCTTCTCGCGCCGATAGGCGATCTTGTCCTTGGCCACGATCCGCCGCACGTCGGCCGCCACCCGGCCCAGCAGCGCCAGCAGGCCGCCCAGCGCGATCAGCAGACCGCCGATCCAGATCAGCGGCGCGAAAGGCTTCCACCACAAGCGCAGTTGCCAGCGCGATTGCTTCTCGCCATCGACCTTGGGCGCCTCGCCGCCGAGCACGGCGTAAAGCTGGCCATTCCAGCGCGTCAGCAGCGCCGATTCGCTGGTCTGCTGCGGCGGCGCCCAGAAGCTGCGCGACTGCGGGAGCATGCGCGTCACCTTACCGTCGATACCGTAGCGCACCAGCAGGCGCGCCTCCATCGCCGTCCAGTTCGGCCCGGCGACAGGCTCGACGGTGTCGAGCTTGACGCCCCATGGCCCGACTTGCGTGACCTCGCCCATGCGCACGGCGACCAGCTTCTCGACCGAGAAGGCGCTCTCGCAGCTCATGCCGAACAGCGCGACGGCAATGCCAAAGTGCGCCACCACCATACCCCAGATCGGCAGCGGTGTGCGGCGCAGGTTGCGGCCCTTGAGCGGCAGCAGGCTGGCCCAGCCGAGCCCGACCGAGAGCGCAAGACCGATCCAGGGCAGCAGCGCGACACCGCCCAGAACCAGCACGCCGATCCCGCCTGCGACGACCAGCATCGCGGGGATCACCAGCCCGCGGCCGACGCGCCCGAACTTGTCCCGCCGCCAGCGCAGCAGCGGCCCGACCATGAGCACGACCAGCATAGGCACCGCGAACAGCGCGCTCATCGGGTTGAAATACGGCGGCCCGACCGAGACCTTGGCTCCCATCGCCTCTGCGAACAGCGGGTAGAGCGTGCCGAACAGCACGATGCCCAGGATCGCCGAGAGCATCACGTTATTCACTACCAGTGCGCCCTCGCGGCTGACGAAGGCGAAGCGCTCGCCCTCGGTCACGGTCGCGGCGCGGAGGCCGAACAGCACCAGCGCGCCGCCGATGTAGATCGCCAGCAGCGCGAGGATGAACGTGCCGCGCTGCGGATCGACGGCAAAGGCATGCACGCTCGTCAGGATGCCCGAGCGCACCAGGAACGTGCCGATCATCGACATCGAGAACGCGACCACGCCCAGCATGATCGTCCAGGCGCGCAGTGCATTGCGCGCCGCCAGCACGCCGCACGAATGGAGCAGTGCCGTCGCCGCCAGCCAGGGCATCAGCGAGGCGTTCTCGACCGGGTCCCAGAACCACCAGCCGCCCCAGCCCAGTTCGTAATAGGCCCAGTACGAACCGGCGGTGATGCCCACGGTGAGGAATATCCACGCGCCTAGTACCCACGGGCGCATCGCCTTGGCGAACGCCGGGCCGACCTCGCGCGTCACCAGCGCGCCGATAGCGAAACTGAACGCGATCGAGAGCCCCACATAGCCCAGGTAGAGCGTCGGCGGATGGAACGCGAGGCCAAGGTCCTGCAGCAGCGGGTTGAGCCCGTTACCCTCCATCGGCACCGGCGAAAGCCGCTCGAACGGGTTGGAGGCGAGCAGCAGGAAGGCATAGAAGCCAAGGCTCACGAAGGCCTGCCCGGCCAGCGTCGCCAGCATGGTGCGTTCGGGCAACCGCTTCTCGACGAGCGCCACGAAGCCGCCGCCAAGACCCATCACCGTCACCCACAAGAGCATAGAGCCCTCGTGATTGCCCCAGGCCCCGGCGATCTTGAACACCAGCGGCTTCATCGAATGCGAATTGAGCGCGACCAGCTTCACCGACAGATCGGTGACCGAAAAGACGTAGATGAGACAGGCGAAGGCCAGCAGCGCCAGCCCGCCCTGCACCACCGCCACGGGGCGTACCGCACCGCCGAGCACAGCGCCGCGCTCTGTCAGCCCCAGCGCACCGGAAACGAGTTGCAGCGCCGCCAGCGCGGCCGCCAGCCAGAGGGCGGCAAGACCTAGTTCAGCGATCATTTGGGTTCAGCGATCATTTGGTTTCTTGCATGACCTTCTGGGCCTGTTCCCTGGACATGTCCTGCATCTCGCGGGGCACGTAATTCTCGTCATGCTTGGCGAGGAGGTTGTCGGCGACGAATGTGCCGTCCGTGCCCATCTTGCCCTCGGCGACGACGCCAGATCCCTCGACGAAGAGAGAGGGGACGATGCCCTTGAAGGTCACTGGCACGCGCGCCTTGCCGTCCTGCACGGCGAAATTGATCGTCACTCCGTCCGCCGCCGTCTTGAGCGAGCCCTTCTCGACCATGCCGCCAAGGCGCACGGCGCGGCCGGGCTCGGGCGGCCTGGCGACGATCTCGCTCGGCACGTAGAAGTAGCTCGCCTGATTGCGCAGCGCCCATGCGGCGAGCAACGCCGCCCCGATGAGCACGACCAGCGCGACGATCAGCAGCACGAGGCGCTGGTGCTTGGCCTTGATCGGGCTCTTGGCGACCGTCGCCATCAGCGGTTCCTCGCCGAATCACGGCGCTTTTCTGCGCGGCGCATCGAAAGCAGCGCCCATGCGACCATCGCCAGCGTCGCGCCGACGCCGACTAGATAGGCCGCGACCACGAAGGTCCATGGGTCCATCGCTTCACGCATCAGAATGCCTCCACTTCCGCGCGCGCTTTCCTGCGCAGCCGCGCCTCGGCCTGCTGCTCGGCCAGGATCGCACGCATCCGGGCGAGCACGACGCCTGCGAAGATCAGCGTGAAACCGAGCATCGCGGCAAGCAGCGGCACCAGAAAATCACCCGACATCGCGGACTTGCCCACGGTGATGCTCGGCGGCTGGTGCTGGCTGTTCCACCAGATCACCGAGTAATGAATGATCGGCACGTTCACCGCGCCGACGAGCCCGAAGATGGCGGGCGCGCGATTCTGGCCGCCGTCCGCAGCCTCGCTCGCCTGCGACAGCGCCATCCAGCCGAAGTAGAGGAACAGCAGCACCAGCATCGAGGTCAGCCGTCCGTCCCAGACCCACCATGTCCCCCACGCAGGACGCCCCCACAGCGAACCTGTAAGTAAGCAGACGGCGGTAAAAACCGCGCCCGGCACCGCGCAGGCCTTCGCCGCGATGGCCGCGAGCGGATGACGCCAGACGAGTTCGGTGAAGCTCGCGCCCGCGATCCCCATCCACCCGGCCATGCCCAGCCAGGCGGCGGGCACGTGAAGATAGACGATGCGCACCGTCTCTCCCTGCAGGCGCTCGGCAGGGGCGACGAACAGCCCCCAGCCCAGCGCCGCGAAGGCGACGACCAGTCCCGTGCCCATGCACAGGGGCATCAGCCAGCGGGCGATGCGCAGAAAACGGGCGGGATTGGCAAAGCCGTGCATGACAGGCGCGCTTCTATAGTGCGTGTTGAAAGGAGCAAGTGACTCAGATCAAAGCACAGCGCTTTTCATGCGCCAATCGGGCATTGGTATCATGATGCCGCTATGAGCATCACACTGTGGTAAAAGGGAGAAAATGGGGCGATCGATGGGGTTCGAACCCACGACCTCCGGTACCACAAACCGGCGCTCTAACCAACTGAGCTACGATCGCCACAGGCGCACTCGAGAGGCGCCGCGTCCGGCATCGGACGCTGCTGCATCCGGTGCGGAGCGCGCCTTTTGCACAGCGCGCGGATTCTTGCAAAGCAAAAATGCGGAGACGCGAAATTTACCTGCCCGGCACCTCGCACGCGATTTTCCTGCGCCCTGCCCGTGGCTAAGGTCGGCGCATGGACGAACCCGGCGAATCATCGGCTGCAAGACTGCTATCCCACCCCGGCGTTCAGCGCTTCCCATCGTCCCGGCTCGACCTGTTCATCCTGCGCGAGTTCCTTAGCGCCGAGCGCTGCGCGCAGTTGGTCGATCTGATCGAGACCAACAACCGCCCCTCGACCATCGCCGACTACAACGGAGACGATGCGTTCCGGACCAGTTCGACCTGCGACCTGTCACGCGACTATCCGGTAGTCGACGAACTGGCGCAGGCGCTGTCCCGACTTTCCGGCATCGACCTTGCCCATGCGGAACCGCTGCAGGGACAGCGCTATGAAGTCGGGCAGGAGTTCAAGGCACACACCGATTATTTCGAGCCCGACAGCGCCGATTTCGAGAAATACTGCAAGGTTCCCGGCCAGCGGACCTGGACCTTCATGATCTACCTGAACGACGTCGAGGCCGGGGGCGCGACTCGCTTCAAGGTCATCGACAAGATGATCCAGCCCGAGACCGGCAAGCTCATCGGCTGGAACAACCGCCGCGCTGACGGCAGCTGTAACGCGGCGACGCTTCATCACGCGATGAAGGTGCGCAAGGGCCGCAAGTACGTCATCACGCAATGGTATCGCGAGCGGCCCTGGGGCTGATCCCCAAGGCCGCCCGGACTTTTTACTTGGCCGCAGCGATCACCGCGCAGGCGATGCGCCCGCCGGCGTTGCCCGAAGGCTGGCTGGTGTAGTCGTCCACGCCTGCGTGGATCACCAGCGCCGAACCGTCCGCGTCGAGCAGCGACTTCGGCCCCGGCGAGAGCGTCACGCCGGCATTCAGCACCTGCGTCTTGAGCAGGCCGTCCGCGCCGACATTCTGATTCGGCATGTCACCGCCATGCGGGCCGGTCGCGACCATGTAGCCGTGCTGGTGATCGCCGCCGGTGAAGTGGCCGCCCGAACTGTCGAACTTGGTCGCGGTGTCGCACACACCCTTCTGGTGGAAGTGGAAGCCGTGCTCACCCGCCGGAATGCCCTTGGCCTCGGCGCTGACGAGAACGCCCGCCGGGGTTTCCTGCAGCATAACCATGCCGATGGTCTTGCCGTCCAGCCCGATCAGGTCGGCATGGATCATCGGCGCTGCGGCCGCAGTCGTTGCGGAGTGGCCGGTATGGTCATCAGCCGCACCGGCAGCGCCGGCGAGCGAGAGCAGGACCGCCGAGGCGGCGAGGATGCGGGAGGATCGCTTCATATCGTATCTCCGGTCTTTCGGGCTGGATGGCTGCGAAACGCAGCCGCACGCATGGACGTTCCCCCCCCCCGCGTGGACATTCACGACCCTAAAGCCCTGCACATGAAAGGCAATCGCAACTGGCAATGAAATTTTGCCCGCTATGCGGGCAACAAAAAAGGCGGCCCGAGGGACCGCCTTCTTCGTGAAGCTGATGTTCGGAAGCGCGAAGCCCCGCCCAATCAGTTCTTCTTGAGCGTGAGACCGCCGAAACGCTTGTTGAACTGGGCCACGCGGCCACCGTCCTGAAGCTGGGCCTTGCCGCCGGTCCATGCCGGGTGCGAGGTCGGGTCGATGTCCAGAACCAGCGTGTCGCCTTCCTTGCCCCAGGTCGAGCGGGTCTGGAAGGTGCTGCCGTCGGTCATCTGCACCGTGATGGTGTGGTAGTCGGGATGCGTATCGGCCTTCATGGGTCTATCTCTTTCGCATGTGGCCGGTTCCGACCGGCCTGGCTTGGAAAGCGGCGCGCTTACAGCGAAGCGGGCCGAAATGCAAGGGTGAAGAAACCCACCCCTGCCCCCTCCCGCGAGCGGGAGGGGAATGAGAGGTCCCCGCCAACACAGCTCTCCCGCTTGCGGGAGGGCCGGAAAGCTTGGCAGCTTGCTGCCTAGCCGGACGGGGTGGGCAGCAGCCTCAGGCGTCCGCGATCATCGCCGTGAAGTTGACCTCGCAGGTCACCTTGTCGTCGATGGAGGCCTTGCCCCAGAACTTGCACACGCGCGAGCGCTTCTGGACGAAGCCGGTGCGCAGTGTCAGCAGGTGCCCGGGGGTCACGGGGGCGCGGAACTTCGCGTCCTCGATCGCCATGAAGTACACCAGCTTGCCGGTCCCGGCGAGGCCGAGGGTCTCGATCGCGAGGATGCCCGCAGCCTGCGCCAGCGCCTCGATCTGGAGGACGCCGGGCATGATCGGTCGGCCGGGGAAGTGCCCCTGGAAGAAGTCCTCGTTGAAGCTCACCGCCTTGACCGCCTCGATCTCCTCCTCAGAGATCGAGACCACGCGGTCGACGAGCAGCATCGGGTAGCGGTGCGGAAGCGCCGCCAGGATCTTCGCGGTGTCGTACACGACTTCGGCGTTATCGCTCATGCCCGTGACGTCCGATCAGCGGCCCGAGGGCTGCGTCGCCGGGGCGGCGCCGGCCGGAGCCTGGCCCTGAGCGGCAGCCTGCTGTGCACGCTGCTCGCGAACCTGGCGCGGTTCCCAACCCGCGGGCGGAACCAGCTGGGCCGAGGGGATCGACGTGTTCAGCTCGTTCAGGATGTCCTGATTGAGGTTGTAGGCGCCGCCGTTGACCGCGAGAATCGCGTCGGGCGAGATCAGGATCGACACGCCCTTCTTGGTCATCGCTGCCTTGACCGCATCGTTCAGCTTGTCTTCGATCTGCTCGTTGACGTAAGCCTGCGACAGGCCGACCGGCTGCAGGATGCGCTGGAGTTCGGCCTTGCCGTTCTCCTGGATCTGCTGGATCGAACCGGCCTGCTGTTCAAGTGCAGCCTGCGTGACCTTGCCGCCCTGACGGTCGGCGTTGAACTTGTCGATCAGCGGCTTGATCTGGGCGTTGAGCGCGTTCTGCCGGGTCTGCGCCTGGTCGAACTGCGCCTTGAAGGTGGTCTGGCGCTGCGTTTCCGCGGTCTTGAACGCGTTCGAGTTGGCGATCACCGCATCGAAGCTGGCAACGCCGAGGCCCTGCACGATCGTACCGCCGGTTGCCGGAGCAGCGGCTGCCGGAGCAGGCTTGGCTGCAAGCGCGGGCTGCGCCGCAACGGCGGCGAACGCGAGGCCAGCGGCCAGCGCGACGAACTTGGTCTTGGTAGTCATCAGAACTGGGTTCCCACGTTGAAGTTGAATGCCTTGGGATCGTCGCCGTCCTGCTTGAGCAGCACGCGCGAGAAGTCGATGCGGAACGGGCCGAAAGGCGAGTTCCAGTTCACGCCGATGCCGATGGCGACACGCGGCTTCCAGGTATCGCCAACGAAATACTCGTTGAAGTTGTACGCGTAATTGCCGGTGGGGGTCAGCTGGCGGCCGCTCGAGTCTGTGGACGACGTAGTCGTCGTATCCGTGTCATTGCCGTTGGCGTCCTTCACCTTGTAGGTCGGGATACAGCCGTTCTTGCAATCGGTCAGATCGCTCTTGTTGAACTTGGTCCCCCACACGGCACCGACATCGGCGAAGATCGACGGGCGTAGGCCCATTTCACGCGCACCCGAGCCCAGCGGAATCTCCATCTCGGCACGGCCCATGTAGTAGTAGTTACCACCCAGCGCGTCGTCCGACCAATCGCTGCGCTTGGTCGATTCCACGCCATCAGTGATATACTTACGCAGCACGCGCGGACCGACGCCGCGAATGGCGAAGCCACGGAACTGCGGCTGACCGAGATAGAAGCGGTCGGTCAGGCGAATTTCCTGCCCCGCCAGCCCCTTGATCGCGCCACCTTCAGCGGACAGCGAGAAGATGAAGCCATGCCCCATGTTGAAGAACTTGGACGCATTGCCGCGGATGCGCGCATACTTCACATCGCCGCCCAGACCCGCGAAATCGACATTGACCGACGCGGTAATTCCGCGCGTCGGGCGCATGCGGTTGTCCAGCGTATCGTAGATCAGCGAGCCGCCGACGATCGAACTAAGGCGCTTGCCGATCGCGTCGCACAGATAGCGGCCGGCATAGAGCGGATCGCACTGCAGCGTGCCGTTAACGCGAGTGGAGTAATACGTGTCCTTGTCCAGGCTGACGTCATCGTAGTTCAGCGTATAGCTGCCTACGGCCGTCAGATATTCGGTAAGCGGCACGCCTGCACGGATCTGGATACCCGTGGTCGACTGCTCATAGGTCGTGTTGCGGTCGGAGTTGTAGTAATTGAAGCTGTTGTAGTCGCGGCGGTAGATATTGACGCCGAGCGAAACGTTCTTGTCCAGCAGGTATGGCTCGACGAAGCTGGCTTCCACGCTCTTCGAATAGCGCGAGATGCTACCCGAAAGGCCGACCGTCTGACCACGGCCACGGAAGTTGCGCTGCCGGATCGAGGCCTGGAAGATGAAGCTCTCGAGGCTGGAGAAACCCGCCGAAAGCTGGAGTTCGCCGGTCGGCTTTTCCTCGACGTTGGCTTCCAGAAGAATGCGGTCGTCGGCGCTGCCGGGCTTCTGCTCGACCTCGAACTTCTCCTGGAAGTAGCCGAGCGACTTGATGCGGTTAGTCGAACGCTTGACCTGCAGCGAGTTGAAGGCATCGCCTTCCGCCAGACGGAACTCGCGGCGGATCACCTTGTCCTGGGTCAGCGTGTTGCCGTTGATGTCGATCTTCTCGACATAGACGCGCGGCGCCTCCTGGATCACGAAGGTCAGCCCCATGGTGAGGTTTTCCTTGTCGCGATCGTACTGCGGGCGGACGTCGGCGAAAGCATAGCCGAAGGCACCGGCAGTCTCGTTCAGACTGTCGATGGTGTCCTCGACCTGCTTGGCGTTGTACCAGTCACCCTTGTGCATGGGCAGGTTGCCGGCCATCTTCTCGCCGTCGAAGTCGCGCAGCTGGCTTTCGACCTTCACGTCGCCGAACTTGTAGCGCTTACCTTCCTCAACCACGTACGTGATGATGAAGTCCTTCTTGTCCGGCGTCAGTTCGGCCACGGCCGAGACCACGCGGAAGTCGGCATAGCCCTGCGTCAGATAGAACTGGCGCAGCTTCTGCTGGTCGAAGGCCATGCGGTCGGGGTCGTAGCTGGTGCCCGAGCTGAACAGACGGGTGAAGCGCGCCTGCTTGGTCACCATCTGGCCGCGCAGTTCGCCGGCCGAGAAGTGCTCGTTGCCGATGATGTTGATCTGGCGGACCTTGGACTTGTCGCCCTCGGTGATTTCGAAGACGATATCGACACGGTTCTGGTCGAGCGAGACCATCTTCGGCTCGACGGTCGCGGCGTAGCGACCCTGGCGCTTGTACAGCTCGATGATGCGGGCGACGTCAGCGCGAATCTTGGAACGGGTGAAGATCTGGCGCGGCGCGACCTTGATCTCGGGAAGGATCTTGTCGTCCTTGATGCGCTTGTTGCCTTCAAGGATGATGCGGTTGACGACCGGGTTCTCCTGAACCGTGATCGTCACTACGCCGTTGTCGAACGCAACCTGCGCGTCCTTGAACAGCTCGGTGCCGTAGAGGTCCTTCAGCGCGGCGTCGGCGGAAACCTTGGTGTAGTTCTGGCCGACGCGCATCTTGATGTAGGACAGCACCGTCTGCGCTTCGAGGCGCTCGGCGCCCTTCACCACGATGGTCTGGATCGGCTGGCCTTCCTCGACCGGCGCAACGACAGCCGGAGCGGGAGCAGCGGGTGCGGAAGGGACTGGCGCGCGCTTGCCTGCCTTTGCCGCTTGCGCGGAAGCCTCCATGGGCATCCCCGCGAGGATGGTGGTCCCGAGGAGCACTGCTGCAACTTGCGAGCCCCAGAGGCCTCGGGCGCTGCGCGCTCCAGTGCCGCGAACCATTTCCCGTCCGATCATTCTACGCAAAATCCCGTATTCGCTTTCGCGATGAAAAACAGACCACCGGCGGGAGCGCACCCAGACCCGCAGGCAATCGCAGCCATCTGCCCGATGGAGCCGGTCCAATCAAGCAGACAAAACCCGGCAACATTGTGATCGCTCGTGAATCCCTCCAGGCTATCCCCCGAAAATAGGGAGAGAGGCCAGGTCGTTGACCGTGACGAAGACCATCAGCGCCAGAACCAGCGCCACACCCGTCTTTATCGCCCATTCCTGACTGCGTGCACCCAGGGGTCTGCGCCGGACCAGTTCAGCCGCGTAGAAAGCCAGATGTCCGCCGTCGAGGCCAGGAATTGGCAGGAGGTTGATGAATGCCAAGTTAATCGAGATCAACGCGGCGAACTCCACGAAGGCTTCCCAGCCCAGCGTGAAAGTCTGCCCGGAATACTGCGCGATCTTGATCGGACCACCCAGTTCGCGGACGGAGCGGTCGCCCGTGAAGATCTGGGTTATGCCGGTCACCATGTTGCCCATGGCGCGGAAGCTCTGCTGGAATCCGAGGGCGACGGCATCGACCGGGCCGACCTGCTCGAAGCGGCCTGCGCGTACGCCGATCTGACCGACCTTCTGCGGCTTGCCCTGTGCGTCAGGGATCGAGCCTTCAGTCACCTTGACCGGGAAGCTGCGGACTTCGTCCCCGCGCCGCACCGAGAGATCGACGCTGCGCCCCGCCTGCGGGCGGATGAGTTCTGGGATGTCCTCGAAGCTGGTGATTGCGGCGCCGTTCACCGCGACGATGCGGTCGCCCACCTTGAGCCCGGCGTCCTCGGCCGGCGAATCGCCGTAGAAACCGCCGACGACGGGCGGCATCATCCGCACGCCGATATCGCCGATCTTCGCCTTGTTACCGAACTGGTCGCTGAACTCCTGCGTCGCCAGTTTCACCGGAAGGACAAGCGTGCGCCCTGCCCGCTCCACCGCGATCGGCAGCGTCTTGCCGGGGAAGTACGCGACGCGGCCCGGCACGTCGGTCGCTCCGTCAACCTTGTCACCGTCGATCGCGACGATGCGGTCGCCGACGCGCATACCCGCAGCCTGCGCGGGCGAGTTGGCGGTAAAGCCGCTAATCTCCGCATCGTTGACGACCCGGCCGTAGATCGAGAAGAACCCGGCGAAGATCGCGACGCACAGCAGCAGGTTGGTCAGCGGCCCGGCGAAGACGATCAGCGCGCGCTGCCACAGCGGCTTGGAATGGAAGGTCTGCGCCCGTTCACGCGGGGAAAGGCCCAGGTCGTCGGGCTTCGGCGCGCTCGTCGGGTTCATGTCGCCTGCGAACTGGACGTAGCCGCCGAGAGGCAGCGCCGAGAGCTTCCAGCGGGTGCCGCGCTTGTCGGTCCAGCCCGCGAGTTCCTTGCCGAAGCCGATGGAAAAGGCGTCCGCCTTCACGCCGAACAGGCGGCCGACGAGATAGTGCCCCAGCTCATGGATCAGGACCAGTGGCCCCAGCACCAGGAGGAAGGCGAAGATCGTCGTCAGAATTCCTGGTGAACCGGTCAAGCTATGCCTCTCTTCAGGTGCTGGTCACGAGTACACGCGCCCTCGCCCGGGCCTCCGTATCCACGTCGAGGACGTCGGAGAGGCTGCCGGGCGGCGGCGGCGCATACGAGCCTAGCACGTCTTCCACTTGTGCAGAGATACGCGTGAACGAAATCTGACCGCCAAGGAACGCAGCAACCGCGATTTCGTTCGCGGCGTTGAGCACGGCGGGGATCGCCCCGCCCGCCTGCGCCGCCTCGCGCGCGAGGCGGGTGGCGGGAAAGCGCACTTCGTCGGGCTTGCGGAAAGTCAGTTCGCCGATCTCGGCAAGATCGAGCGGGGCGCAGGGCGTGTCCATGCGCGCGGGCCAGGCCAGCGCCGAGGCGATCGGCACGCGCATGTCCGAGGGGCCGAGCTGCGCCAGGGTCGAGCCGTCACGATACTCGACCATCGAATGGACCACCGACTGCGGGTGGACGATGATCCGCAGCTTATCGAGGCCGACGGGGAACAGGTGGTAGGCCTCGATCAGTTCGAGGCCCTTGTTGAACATCGTCGCCGAATCGACGCTGATCTTCGCGCCCATGTCCCAGTTGGGATGGCGGACCGCCTCGGCCGGAGTGGCGGCGCTGAGGCGCTCCCACGACCAGTCCCGGAACGGGCCGCCGCTGGCCGTCAGGGTGATCCAGCGCACATGGGCATGGTCGTTGCCGGTGAGGCACTGGAAGATCGCGTTGTGCTCGGAATCGATAGGCAGCAGCGTGGCGCCGTGGCGCGCTACGGCAGCCATCATCACCTCGCCCGCGGAAACCAGCGCTTCCTTGTTGGCAAGGGCGATGATCCCGCCCTGCTCGATCGCCGCCATCGTCGGCGCAAGGCCGGCACAGCCGACAATCGCCGCGACGGTGACGTCGGCGCCGCGCGCAGCCGCCTCGATCAGCGCGGCGGGGCCGCCTGCAACTTCGATCCCGGAACCCGCAAGCGCCTCCCGCAGAGCAGGCAAGTGCACCTCATCGGCGACGACGGCGACCTCGGCTCCGAATTCCCGCGCCAGCTTCGCCAGTTCGGCCGCATTGGAATGCGCAGTCAGCGCCACCACGCGCCACTCGTCGCGATTGCGGCGGATCAGGTCGAGCGTCGAGGCGCCGATCGAGCCGGTCGCGCCAAGCACCGTCAGGGAGCGCAAAGAACCGGTCATGCCAACACCACGATAGCCATCGCCAGCAGGAACAGCACCGCCAGCAATCCGTCAACCCGGTCGAAGAAACCGCCGTGCCCCGGAATGAGGTTGCCAGAGTCCTTGAACCCCGCGCGGCGCTTCATCCAGCTTTCGAAAAAGTCGCCCGCCTGCGCACAGACCGCCACCAGCAGTCCGGCCGCAAGGCAGGTGGCAAAGAGCGGAACCGCGCCCGCTGTCGCATACCAGCAGGGCTGCGTACCGAAGCACGACATCGCGTTCGCTGCCAAGACATCGGGCGTAAGACGGATCGCGCCTTCCTGCCAAAGCTGCGCGGCGGTGAAGAGCGCGAGCGTCGCGCCCAGCGCCGCGCCCATCAGGCCCGACCAGGTCTTGGACGGACTGATCGACGGCGCGATCTTCGGCCCGCGCAATGTGCGGCCGGTGAAATAGGCGCCCACGTCCACCGCGATCACCGTCCCCAGCAGGGTCAGGATCGGCGCGAGGGTGAAGGCGTCGTTATGCAGGAACAACAGCATGGCCGCGCCGATGCCGACATAGAGCATCCCCACGAAGTTCCACGCCGCCCGCGCACCCGGTCCCGGAGTGATGCGACGGGCAAGCCTGATCCACTCCCACAGCACCCCGACCGAGACGGCGCAGACGAAGGCGATCCACACCGGCCCGCCCAGCCACAAGGCAGTCCCGGCGACCGCAACCATGACGATGGCCGAAAGCGTCCGCACCTTGAGATCGGAGGTGCCTTTCGCCGGAGGCTCAGCGCCCGCCATAGCGACGCTCGCGAGTGGTGAAGGCGCTGAGCGCATCGCGCAAGTGATCGGCGGTGAAATCCGGCCAGAGCACGTCGGTGAACAGCATTTCGGCGTAAGCCGCCTGCCACAGCAGGAAGTTCGACAGCCGTACCTCGCCGGACGTGCGGATCAGCAGGTCGAGCGGCGGCAGGTCCGCCGTATCGAGTTCAGCCGCGATCGTCTCGGGCGTGATCGGCCCCTTCGCCGCAGCCCTGGTCGCCGCGCGGGCGATCTCGTCCTGCGAGCCGTAGTTCAGCGCCACCGCCAGCGTCGTCTCGGTATTGTGCGCGGTCTTGGCCATCGCGCCTTCGACCAGTTCGACCAGTTCGGGCTTGAATGCGGTATAGTCGCCGATGATCTTGAGCCGGACGCCCGCCGCCGCGAATTCGTCGAGGTCGGAGAGGATGAAGCGCTTCATCAGGCTCATCAGATCCGAGACTTCATCCTCGGGCCGCCGCCAGTTCTCGGTCGAGAAGGCATAGAGCGTCAGCGCCTCGAGCCCCAGCTCGCGCGCGCCGCGCACGACCCGGCGCACCGCCTCCACACCGCGCTGGTGACCCACCGCGCGGGGAAGCAGGCGCTTCTTCGCCCAGCGCCCGTTGCCATCCATGATGATGGCGACGTGGCGGGCGCGTACCGGTTCCTCTTTGGCCATCAGGCTCCCTTCTCGGCGCGGCGCGAAAGCCTCACTTGCCGAGGATTTCCTTTTCCTTGGCCGCGAAGACCTCGTCGAGACCCTTTACCATTTCGTCGGTCAGCTTCTGGACTTCGGTTTCGCCGCGCTTGCGGTCGTCTTCCGAGATTTCCTTCTTCTTCTCGTCGGCCTTCAGGTTCTCGATACCGTCGCGGCGCACGTTGCGCACGGCGACGCGCGCCTTCTCTGCGTACGAGCTGGCGAGCTTGGCCAGTTCCTTGCGGCGCTCTTCGGTCAGGTCGGGTATCGGCAGGCGCAGGGTGTTGCCGTCGTTGATCGGGTTCAGGCCCAGACCCGCCGAACGGATCGCCTTCTCGACCGGACCGATATTGGTCTTGTCCCACACCTGCACCGAAAGCATGCGCGGCTCGGGCGCCGAGATCGTCGCGACCGAAGTGATCGGCATCGAACTGCCGTAGACGGTCACGGTGATCGGCTCCAGCAGCGCGGTGTTCGCGCGGCCGGTGCGCAGGCCCGAGAGGTCGTGCTTGAGCGCGTCGATCGCGCCCTTCATGCGACGCTCGAGGTCCGCCTTGTCGTACTTTGCCATGGTTCAGGCTCCTTTCTGAACGATCGTCTTGGTACCGCCACCCGCAAGGACGGTGGCCAGGTTGCCCTGCTCGCGGATCGAGAACACGACGATCGGAATGCTGTTGTCGCGGCACAGGGCCACGGCGGAGGCGTCCATCACCTGCAGGTTGTCGGCGAGGACGGTGTCGTAATCGACGGAATCGTACCGCTTGGCGTCGGGGTTGCGCTTGGGATCGCTGTCGTAGACGCCGTCGACGCTGGTGCCCTTCAGAAGAGCATCGCAGCGCATCTCGGCGGCACGCAGGGCGGCGCCGGAATCGGTGGTGAAGTACGGCGCGCCGACACCGGCGGCGAAGATCACCACACGCCCCTTCTCAAGGTGGCGCTCGGCCCGGCGGCGGATCACCGGCTCGCAGACTTGGTCCATCTGCACGGCGCTCTGCACGCGCGTTTCCACGCCGATCTGCTCCAGCGCGTTCTGCATCGCCAGCGCGTTCATCACGGTCGCGAGCATGCCCATGTAGTCGGCCTGCGCCCGGTCCATGCCGCGCGCGGCGCCCGCCATGCCGCGGAAGATATTGCCGCCGCCAATGACGAGGCAGATCTCGAGCCCGGTTTCCTTGGCCGCCTTCACTTCCTTGGCAAGTTCAGCGACGAAATCGGGATCGATTCCGAACTGCTGGCTCCCCATCAGCACTTCGCCCGAAAGTTTGAGCAGGACGCGCTTGTAGGGGGATGACATGCCGCTGGGTCTCCTGTGGGGGCCGGAAATACTGGAACGGCCCCGGCTTTAGGAGGGCAAGCGCCAATTGCCAAGGGGCTTGGACTGTGGATGAACCCGGTTCAGCGCGCCATTACGGACAGTTCTTCCTCACGCCGATCGTAAGCAACTTGCGCCGAGGCCACCGATCCCATCCGCCTCTCCGCCCAGTCGATCATCGCCTGCAGCGCATCGAGCAGTTCCCGTCCCAGCGGCGTTACCGCATAACTGACCGAAACCGGCACCGTCGGCACCACATCGCGGCGCACCAGCCCGTCGCGCTCCAGCGAGCGCAGGGTCTGGCTGAGCATCTTCTGCGAAATGCCGTCGATATGCCGCTTGAGCCCGTTGAAGCGCATGTCCCCGGCCCCGAGCGTCGTGAGGATCAGCACGCTCCACTTGTCAGCGATACGATCGAGCAACTGCCGTGTCGGACAATCCGCCGCATAGACGTTGGGCGCGAGGCATGCGGTTCCCTCAAGGTAACCCGGTGCGGTGAAAGTGCCTTCTTGCATGGTCATCGCCGATACCACATCTGGTCACCATTGGATACCTGGTGGAGAATGGAAATGAAGATTGCAGTCCTCGGTGCCAGCGGCCGCGCCGGATCGGAAATCACGAAGGAAGCCGCCGTTCGCGGCCACGAAGTCCTAGCCATCGCACGCAACCCGGAAAAGATCGCGACCGGCGAGCGGATCACGGCGGCGACGGGCGATGCCTCGGACCCTGCATCTCTCGCCGTCCTGATCGCCGGAAGCGACGCCGTCATCAGCGCCCTGCACTTCGACGTGACGGCCGAAATCCTGCTCTCGGCAATCCGCGAGGCCGGCGTGCCCCGGCTGCTGGTAACCGGAGGCGCGGCCAGCCTCGAAGTCGCCCCGGGCAAGCGCCTGATCGACACACCGGACCTTCCCGAGGAATGGAAGACCTTCGCGATGGACGGGATCACCTTCCTCGACGCCCTGAGGCAGGTGGACGACGTGGACTGGACGTTCTTCTCCCCCGCCGCGCTGATCTTCGAAGGCCCGCGCACGGGCAGCTACCGCTCGGGCGGTGACGAACTGGTCACCGACGATGCAGGCGAGAGCAAGATCAGCTTCGCCGACTATGCAATTGCGATGGTCGATGAACTGGAAGCGCACAAGCATTCCAGGGAACGATTTACGGCAGCTTATTGAGATAAAAGGGAAGTCCTGGGGCCATCGCCCCAGACCCCGGAACTGTCGTCGCCGCGCGTTCAGCCGCCTCAGCCCAACGCGGCGGCGCAGGCTTTAAAAGTCTAACAGCGCAGCGTCATCGCATGACGAAGCCGCACACCAGACCTCGACGATATACGGGGTGCAGGGGTGGTAAACCCCTGCCTCCTCCCTCTTAGGCTGCTTCCGCCAAAGGCCCACCGATCGAGCAAACCCCATCCACACCCAGCACATGCGCCACCCTGCCCATCGCCATCCAGGCAGCAGTGCAATGCGTCAGATCGACGATCTCGGCATCGGTCATCACACTCTTTAGCTGCGCCCAGAACGCTTCGTCCTCGGCGAGTCCGCGCGGGTCGGTTCCCATCTTCTGCGAGTACCGCACGGCAAGACGCTCCTTCTCGGTCAGGCTGCCGAGGTCACCGCCGAGCACGGCCTGATACATAGCCTCGTCAGGCGCGTTGCCCTGCTCGATCACGCCGCCGTCATAGCCCAGAATCCGCAAGTCCCTCTGCGCGCGCCAGTTCATGCAGACGGTGCAGCCGTTGATGACGGCGGTGGCGATGCGGCATGCCTCGAACAGCCGCAGGGGCAGTTTGGAATACTGGTAGGGCGCCATGGCAAAGGCGCCTGAAGCCCGGACGATTTCGGGCGAATACTGGACCGAAAGGTCCGGAATCGGATTCTGCGGCTGGGGAGCGAGTTCTACGCGCATGGGGCCTCTCCGGTTGCGCCCGGATCTGGCCGGGTCAATGCGGGAGGCTACGCCGACCCTTTAATAAGTCAATCGTGCATGTTTTTTATGGAGCCGCAAACGAGACGGGCCGCAGAAGCATATGCTCCTGCGGCCCGCACGTTTCTTCAGCGAAGAAGGCTTGAGATCAGCCGGCGACCGCTGCGGCCACTTCGGCTGCGAAGTCCGTGACTTCCTTCTCGATGCCTTCGCCCAGCTGGAAGCGCACGTAGTCCTTGAGGACGATCTTCGCGCCGGCTTCCTTGCCGGCCTGGTCGACGACCTGCTGGATCGGGGTCTTGTTGTCCATGACGAAGACCTGCGAGAGCAGTGCGTTTTCCTTGGCGTACTTGGCGATCGCGCCGTCGACCATCTTCGCCTGCACGGCTTCGGGCTTGCCCGATTCGGCGGCCTTTTCCTGGGCGATCTTGCGCTCGCGCTCGATCAGCTCGGCGTCGAGGTCTTCGGCGTTCAGGGCCAGCGGGAAGGCAGCGGCGATGTGCATCGCGATCTGCTTGCCGAGACCTTCGAGAACGGCAGCAGGCGCTTCCGATTCCAGAGCAACGAGCACGCCGATCTTGCCGAGGTTCGGCGCAGCGGCGTTGTGCATGTAGGGAACGACGAGACCGGCCGAGACTTCGACGGTCTTCATGCGGCGAACCTGCTGGTTCTCACCGATGGTCGCGACGTTGTTGGTCAGCGCGTCGGTCACGGTGCCGCCGCCCGGGTAGGCCGAGGCCTTGAGGGCTTCGACGTCGTCACCGGCAACGCCGAGCGCGGCTTCGGTGGTCTTGCGCACGAAGTCCTGGAACTGGTCGTTCTTGGCGACGAAGTCCGTCTCCGAGTTGACTTCGACGGCGACGCCCTTGGTGCCGGTCACGGCAATGCCGACCAGGCCTTCAGCGGCAGTGCGGCTGGACTTCTTGGCAACGGCGGCGAGGCCCTTGGCGCGCAGCGCATCGATCGCGGCTTCGATGTCGCCGTTCGTCTCGTCGAGAGCCTTCTTGCAGTCCATCATGCCGGCGCCCGAGCGCTCGCGCAGGGTCTTCACGTCAGCGGCGGTGTAAGCCATCGCTCAATTCCTCTTGATTGAGTGGGGAGCCTTATTCGGGCTCCTTGAAACAGGTGCGCGCCGGGCCACATGGACCCGGCGCGCGACAATTCCGTGACGAAAGTGTCGTCGTGCCGGGCTATTACGCCTCGACAACAGCCTCTTCTGCGACCGGCTCGTCGAACGAACCGATGTCGGCACCGCTGTCGACCACGGCAGCGCGGCCGCCCTTGGTCGCGGCCTGGGCGATCGCTTCGCAGTACAGGCGCACCGCGCGGCTGGCGTCGTCGTTGCCCGGGATCGGGAACGAGATGCCGTTGGGGTTCACGTTGGTGTCGAGAACGGCGACGACCGGGATGCCGAGGACGTTGGCTTCCTTGATCGCCAGCTCTTCCTTGTTGGCGTCGATCACGAACATCACGTCCGGGATGCCGCCCATGTCGCGGATACCGCCGAGCGACAGCTCGAGCTTGTCACGCTCGCGGGTCAGCTGAAGGACTTCCTTCTTGGTCAGACCGGCGGTGTCGCCAGCCAGCTGTTCTTCAAGAGCCTTGAAGCGCTTGATCGAACCCGAGATGGTCTTCCAGTTGGTGAGCATGCCGCCCAGCCAGCGGTGGTTGACGTAGTGCTGGCCGCAAGCGCGTGCTGCCTGGGCGATCGGCTCCTGCGCCTGGCGCTTGGTGCCGACGAAGAGGACCTTGCCACCGGCCTGGACGGTCGACTGCACGAATTCCAGAGCGCGCGCGAAGAGCGGCACGGTCTGCGACAGGTCGATGATGTGGATGCCGTTGCGCGCCCCGAAGATGTACGGCTTCATGCGCGGGTTCCAGCGGTGGGTCTGGTGGCCGAAGTGCGCGCCGGCTTCGATGAGCTGCGACATGGTGACGACAGGTGCCGCCATAATAGAATTCCTTTCCGGTTGAACCTCTGGAAGGCAGGAACCGCGCGGAAGTCTTTCGACTCTGGCCGCAACAGCACCGGTATGTGCGCCTTCCATGTGGATTGCTCACCTCGAGTCGAACCGGACAATCCGGACAATCTCTTGGCGAACGCGGGGCCCTTAGACGCCTTGGCCATCAAAATCCAGCCCCAATTCGCCGCAAAGATTTGTCAGCTCACCGTCAAAAAGGCCGATTCCGGCCCTATTCAAGGGCTTACCCAGGAACTCGCCGCAGTTGACGGTTTTCTCAAGGCAAAGCTGGTGATAAATTGTCTAACGCAGCAAACATCGGAAATTGCTCAGGTTTCGCGCCAAAAGGGGGGCGTCGACAGGGTGGGGTGGGGCGAAGCCGAAATAAGAAGGCCGCTCGCACATGACTACCCTTGCATCCATCCTGTTCGCGCTCGCCGCCGCAGCGGCTGCGCTCACGATCTGGAAAAGCCTGACGGCCGCGCTGCCGGCCATCCGCGCGTTGCACGCGACGCTATCGGATAACGCTTCGCCGCCGGTCATCCACGTAAGGACTCTGCCGACCCGAACGGAGGTCCAGACCCGGACATCCCGGCGCCACCGTCGCACGCAGCGCCCCAAGCCGGTCACCCATCGCCTGCATCAATATCCGCACCGCACGCACGTCGCCTGAAACACGTCACGCTGAGGGCTTCAAAAAGCACTTGACTCGAATGGAACAAAAAGAGAACTAACCCCTATAGGAACATTATTAGAACAGATTCGGGTTTTCCACAAGCTGTCCACAGCCCCCTGCAGAGTTCAGGCGCCGGGCTCGGGCGAAGGTTCGAAAGGAACGGTCATGACTGTATTCGCCGCCTGTCTCTTTGCCCTCGCCGCGATGGCTTCGGCATTCTCGATCCTGATGACGATCCGCCGCTACGGCCCGAACGCCCTCACCTTTCGGGAACAACTCGCGGCCTGCCCCGGTACGCTGGTGGTGACATGGAAGGTAATCGAGCGCGTGCAACTGCCTGCGCTTGCTTCGCTTAGAAAGGGTCCTGCCCGTCGTACGCCGGCGCGGCTGGAGTGGCCGGGTACGTCGTCGATTGATCTTGCCGCCTGACCTTGCCGTAAGTGACAAGGCCGATCGGAATCAACAGCAGGTAAACAATCGTCACGGCCGCAAGCGTAAACCAGGGCTCGATCAACAGAGCCGCCACCGTCAGCCCCACCACCGCGAGCACGCCAAGCCGCAGATGCGGCGGTGGACGCATGCGGGACCAGGCGAGCGTCGGGATGCTTGAGATCATCAAGAAGGCCACCAGAACCATCCACCCGCTTACAAGGATGGGGTTGGCGAATTCGGGCAGCCGCCCGCTCGCCACCCACAGGTAAAGCGGCAGGAATGTAAGGCCGGCGCCAAGCGGCGCGGGAACACCGGTCAGGAAGCCGGCGGCCTTGTGCGGCTGGTCGAGCATGTCGAGCCGGGCATTGAAACGCGCCAGCCGCAATACGCAGCAGATCGCAAAGGCCAGCGAAGCGATCCAGCCCATGCTGGGAAGCTGATGCAGCGTCCACAAGTAGACGATCAGCGCGGGCGCGACGCCAAAGGAAATCGAATCGGCAAGACTGTCGAGTTCGGCACCGAAGCGCGTCTGCGCCTTGAGCAGACGCGCTGCGCGCCCGTCGATACCATCGAGCAGACCCGCGAGGATCACCGCCTGCACCGCCTTCTCGTAATCCCCCGCGATGGCGAACCGGATGCCGGTAAGGCCGGAACAAAGCGCCGCCGCCGTGATCGCATTGGGCACAACTGCACGCATCGAAAGACCAGGGGCGAGCCGCCGACGCGGCGCGTCGCCGGGAATATCATCCAAATCGCTTCCCGGCTGATCGTCGATCACTGGGCGATGCCCTCGATCAGCGGCGCACTGCCGAGTTCGGCGAGCACGGTTTCACCCGCGATGATCTTCTGGCCCATCAGGACCTTGGGCTCGACACCCACCGGCAGGTAGACATCAACCCGGCTGCCGAAGCGGATCAGGCCGATGCGCTGGCCGGAAGCGATGATGTCGCCCGGCTTCACGAACGGTACGATGCGGCGCGCGACCAGCCCGGCGATCTGCGTGAAGCAGATGCGCAGGCCATCGCCGCGTTCGACGAGGATGTGCTGGCGCTCGTTCTCTTCGCTCGCCTTGTCGAGGTCTGCATTCACGAACTTGCCGGGAATGTAGATCACCCGCTTGATCGTTCCGCTGATCGGCGAGCGATTGATGTGGACGTCGAACACCGACATGAAGATCGAAATGCGGGTAACCAGGTCGGTCGGCATCGGTGCATTACCGCTACCGTCGTCCATGGTCAGTTCGCGCGGCGGCGAGACCTTGCCGATCAGGGTGACCAGACCATCCGCGGGCGCGACGATCGCGCGCTCGTCCTGCGGCGTGACGCGGATCGGATCACGGAAGAACGCGAGCACGCAGATCGTCAGGACCGCCAGCGGCCAGCCGAACCACGGCCCCCATAGTATCCAGACAATCGCTGCGACGACGCCTGCGATGGCACCGAACTTGCGACCTTCCTTGTGAATGGCGGGCCATTGCCACGACGCTTCGCCGCGACCTTGATTATCTAGAATGTTTCCGGGCATCGTTCTCGTCTAGCCAGTGTGCACGTGTACCGCAATGCCACCACGCGCCCGTTGTTCCCTGTCCACGGGAAAGCGCCGGTAGAGCGCCGCTCGCCGCCCACCACGATCTTTCGTAGACCGCAGCCGGACGGGAGCGGCGCCTCGCACCGAGAGACATCTATTTTTCTATGTGAAAACCCCGAACGGGACCGGCGTTCATTCGCCGGGTCAGCTGGTGGTGGACAGGGCTGGATTCGAACCAGCGTACGCTTGCACGGGCAGATTTACAGTCTGCTGCCTTTAACCACTCGGCCACCTGTCCACACCAGTTGCTGGCGGCTGGAAATCCAAGGAAAACCTAGGAAATCCGGCGTTGGTCGAGGCCCCCGAAGGTGCCCCGTTGCCGAGGAGCCGCGCCTTTGCCGAAGCGAGCCTTGCCTGTCAATGCCCTCCCTGTCAGAGGGGGCAAGATTTTTGCATTTACGCTTAGATTTTTCGAAAGGACTACAGATGACCAAGCGTGGCGGACACGTCGGCCCCCAGGGCGGAGACGAAGGCGAAGCCCGCCGGGGTAAGGCGCTGCGCGGCCGTGCGGGCCGGATGAAGAACGGCCGCGGCAGCGGCCGGGCCTCCACGGGCATGGTGCGCCTATGGGGCCGGCACGCCGTCGAGGCCGCGCTCAAGAATCCGGACCGCAGCCACCGCAAGCTTTGGGCGACTCGCGAAGGCGTCGAATCGCTCGACGGCGAACTGCCCAGCGACTTCCCGGTGGAATGGGCACAGCCCGCCGACCTCGCCCGCCTCGTCGCCAAGGACGCGCCGCACCAGGGTCTCGTGCTGGAATGCGCGCCCCTCGACGACATGTTCCTTGCCGACGTGCTCGACGGCGACCCCGCCCGCCCGGTCGTGGTGCTCGATCAGGTGACCGATCCGCACAACGTCGGCGCGATCATGCGCTCGGCCGCTGCCTTCGACGCCTGCTGCATCGTCACGCAGGACCGCCACGCACCGCCCGAATCGGGCACACTGGCAAAGTCCGCATCGGGCGCGCTCGAAGTGCTGCCCTGGATCCGCGTGGTGAACCTCGCCCGCGCACTCGAGGAAATCGCCGAAGCGGGCTACTGGCGCATCGGCCTGGATGGATCGGCCGAATCGACGCTCGGAGAGGCCCTTCCCACCGGCCCGGTCGCACTCGTGCTCGGCGCCGAGGGAGACGGAATGCGCCACAACATCACCCAGCACTGCGACGCGATCGCCAAGCTTCCGATCAGCGAGGCCATGGAGAGTCTTAACGTCAGCAACGCCGCTGCCATCGCGCTCTACGCAGCAGCGACCCGCGAGACGGAATAAATCCACCTCAGCGCGTACGGCGTCATGACGCCGTACGCGCTGAGGCGAGCGCTCCAGCAGCTTGGAGTATCGCTTGGTCTCGCTAGGGGCACCTTGAGTGCCGTTGAGTGCCGCCTGAAGCATGCAGCCCAGGCCCAAACGACAAACGCCGCGCCGACCCTGACGGGCTGGCGCGGCGTTTATTCTGGTCGGCCTGCGAGGCGTTGCAGGCCGTCGTCCGTCTTAGTTGACGGCGTCCTTGAGGCCCTTGCCGGCCTTGAACTTCGGCTGGGCCGAAGCCTTGATTTCCATAGGCTCGCCGGTGCGGGGGTTACGGCCGGTCGATGCCTTGCGCTTGGCGACCGAGAAGGTGCCGAAGCCGACGAGACGCACTTCGTCGCCCTTCTTCAGCGCGCCGGTGACCGCGTCGAACACGGACTCGACAGCCTTGGTGGCGTCGCTGCGGGTCAGTCCGCTGGAATCGGCGACTGCGCTGATGAGATCGTTCTTGTTCATTATGGGAACCCCCTTACCTTTCAGTGGAGCGGATGGTTGAGAAATTCTACTCGCCTCGAGAGGGACGGAATTGAGCCGCTTTTCCTGCGGGTGGCAAGGCCCAAATAGAGCCAAAACTCGCAGTTAATCGCGTTTTTCCGCCGTTTTCTCAGAGACAAAGCGTTGTGCGATGCAGCATCGGACGAAACCCGGCATTGCGACTCGCTTGCAGGACTGATGCTTGGCGATCCGCTGATCATGGATAGCAATGGATCGGAGACACGAAAAAAGGCGGCCCGAATCCGAACCGCCTCTTCGTGCAACTCGGCGGTAAGACCGGGCCGCTGACTTTCGCTTACGCGTTGTCGGTGATACGACGCTCGGCAATACGAGCGCGCTTACCGGTACGACCGCGCAGGTAGTACAGCTTGGCGCGACGCACGACGCCGCGGCGAACCACGGTGATCGAATCGATGTTCGGCGAGTAGAGCGGGAAAACGCGCTCCACGCCTTCACCGAAGCTCATCTTGCGCACGGTGAAGTTCGAACCCATGCCACGGTTCGAGCGCGCGATGCACACGCCCTCGTAAGCCTGGACGCGGGTACGGGTGCCTTCGACGACCTTCACGCCGACGCGGACGGTGTCGCCCGGACGGAATTCAGGGATATCCTTCGCAGCCTTGGCGATTTCCTCGGCTTCGATCTGCTGAATCAGGTTCATGAACCCAAATCCTCGTTTTTTCGCCGCGCGCCAGAGGCAGGCTGAACCCGAGCGTCCCTGTGACGCTCCCAGAGGTCCGGCCTGCGTGACCGTGTATCGTCCTCCGCCTGTCGTTTCCGCCAGGCGGCGATCTTCGCATGATCCCCCGATCGCAGCACTTCAGGGATCGTGCGCCCTTCCCACTCAGGGGGTCGGGTATAGTGCGGGTACTCGAGAAGACCGTCCTCGAACGATTCCTCGGTCCCGCTGGAAGGCGCGCCCATTACGCCGGGAAGCAGCCGAATGCAAGCATCGAGTACCATCAAAGCGGCGCATTCCCCGCCGGACAGGATGATGTCGCCGACCGAAACTTCTTCCACCTCGCGGCCTTCGAAAATCCGCTCGTCGAAGCCCTCGAAACGGCCGCAAAGCAGGATGACGCCGGGGCCGCCCGCAAGCTGGCGCACGCGCTGCTGCGAGATCGGCTTTCCACGCGGCGTCATGGCGATCACGGGTGCGTCCGGATTGGTCGCACGGGCATGGTCGATGGCAGCGGCGAGGATATCGACCTTGAGCACCATCCCCGCGCCGCCGCCCGCAGGCGTGTCATCGACGGTACGATGCCTGTCAGTGGCGAAGTCGCGGATGTGGACCGGATCGATAGACCACTTGCCGTCCGACATCGCCCTGCCCGCCAGTGACACGCCGAGGGGGCCGGGGAACATCTCTGGGTAGAGGGTGAGCACGGTGGCGGAGAAAGTCATCGTTCGCCCTTGGCCCGGCACGGCGCGGCAATCAAGGTGCCGACGACGCCGGCAACGGGTTCAGGCCCGCTCATCGGCCCTGCCCAATTGACACGAAAGCCTGTGTGAAACACCGCCGATTTTCCAAGTTAGCGCTTGATACGATTATCTTTTCATCGACATGGCTGTGACCTTTGGCGGAACCGCAAGGTGACAGGTTGGAAAAGCGCGGCATTGGCGTCATGCGGCGCATGATACCGATCTCGCCCTGTGTAGGACAGAGAGGTCCAGATTGGGCGCGAGGTCGTCCCGGCCCATGCCGGGACGACGAAAAGAGGTGTCACGCCAAGACCCGGCGCGCGCCCGCTGGCGAGCTATTCTTCCGCGAACGCCGCGTTGAGGACGATACGCTCGTCGTTCCATTCGGGCACGGCGGCAGGCGTCATCGGCACCATGAAGCGGCGGCGCTTGCCGTCCTCGGCCATCGGGCGCTCGATCTCCAGCACGTCTCCGGCGCCGAAATTCTCGACCGCCACGCACGTACCCAGCGCCTCGCCCTCTTCCGACACAGCAGGCAGGCCGAGGAAGTCCGCGTGGTAGTACTCACCCTCCGCCAGCGCCGGCATCGCCGAGCGCGGGACGGTGAGCACGGTGCCGCGTAGCTTTTCCGCCGCGTTGCGGTCCTTCACCTCGTCGAAGCGGGCGATCGCGCCGCCCTTGCCGTCGTCCTTCAGCTTCACCACGGTGAGGCTGGAATCGTTGAAGGCGCGGTAGCGCTTGAGCGCCGCCACGCCTTCACCGAACAGCTTGAGGCGAACCTCGCCCATCACGCCATGCGCGCCGGAAACGGCGGCAAGCGTGACGGGGCGATCCTTCTTGCCGTCAACCAAGGCTTAGGCCTCGGTCGATTCCTCGGCAGCTGCCTCGGGAGCAGCTTCCTCGGCCGGAGCAGCGGCTGCAGCGGCAGCGGCTTCTTCAGCTTCGCGCAGCTTGGTGGCGCGGTCTTCAGCGCGCTCCTTGGCCTTCTTGCCGGGCTCTGCCTGCTTCGGGTTGTTGGTAGCAGCGCGCTCCTTCACACCGGCCTTGTCGAGCAGGCGGGCAACGCGGTCGGTCGGCTGGGCGCCAACGCCGAGCCAGTAACGCACGCGGTCCTCGACCAGACGCACGCGGTTCTCGTCGTCCTTGGCGAGGATCGGGTTGTAGGTGCCGACCTGCTCCAGGTACTTGCCGTCGCGCGGCGCGGTCGCGTTGGCGACGACGATCTTGTAGTACGGGCGCTTCTTGGCACCACCACGCGAGAGACGGATCGAAACGGACATGAGACTTACCTTTCTATAATTCTGGGAATATTTGAGATTATCGTTTCAGGAATTTGCTGAGATCGGCCCCGCCGCCACCAAGCCCGGGGAAGCCCCCGGCCGAGGGACCGAGACCGGCACCGCCAAGGCCCGGCATCGCGGCATCGAGGCCGCCCTTGCCGAACATCGCGGCCAGCCCCTTGAGGCCGCCCATCTTCTTGATCTGCTTCATGGCCTTGGACATCTCCAGGTGCATCTTCAGCAGCTTGTTGACGTCCTGGACCTGGGTGCCCGAGCCGTTGGCGACGCGGATCTTGCGCTTGGCGTTGAGCAGCGCGGGATTGCTGCGCTCCTTCGGCGTCATCGAGCCGATGATCGCGTCCATGCGCAGGAGGACGCGGTCGTCCATGCCCGACTGCTGCATCGCCGCCTTGGCCTTCTTCATGCCCGGCATCATGCCCGCCAGCGCGCCGAGGCCGCCCATGTTCTGCATCTGCTTGAGCTGCATGCGCAGGTCGTTCATGTCGAACTTGCCCTGCTCCATGCGCTTGGCGAGCGCCTCGGCATCCTCGATCTTGACCGCTTCGGCGGCCTTCTCGACCATGGAGACGATGTCGCCCATGCCCAGGATGCGGTTGGCGACGCGGCTGGGGTGGAAGACCTCCAGCGCATCCATCTTCTCGCCGGTGCCTGCGAACTTGATCGGCTTGCCGGTGACGGCACGCATCGACAGCGCCGCACCGCCGCGCGCATCGCCGTCCATGCGGGTCAGCACAACGCCGGTGAGGTCCACCTGCCCCGCGAACGACTGCGCGACGTTGACCGCGTCCTGACCCGTCAGCGAGTCGACCACCAGAAGCGTTTCACGCGGGGTCGAGATGGCGGCGACCGCCTTCATCTCGTCCATCAGTTGCTGGTCGACGTGGAGACGGCCCGCGGTGTCGAGCAGCAGCACGTCCACGGCCTGCAGGCGCGCGGCTTGCATGGCGCGCGTCGCGATCTCGGTGGGCTGCTGGCCGGCGATGATCGGCAGCGTGGCGACGCTCACCTGCTCGCCCAGCACCTTGAGCTGTTCCTGCGCCGCCGGACGGTTCACGTCGAGCGAGGCCATCATCACCTTCTTGCCCTGCTTCTCCTTGAGAAGCTTGGCGATCTTGGCGGTGCTGGTGGTCTTGCCCGAGCCCTGAAGGCCGACCATCATGATGACGATCGGCGGCACGGCTTCCAGATCGAGGCCGGGGGTCTCTTCGCCGCCCAGCGTCTCGATCAGCGCGTCGTTGACGATCTTGACGACCTGCTGGCCCGGCGTGACCGAGCGCAGGACGTTCTGGCCGACGGCCTTTTCCGTGACGGTATCGATGAAGCGGCGCACCACCGGGAGCGCGACGTCGGCCTCGAGCAGCGCGATGCGCACTTCGCGCATGGCATCGAGAACGTCCTGCTCCTTGAGCGCACCACGGCCGCGCAGCTTGTCGAAGACGCCGCCAAGGCGATCTGACAGACTGTCGAACATAGGCCGTTCACTCCTTCAAATCCGGCGCGAAACACGCCAAAAACGCCGGTGGGCGAAACCTCGCTGACCGGCGGATGCATGACCTGATAGCAATAAACGCCAGTGGACGAAACCTCGTCAACCAGCGTGTCGCAATCATGCGAAACTTCAATGTAGCGAAATGGTGGAGCCTAGCGGGATCGAACCGCTGACCTCCTGCATGCCATGCAGGCGCTCTCCCAGCTGAGCTAAGGCCCCAATCATTTCAGCAAGTTAGTTCTGGGAGAACCAACCCGTTTCCCTTGTTTTCGGCGTTTCGAAGAAGCGCCTCCGCTTGGGAGGCCGCCATCTACGGGCGGTCTGAAAACTTGGCAAGAGGAAAATTTGCGTGATGTCGATTTTTTTCGGCGCCGAGTTTTGAGGCGCTATCGCAGACCGGTTCGCCGCCCCACACCACTGTCCTGCCCCACACTTTTGTCATCCCCGCGAAGGCGGGGACCCAACTGATGCCAGTGCGGGCAGGCGCCTTCAGGAGATGGGTTCCCGCCTTCGCGGGAATGGCGAGGAAGGTGGGAGCGTAGGCGAGAAGCGAAAGCGTGGCAGCGCGCGCCACCGAACAAGCACCCCAGAATCAGCCGGGGCCGGTTCGCTATAAAGCGGACCGGCCCCGTGTCAGATCAGTTGTCATGGTCTTCGTCGTCGCCGCCGGCGCCGATGCCGAGATCGTCGTCGCCGCCGAGGTCCACATCGTTGTCCGGCGAATCGCCGTCGTCATCGATGTCGAGATCCTCTTCGGCCAGATCCTCGTCCTCGGTCTCGACGACTTCCTTCTTCTTCTGGATTTCCTCATAGGGAATCGGCTGCTTGGACTTGAGCACCGGCTCGGGGGTCCATTCGTTGCCGCATTCGATGCAGGTGACCGGGTCATCCTTGCCCAGGTCGTAGAAGCGGGTGCCGCATTTCGGGCAGCCATGCTTGGCGCCCCATTCAGCCTTGGCCATGGAAAGTCCTCGTCTGGCCCGTTCCGGATGGCGCGGGCGAAGTAAATTGCGTGTCTTGATGGGAAAGCCTGCGCACTTAATCAAGTCTCGCGAGATTAGGCGCGCAAGGCCGCATCAGGGCGCGCGCCTTGCCATAGCGGACAGGCGCTGTCAAAAGCCGCCCCGTTTTTGCAGCATTCCAGCCTCGAAAGTCCAACCCCGTGAGCCACGACACCCTGAACATGCGCCCCCGCCGCTTCCTGCCGACCGGGCCGCTCAAAGGGCGAATCCGGGTTCCGGGCGACAAGTCGATCAGCCATCGCTCGATCATGCTGGGCACGCTGGCGGTGGGCGAGACGAAGGTGACCGGCCTGCTCGAAGGCGAGGACGTGCTTTCCACCGCAGCAGCCATGCGCGCGATGGGCGCCACCGTGACGCGCACCGGGGAAGGCGCCTGGACCGTCAACGGCGTCGGCGTGGGTGCGCTGCTCCAGCCCGAAGCGCCGCTCGACATGGGCAATTCGGGCACGTCGACGCGCCTCTTGATGGGCCTCGTCGCCAGCCACCCGATCACCGCGACCTTCATCGGCGACGGCTCGCTCTCCAAGCGCCCGATGGGCCGCGTCATCGATCCGCTTTCCGAGATGGGCGCCAGCTTCGAGGCATCGGAAGGCGGCCGCCTGCCCCTCATCCTCAAGGGCGCCAGCCCGGCGGTGCCGATCCGCTACCGCCTGCCGATGGCCTCGGCACAGGTGAAGAGCGCGATCCTGCTTGCGGGCCTCAACACGCCCGGCATCACCACCGTCATCGAGCCGGTGCCCACCCGCGACCACTCCGAGCGGATGCTGCGCGGATTCGGCGCCGATCTCACCGTCGAGACGGATGCCGACGGCGCGCGGGTCATCTCGATCCGGGGCGAGGCCGAACTGAAGCCGCAGACCATCGAAGTTCCGGGCGATCCTTCGTCCGCCGCCTTCTTCATCGTCGCCGCTCTGGTGATCCCGGGCAGCGAAGTGCTGATCGAGAACGTCGGCCTCAATCCCACCCGCGCCGGGATCGTCGAAGTGCTGCGCCAGATGGGCGGCTCCATTGAGGAAGTGAATCCGCGCGAAGTCGGCGGCGAGCCGGTCGCCGACCTGCTGGTCAGGCACTCCGCGCTCAAGGGCATCGAAGTCGATCCCGCGATCGTGCCCGCCATGGTGGATGAGTTCCCCGTCCTCTTCGTCGCCGCCGCGCTGGCCGAGGGCGTCACCACCACCACGGGCCTCGAAGAACTGCGCGTCAAGGAATCGGACCGTATCTCCGTGATGGCGACCGCCCTCGCCGCCGCCGGTGTCACCGTGCGCGAGACCGAGGACGGCCTGGTCATCACCGGCTCCGGCGGCGAGCCGCTGGTCGGCACCAACGGCGCCATCGCCACCCACCTCGACCACCGCATCGCCATGTCGATGGCGGTCGCCGGCCTCGCCAGCCGTGCGGGCGTCGAAGTAGACGACGTGCGCCCGATCGCCACCAGCTTCCCCGTGTTCGAAGCCATGCTGGAGGGCCTGACCGCATGATCATCGCCGTCGACGGACCGACCGCATCGGGCAAGGGCACGATCGCCAAGGCGCTGGCCGCGCACTTCCACCTGCCGCATCTCGACACCGGGCTGCTCTACCGCGCGGTAGGCCGCCAGTGCGCGCTGAGCGGCGGCAATCCGGACGATTCGGCCGACGCGCTGGCCGCCTGCACGTTCGCGCCCGAACTGCTGGCCGATCCCGAACTGCGCTCCGAGGCGACTGGCGGCCTCGCCAGCCGCGTCTCGATCCACCCGGCCGTGCGCCAGGCCCTGTTCGATCGGCAGCGCAGCTTCGCCACCCAGCCCGGCGGCGCCGTGCTCGACGGGCGTGACATCGGCACCGTCATCGCGCCGGAGGCCGAGGCCAAGCTGTTCGTCGTCGCCTCGGTCGAGGCCCGCGCACAGCGGCGCTTCCTCGAAATGCAGGCGCATGGCCGCGACGCTTCGCTGGAAGAGATCGCCGCCGACCTCGCCGCCCGCGACGCCCGCGACAAGGGCCGCAAGGACGCCCCGCTGGTCGCCGCCGCCGATGCGCTGGTGATCGACACCTCTACCCTCAAGCGGGAGGAAGCGATCGCCGCCGCCATCGCCGCCGTGGACGCGCTCGTTCAGTCGGCCTGAGCGAGCCGCCTTTCGATTGCCCCGCGCAGTTCGAGCCGCCTGCCGAAGTGGAACACCGCCTCGGCCAGCACGAACAGCGGGCCGATCAGCAGGCCGCGCACGTCGTCGAGGAAAGCGGGCTTGCGCCCTTCCCACTTGTGACCGAGCAGCTGGAATAGCCAGCCCACTACGAACAGGCTTAGTCCCCAGACCAGCCAGGTCGCGGTATCCTGCTCGGCCAGCTTGCCGCCGATCACCTTGCCCACCGCAAGCACCGTGGCCATGCCACAGGCCAGCCTGCGGTCGAGTGTGAAGTAGAAGCAGCACACCGCGACGATGGCGAAGTCGATGGCTGCAAGGCCAATTCCGGCGATCTCGATCCGGGGCCGCGCCAGCAGCACCTCGACCGCCAGCACGATCATCGGAATGCCGATCATGTGCGTCATGACGTTGCGCCGGTCGCGGTGATACGCCGCATATTGCGCCAGATGGCACACGAGCCGTTCGGACATCTCTTTTCTCCCGAACGGCATGATAGCGACATGAGAAAATTCAGCCAGCGATGTTGGCGGCCCCATTGCGCGAGAAACGGAATTTCCCGCCCTGCCCACGAGCGCCGCTCCTGATCGAGCGAAACCATCGCCTTCGGGAAACCTTGTAATATCTCCAGCGAATAGCCATGTATTCGCCACGCTGTTGCAATTTATTTCATCGCAACCCTGTCCAGCGGTGTCTCTTCACGATCAAAAATACTTTTCGATCGGCTTTCCTGAGACAGGAAACGTTGCCGCCATTGCCTGGATTTTGACAGCCAGTCATGCGCGGCTCGAAATGGACAACCGCATGATTGCTTATTTCCTGCTCGTTCACCGCTATCCGGCACAGTTCAAGCGGCTCTTCGAGGCCATCTATCAAGCGGGAAATCAATACGTCATCCATGTCGACAAAAGCTCAGGCGAGGCCCTTGCGAATGACATTGCGTCCTTTCTGCAGCCCTATCAGGGGGTCGCAATCCTCGACCCCCAAAATGCGCTGTGGGGTGGGTACAGCCTCGTCGATGCGGAACTGCGCGGAATGGCTCGTCTCCTCGAAATGGACGGTCGCTGGACACATTACATAAACCTGTCCGGCCAGGACTTTCCTCTCAAAAGCCAGAACTACATCCGTCAATTCTTTGCAGCCAATCCGGGCAAGCAGTTCATCCGCGCGCTCGATCAGCGCAAGGAACGGCCTGACACCCTGAATCGCATCAGCCATCGGTTCACCGAAGAGCATGGCAAGCTGACGCCGGGAGCCGCCCGCCCCTACCCCGCGGGCAGCACCCCCTTCATCGGCACTCAGTGGAAGGCCGTGACCCGCAGCTTCTGCGAATATGTCTGCCATGATCGGCGAGCCGAATCGTTCAAGACATTCTATCGCAACAGTTTTATCGCGGACGAAGCCTTCTTCCAGACCGTGATGATGAACGGCGGCGGCCACGGCATCGTCATGAACGACGATCTGCGGATGATAGACTGGGTCCCCGATGGCGACATCAAGCTGCGCCCGCGCAATTACGACGAACGCGACATCGACCGCTTGCGGGCAAGTCCAGACCTGTTCGCGCGCAAGTTCGACGCAGAGACCGACACCACGATTCTCTCGCTGCTCGAACGCCATCTGTGCTCGGAAGCGGCGAATATCTACCGTCCGGCGGCCGCATTTTCGCACCTGCCGGACGCCGTCGCCGCCTGACGGCGCGCTCCATCGAACCAGCACAGGAAGAACGAACATGGCCAAGTCGCAGAAGAAATCGAACCGCGAAGTCCGCAAGCCCAAGGCGGCAAAGCCGAAGACCAACGCGTCGAAGCCGACCGAAAAGCCGGGCGTGGTCACCGGTCTTCAAAACATGAAGCGCTAAGGGAGCAGCAAAATGCGCATGTCAGCAACTTTCTGCAGAGAGCAAGAAGCGCTGCAGCGCGCGAAAGCCCTCAGCGAGCCGCTCGAAAACCGCCGGGGTATCGCGATGGCTGCAGCGAAAGCGTGGGAGGCGGAGGCCATCTCGGCCGAAAAGCGCGACGCCAAACTGACCCCGCTCGACAAGCTCGATACTGCCATCGCCCGGCAGTTCGCGCTCGAGGCAGGCGGGGACAGTGACGGCCAGCGCATCAGTCACGGATAGGGGTGACGCCGCCGCTTGCGCACCGTGGTCGTTGCGGGGCCGCCGATGTCACGGAAAATGCCAAATCCCTTGCATTTCCGCCCCCTCGCGCGTAATGGCCCCGGGTCCCGAAAGGCATCTGCCTCAGGGGCGCCGCGAACGGCATCCGGCCGCCGCGGCAGTTCGGCCCCTTTGGCCCGTTTTCCTGCATGGTGCAGGTAGCGGAGAAAAGACCGGCGGATACAACCGCCAGGCCGGAAAAATCGAACGAAGGAAATGTGTTGATGGCATCTGTTGCCAATCCGACCCGCGACGATTTCGCGAAGATGCTCGACGAGCAGCTCGGCGGCGTCGCTGACGACGGCTTCGAAGGCCGCGTCGTCAAGGGCACCGTCACCGCGATCGAGAACGACAAGGCCGTCATCGACGTGGGCCTCAAGAGCGAAGGCCGCGTGTCGCTGCGCGAGTTCGCTCGTGGCGAAGACGACCACGGCCTGAAGGTCGGTGACGAAGTCGAAGTTTACGTCGACCGCGTCGAGAACGCCGACGGCGAAGCGATGCTGTCGCGCGACCGTGCACGCCGCGAAGCCGCCTGGGACAAGCTGGAAAGCGAGTTCGGCGAAGGCAAGCGCGTCGAAGGCGTGATCTTCGGCCGCGTCAAGGGCGGCTTCACCGTCGACCTCGACGGCGCCGTTGCATTCCTCCCCGGCTCGCAGGTCGACATCCGCCCCGTGCGCGACGTCACCCCGCTGATGGACGTGCCGCAGCCCTTCCAGATCCTCAAGATGGACCGTCGCCGTGGCAACATCGTCGTGTCGCGCCGCGCCGTGCTCGAAGAGACCCGCGCCGAACAGCGCAGCGAGCTGATCGACAAGCTGAGCGAAGGCCAGGTCATCGACGGCGTCGTCAAGAACATCACCGACTACGGTGCGTTCGTTGACCTCGGCGGCATCGACGGCCTGCTCCATGTCACCGACATGAGCTACAAGCGCGTCAACCACCCGAGCGAAGTGATCGCCATCGGCGACACCGTGAAGGTGCAGATCATCCGCATCAACAGCGAAACCCAGCGCATCAGCCTCGGCATGAAGCAGCTGGAAAGCGATCCGTGGGAAGGCGCTGGCGTCAAGTACCCGGTCGGCGCGAAGCTGCAGGGCACGGTCACCAACATCACCGAATACGGCGCCTTCGTGGAGCTGGAAGCCGGGATCGAGGGCCTCGTCCACGTTTCGGAAATGTCCTGGACCAAGAAGAACGTCCACCCGGGCAAGATCGTTTCGACCTCGCAGGAAGTCGAAGTGGTCGTTCTCGAAGTCGATTCGGACAAGCGCCGCATCTCGCTCGGCCTGAAGCAGGCCCAGCAGAACCCCTGGGAAGCGTTCGCAGAGCGTCACCCGGTCGGCTCGCAGGTCGAAGGCGAAGTCAAGAACGCGACCGAATTCGGTCTGTTCATCGGCCTCGACGGCGACGTGGACGGCATGGTTCACATGTCGGACATCGCATGGGGCATCTCGGGCGAAGACGCGCTGGCTCTGCACCGCAAGGGCGAGCAGGTTTCGGCCGTGGTTCTCGATGTCGACGTCGAGAAGGAGCGCATCTCGCTCGGCATGAAGCAGCTTGAGCGTGGCGCTCCGGCCGCCGGCGGCGCCTCCTCGGCTGCCGAAGGCAACCTGCGCCGCGGCCAGGTCGTCACCGTCACCGTTCTCGAAGTTCGCGACGGCGGCCTGGAAGTCCAGGCTGGCGACGATGGCGCCACCGGCTTCATCAAGCGTTCGGACCTCGGCCGCGACCGCGACGAGCAGCGCCCCGACCGCTTCCAGGTCGGCCAGAAGCTCGACGCCATGGTCACCGGTTTCGACCGTTCCAAGAAGCCGAACTTCTCGGTCAAGGCCCGCCAGCTGGCCGAAGAGAAGGAAGCCGTGGAGCAGTACGGTTCGTCGGACTCGGGCGCTTCGCTCGGCGACATCCTCGGCGAGGCTCTGAAGGCGCGTTCGTAAGAACGGTCTTCGGCTTCATCGAAGCTGAAACAGTGAAAGCCCGCCCGGAGCGATCCGGGCGGGCTTTTGCTTTTGGGGAACCGCGATGCCCCGCCCGCTTTGTTCCTGCGAGCCGGGCAAGGATCGAAAACCATGCAAGCCACTCCCTTCCTCATGTTCCAGGGCGATGCGCAGGAAGCGCTGATCCTGTGGAAGCGTGCGTTTCCCGATCACATCGAGGTTGCGGAACTGGAGCGCCACTCCGGCGGCGAGGCGCAGGGCAAGCTCTCCTCCGCGCGCTTCACGCTCGGCGGCACCGAGTGGCAGGTGTTCGACAGCCCGATCCCGCACGCCTTCACCTTCACCCCCGCGACGTCGATCTTCGTTGACTGCGAGGACGAGGCGCAGCTTCGCCACGCCGCGAAAGTCCTGGGCGAAGGCGGCAAGGTGATGATGCCGCTGGACGGCTACGAGTTCGCGGCTCTGTTCACGTGGCTCAGCGATGTGCATGGCGTCAGTTGGCAGCTCTCCCTGCCCTTTCCAGAGCCCGACTGAGGACCTACATCGCTCTCGCAAGGATAGCCCTCGCAAGGAGAGTGCCATGCTCGAAGTCCACCAGTTCCCCTGCCTGTCTGACAACTACGGCTACCTGCTGCACGATCCGGTGAGCCAGGAAACCGTCTGCATCGACACCCCTGACGCCGATGAATATCTGCGGCAGGCGGGCCGGAAGGGCTGGCAGATCACCCAGATCTGGAACACCCACTGGCACCCCGACCACGCAGGCGGCAATGCCGCGATCAAGGCGGTCACCGGCTGCCGGGTAACCGCTCCGGCCGGGGACGCGGACAAGATCGAGGCAGTCGATCGCGCTGTCGGCCAGGGCGACATCGTCACCATCGGCGACCGGCAGGCTTTCGTGATCGACGTCGGCGGCCACACCAACGGCCACATAGCCTATCACTTGCCCAGGTCGTGCATCGCCTTCGTCGGCGACGCGCTTTTCGCGCTCGGCTGCGGGCGGATGTTCGAGGGCAATCCCGAGCAGTTCTGGGCGTCGCTCAAGCGGCTCAAGGCCCTGCCCGGCGAGACGATGATCTATTGCGCGCACGAATATACGGCGTCGAACGCCCGCTTCGCGCTCCATGCCGATCCCGACAATGCCGACCTCCAGGCCTACGCCGAGGAAATCACCCGCCGCCGCGACAAAGGCCTGCCGACAGTGCCGACCAAGCTGGAACGGGAACTGCGCACCAACCCCTTCCTGCGTGCCGACGACCCGGCGCTCCAGAAGCGCTGGGAGCATCCCGGCGACGCGGTGGCGACGTTCGCGGCGCTGCGCAGCGCGAAGGATTCGTTCTGACCGTGCTGAGAAGCATTGCCGCCGCGCTTATGGCCCTGCCGCTCGCTGCCTCGCCCGCTCTCGCCGCCGAGGTCATCGTATCGCCCACGCCGCTACCGCCCTCGCATGACCGGCCGCGCGTATTCCTCGGTGGCAGCATCAAGATGGGCGTCGCGCGGGACTGGCAGGCGGACCTGATCGCCGCGCTCGCCGACGAGCCCGCGATCCTCCTCAACCCGCGCCGCCCGGACTGGGACCCGGCGTGGAAGCCCGTGGCCGAGGAGCCGCACTTTCGCCAGCAGGTCGAATGGGAACTGTCCGCGCTCGACAGCGCCGACGTGATCGTCATGTACCTTGCGCCCGGCACGCAGAGCCCGATCAGCCTGCTCGAACTGGGCCTTCACGGGCGCAGCGGCAGGATCGTGCTGCTGTGCCCCGATGGCTTCTGGCGCAAGGGCAACGTCGACATCACCGCCGAGCGTTACGGCATCACCCGGGTCGCGACCTTCGAGGATCTCGTCCCCGAAGTCCGCGCCCGGTTGAAGCGCTGGAAACCGGAATAGCCCTTCAGGTCTCCGGGAAGGACAGTGTCTTGTTCAGCCGCTCCATTACCTCGTCGAGCGGCTCTACCACGGTGACCGAGCGCCCCTCGCCGAAGCGGATGCGGGTGCCTTCGCTCACTTGCGAGACGAAGGTGACCTGCGAGGCGTTGATGGCGGTCGCGGTACGGTCTGCCCCGGTTAGCTTCACGAACATATGACACCTCTCCTGCTTATTATTGGAGGGTCAGACTAGTGCGGGATCGCTCATCGCGAAAGAGGGCTTCGCGACGCCGTATCCGACATAAGACCTGACACACCAGCAACTAATACGACACGTTCCAGCCATATCGCCGCGCCATGAATTCGTGCCTCACTCGCCTCGCCCTGATCGCTGCCGCCGCGCTTTGCGCACCTCTCGCGCATGCAGAGACGACGCAGGACGAGCAAGCCTGGATCAACCTGACGGCGATGGGGCCGATCTCCGGCGACGTGGTCTATTTCGCCGAGTTCCAGCCGCGCATGGGCGACGGCATCTCGCGCCTCGACGCGCTGCTGCTGCGCGGAGCGGTGGGCGTGAAGCTGTCCCGGTCGGCGACGCTCTACCAAGGCTATGCGCATGTCATCACCCCTGTCGACGGCGGACGCGACATCAACGAGGAGCGCAGTTTCCAGCAGCTGAACCTCGCGCTCGGCAAGCCCTTCGGCGGCGAACTGTCGTCACGCACGCGGCTGGAGCAGCGCTGGCGCTCTGACGGCAGCGACGTTGGCTGGCGACTGCGCGAGATGATTCGCTATGAACATCCGCTCAAGGCGGGCAGCGATGCGGTGAACGCGCTGGTCTATGCCGAAGGTTTCGTGGCGTTCAACGATACCGACTGGGGTGCACGCAGCGGCTTCGACCAGCTGCGCAGCTTCGTCGGCGCGGAAGTGGGCCTGCCCGGTTCCTCGACGCTGGAACTGGGCTATCTCAACCAGACCATCGACCAGACCCGAGGCCGCACGCGAATGAACCACGTGGCGTCCGTGACGCTGTTCTACCGGCACTAAGATCCTCCCTGTCGCGAAGCGACGGGGAGGTGGCAGTCCGCAGGGCTGACGGAGGGGGTTCTCCCCTCCACCACCCGCTACGCGGGCGGTCCCCCTCCCCATTCCTTCGGAACGGGGAGGATTCTCCGGCTTCAGAACGGCAGGTTGTACAAACGCACCGCGTTGTCCTGCAGCACCTTCTTGCGCGTGGCGTGGTCATAACCGCCCAACACGTCCTTCAGGTGCTCCTGCACGCCCGGATAGAGCGAGGTCGGGTGCGGGAAATCGGTCTCGAACATGACGTTGTCGACGCCGATGATCTCCAGCAGATACTTGGGCGCGATCTTCTCGAACCAGAAGGTGCAGAAGAAGTGGTCGCGGAAGTAGTCCCAGGGCTGCTTCTTGAGCACGTCGCGCTTGATCGGCAGCATCTCGCGGAACTGGTGCTCCAGCGCCTCGACCGCGAAGGGCACCCAGCCCGCGCCGCTCTCGATCAGGCCGATCTTGAGCTTGGGATGCCGGTCGAGACGACCCGAGACCATCCAGTTGCCCAGCGTCGCCGCGTTGCCGATCGAGAACATCGTCGCCACCACCGACAGCGTCTGCTCGAACTGGAAGCCTTCCCAGGTCAGGGTGTTGGGATCGATCGCCGCATTGAGGTGGAAGTTCAGCGGCATGCCGGTTGCCTCGCACATCTCGAGGAACGGCGTCCAGTAATCGTAATTGAAGCTGGGCACGCCGACGCGCTCGGGCGTGTCGGGCAGCACGAAGCCCTTGAGGCCGATGTCGTGGCAGCGCTTCGCTTCGGCTTCCAGCGCCTTCTGGTCCCAGAACGGCAGGTGCGCCATGTTGAAGATGCGCTGGCCGGAAGTCTCCTGGAACTCGGCCGAGGCGTCGTTGTAGATCTGGATGACCTTGAGCGCGAGGTCGAGGTCGCCCAGGCTCATCAGCGAACCGGCTTGCGTCACGCCCGAATTCTGGAAGCAGATCTGCGCATGGACGCCCATGTCGTCCATCGCCTGCAGGCGCGCCTTGAGTTCGTGGCCGCCGGGGTGCGCCTGTTCCAGCTTCGGGAAGGCCAGCCGCCCGAGCAGCTTGTTGTTGTCGGCGCGGATGACGTTGCCGCCCAGCGTGCCGAAGTCACGATCACCCACGAACCAGCGGTCGGTGCCGTTGACCCGCTCCACGCGCGGCATCTTGTCCTTCCAGCCCGCCGGTGCGCGGCTCGTGAAGAGGTCCGGCGCCTCGGTGATGTGGGTGTCGGTATCGACGATCTTGATACCTTCGAACATCGGATCGAGACCGCCCGACTGCGAGGCATAGTCCACCTCGCGAATCACGCCGCCTTCGGTATATCCTTCCGCCGACCAGTACTTGCGGGCGTTTGCCGCCATCTCCTGCGCGTCAGACTCGGCCATCACTCAATCTCCCGAAAAATCCTGTTACCACTCATGTCGCAACCGGGCCGGGTTCGCACAATCGCGCAGGGCAACGCCGGGACGATGACTGGCATTGCGGGGCGCGAGACGGCGGGATTGCGTCGCTTGTCTCGCTTCCGGCCCTCTTGTTGCGGAGCGGCCGTCCGGGCATCTATTCGTCCGGGAGACGAATATGCCACAATCGCGAACGCTTGACGACATCCGCGTGGACTACGAGGCGCCGGACAACGTGCCGAAGGACCGCGTGGTCGACTTGTCCTTCGCCAACGGCAGCGAGCCCAACGATCTCGTCGATCCTTACGAACCTTTCGCGTGGCTCAACGGCGAGGAGATTCCCCGTCTTCTCTACAACCCGCCGATGCAGCATGGCCTCGGTGCGATCTCGGGCAACCGGCGCGGCAACTGGGTGGTCTCGCATTATGCCGACATCGAGCGGGTCTACACCGACAATGACCACTTCTCGAACGCCGGGACGGCCGAGTTCCAGCGGCTGATCGGAGAGACGTTCAAGTCGATTCCCCTCGCCATCGATCCGCCGGATCACCAGAAGTACCGGCTCTACCTGATGCCCTATTTCAGCCCCGCGCGGATCACCCGCGAACTGGAACCGCGCATCCGCAAGGTCGTCGTCGAGATGATCGATGCCGTCGCCGGCAAAGGCGAAGTGGACATGGCCTGGGACTTCGGCCGGGTCTACCCGGTGCGCATCTTCATGGGTCTGATGGGCTTTCCCGAAGAGATGTTCGAGCAGTTCCTCGATTGGGAGTGGGAAATCCTGCACTCGGGCGACCTTGCCAGGATGCAGGCGGCGCTGCGCGGAGTTCTCGATTTCCTGCGCGCTTTCATTGCCGAGAAGGAGCGCGCGCCGGACGACCATCTCGTCTCCGCGATCGCCCATGGCCGGATCGAGGGCCGACCCCCGACCGAGGACGAGAAGATCGGCATGGTCTGGTTCCTCTGGCTCGGCGGGCTGGACACCGTGGCCGCGACGATCGCGCAGATGTTCCGGCGCATGGCGCTCCAGCCGGAAATCCAGCGCACGATCCGCGAACGGCCCGAGCTTATCAACGGCGCGGTCGAGGAGTTCCTGCGCACGCAGCCGATCCTCTCGTCCACGCGCACGGCGACGAAGGACTTCGAATGGCACGGGGTTCAGGTGCGCAAGGGCGATTCGTTTCAGTGCCTGAACCCGGCGGGCAACTTCGACCCGGCGCGCTTCGACGATCCGCGCACGTTCGATCCGGAGCGCAAAGCCAACCGGCATTTCACCTTCGTCGGCGGGGTGCACATCTGCCTTGGCGCGCATCTGGCACGGCGCGAGTTGCGGGTACTGCTGGAGGAATGGTTCAGCCGCATACCCGAGTTCCGGGCGAAACCGGGTGCGGACACGACGGTGTTCCCGGGGCTGCTCTCGATCCGTAACCTGCCGCTGGTGTGGGATGTAAAGACCTGAGGCCCACCCCTGCCCCCTCCCGTAAACGGGAGGGGAATGAGAGACCTGCACTTTGCCCTCCCGTTTACGGGAGGGCCGCGAGACTTGTGAGCGCAGCGAACTAGTCGCAGCGGGGTGGGCCTAAACCGAAGCCCTCAACCCATCCGATAATCCGGCAACCCGTCGAGCGCATTGCGCAGCGCCTCGCTCCAACTCGTCGAGACGGACTGGAAATATGGATCGGAAGCATCGATCCGCCGCTCGTGACGGGGCGTGAAGTTGTCCCGCTCGATCACCAGCAGGTCGAGCGGCAGTCCGACCGAGAGGTTCGCCTTCAGCGTCGAATCGAACGACACCGTCATCAGCTTCACCGCACTCTCGAAGCTCATGTCGCGGTCGTAGCCGCGAATCAGGATCGGGCGGCCGTACTTGGTCTCGCCGATCTGGAAGAACGGCGTGTCGAAGCTTGCCTCGATGAAGTTGCCCTCGGGGTAGATCAGGAACAGGCGCGGTTCCATGCCCTTGATCTGGCCCGCAACGATCATCGAGGCGCTGAAGGTTCCGGCAGCCGCCTTCTGGCCGTTGTCGGTGGCGCGCTCCTCGATGATGTCCTGCAGCAGGTTGCCCACGATCGAGGCCACCTTGAACATCGTCGGCGCTTCCAGCAGCGAATTGTGCCGCTCGGAAGGGGCCTTGGTGCGCTCTTCCAGCTGGCTGATGACCGCCTGCGTGGTGGCGAGGTTGCCCGCCGTCATGACCGAGATGATGCGCTCGCCGGGAATCTCCCAGTGGACCATCTTGCGGAAGGTCGAGATGTTGTCGACGCCCGAATTGGTGCGCGTGTCGCTCATCAGGACGAGCCCGCGATCCAGCATCATGCCGACACAATAAGTCATGGTACTACGTCAAACCCCGTGAAAACCGGTGCCGCCCGTACCCCACCGTGCAGTGAGGGTCTAGCTGCCTTGCGTCTGCTGCTGCCCGCCCTGTGCGGACTGCTGCTGCTGCATTCCTACCCGATTCTCATCTACCGATAGATGAACGTCGAGTCGGGTTTCTCCCGCCCCCATGGCAATACCGGTGACCGGCGCGGCTTCTGAATAGTCGCAGCCCGTCGCCACGCGGATATAGCGCTCGTCCGGGCAGATCGCGTTGGAAACGTCGAAGCCCACCCAGCCGAGCCCGGGCACATGCGCCTCGGCCCAGCCGTGCCCAGCGTCCTGCTCGACGCGGTCATCGATCCGCAGGTAACCGCCGACGTAACGCATCGGCACGTCGAGCATGCGTCCGGCGGCGATGAAGATATGCGCGTGATCCTGACACACGCCCTTCCCCGCCGCTAGCGCCTGTTCGGCAGTCGTTTGCGAATCGGTGGTGCCCGGCACGTACTCCACCTGCTCGCCGATCACGCTCGACAGGGTGTGGAGATAACCCAGGAGGTCGGAGCGATCGGCCTCGATTCCGGCGAGGAGCTGCCGCACCTTGGGACCGGGCTTCGTCAACTTCGTCGGCCGCAGGAAGCACCACAGCGGCATAAGCCCGAAGTTCTGGCCGACGACGCCGTTGTTGTCGACCGTCCGGACGGTGCCCTCGCAAGTCACCACCACCTCCGGCACGCCCGGCTCGATCGAGACGAGATCGACATGATTGTAATGCTGGTCCTCATAGGACGCCTGAGTGGCCGCGCCCTCCAGCGTCATGCGCCAGTCGAGCACTTCCTGCCCGTGTGTCGACTTGGGCTTGAGACGCAGGCGCTGCAGCCCGTGAGTCACCTTACCGGCGAAGGCATAGCGCGTGGTGTGCTTGACGGTCAGGAGCACCCTTGTGCCCTCCTACTCGCTGAACCGATAATCGGCGGCGATAGCGCTGCTGATCTCGATGGTCTTGCCGATGAAATCCTGCAGGAATTCGTGCAGGCCGGTCTCGAAAATCTCCTCGATCGAGGTCTGATGCAGCCTGGCCCCCGCATCGCGCAGCAGTTCGTGCGCCGGAACCTCCACACCGTATTCCTTGGCGAGCCCCGCCATGTTGCTGCGGATCTTGTCATAGCAGAACACAAGGCTGCGCGGGAACTGCCCATCGAGGATCAGGAACTTCGCGATGCCGCGCGGGTCCATCGAACCGGCGTTGAGCCACGAATAGGCTCTGTTTCCGGCCACCGAGCGCAGCAGCGTGTCCCACTGCACGTTGTCGAGGCTGGAGCCCACCCACGCCGCACTCGGCAGCAGCACGTAGTACTTCACGTCGAGGATGCGCGCGGTATTGTCCGCCCGCTCGATGAAAGTGCCGATGCGCGAGAAGTTGAACACCTCGTTGCGCAGCATCGTGCCCTCGAGCGCGCCGCGCACCAACGTCCCGGTGCGGCGGATCTCGCGCAGCACTTCACCCAGACTCGTCTCGCGGACCGGCCGCGCGAGCAGTTCGCGCAAGTTCATCCAGCCTTCGTTGGTGGTCTCCCACACCGCGTTGGTCAGGCTGGTGCGCACCACGCGCGCATTGGTCCGTGCGTTCTCGACCATCGCCAGTACTGAACCGGGATTGTCCTTTTCGCGCAGCAGAAAATTGAACACCTGTGGGCCGGTGAACTCGCTGTGGGTTTCACAATAGGCTTCAAGCTGGCCGGTCGTGGTGAGGACCGACTTCCACTCCTCGTCCTGCGACTGGCGACTGCCCCGCGTCAGCGCGAGGTGAAAGCCCACGTCGATCAGCCGTGCGGTATTCTCCGCGCGTTCGAGATAACGGCTCATCCAGTAGACGCCGTTCGCGCCTCGGCCCAGCATCAGTTCTTGCCCCTGCTCATATCCACCGCGCTCATTCGTCCAGCACCCAGCTGTCCTTGGTGCCGCCCCCTTGCGAGGAATTGACCACCAGCGATCCCTTCTTGAGCGCCACGCGCGTCAGCCCCCCCGGCGTGATGTCGATTCCGTCGGGCGATACGAGCACGAAAGGCCGTAAGTCCACGTGCCGGGGCGCGAGGCCCTCCTTGGTGAAGATCGGCACGGTCGAGAGCGAGAGCGTCGGCTGGGCGATATAGTTGCCCGGCTTGGCGCGCAGTTTCTGCTCGAACTCCGCGATCTCCTTTTTCGAGGAAGTCGGGCCGATCAGCATTCCGTAGCCGCCCGAACCGTGGACTTCTTTGACGACGAGGTCCGCAAGGTTGTCGAGCACGTAGCCTAGCGAATCCGCCTCCGAACAGCGCCAGGTCGGCACGTTCTGGAGGATCGGCTTCTCGCCGGTGTAGAACTCGACGATCTCCGGCATGTAGCTGTAGATCGCCTTGTCGTCGGCGATGCCGGTGCCCGGCGCATTGGCGATGGTGACGCCGCCCGAACGATAAACGTCAAAGATGCCCGCGACGCCCAGTACCGAGTTCGGATTGAAGGTCAGCGGATCGAGATAATCGTCGTCCACCCGGCGGTAGATGACGTCGATCGCCTTGTAGCCAGTGGTCGTGCGCATGCACACGCGCCCGTCCATGACCCGCAGATCGCTGCCTTCGACCAGTTCCGCGCCCATCTGGTCGGCGAGGAAGGCGTGTTCGAAGTAGGCGGAGTTGTAGATGCCCGGCGTCAGCACCGCGACCACCGGCCGCTTGCCGCCCTTGTAGGCTGCAGGCGCGCAGGCGCGTAGACTGCGGGCGAGACGGCGCGGGTAATCGGAGACGGGGCGCACCGGAACCTTGGTGAACAGTTCCGGGAACATCGCCATCATCGTCTCGCGGTTCTCCAGCATGTAGGAGACGCCCGAGGGCGTGCGAGCGTTGTCTTCGAGCACCATGAAATCGTCCGGCCCGGTGCGCACAAGGTCGATGCCGACGATATGCGTGTAGACCCCGCCCGGCGGCGTGAAGCCGATCATCTGGCTGAGGAACGCCTCGTTGTTGCGCAGCGCCTCGATCGGCAGGCGGCCGGAGCGGATGATCTCCTGACGGTGGTAGAGATCCTGCAGGAAGGCGTTGATCGCCCGCACCCGCTGCTCGATCCCGCGCGTCAGCTTGCGCCATTCGCGCGCGGTGATGATGCGGGGGATCATGTCGAAGGGGATCAGGCGTTCCTCGCCCGCGTCATCCCCGTAGACGTTGAAAGTGATGCCGATGCGGCGGAAGAAGCGCTCAGCCTCCGCATCCTGCCGCCGCAGCCAGGTGGTGTCCTGACCATCGAACCATTGGCGGAATTCTTCGTAAGCGGGACGAACGGAGCCGTCCGCATTGAGCATCTCGTCGAAGTTCTTGCTGCCCGCAGTCGCCATTGTGACTCCCTGTTGACCGATTGATGCAACAGGAATCGGGACTTGCCAAGCGCTCTCGCTGCAAGTGCGAAAGAAAATTAAGCAGACGGCGAAAGCGGTGAAATCGGAGCGATTCGATCGTTAATGTGCAGCGGTGTCTTGCATCGCCAACAAGCCCCGCGCCGTTAGATCTGCCCGCAGCGCCTCGGCGCTGTCAAAGTGATGGACCTGCCAACCCAACTCCCGTGCCGAGGCGATGTTAGCGGTGTTGTCATCGATGAACAGCATTGCCCGCGGATCGTGGCCGAAGCGCTGCGCAGCAAGATCGAAGATCCGCGCATCGGGCTTGAGCAGTTTCTCGTCGCCCGAGACGACGATGTCTCCGAACAGGTCGAACAGCGGCTCTCCGGCGCGGTATTCATGCCAGAACGCGCTAGCGAAGTTGGTGATGGCGAAGAGCGGCACGCCGCCCGCAGCCAGTTCGCGCACGATCTCGTGGCTGCCGGGGACGTTGCCGGGGATCGTCTCGCCGAAGCGCGTGGCGTAGGCGTCGAGCAGGTCGTCGTGCCCGGGAAATTCGGCCTTGCGGGCGGCGACCATCTCGGCGAGGTCGCGGCCGCCGTCGTGCTCGACGTGCCAGTCCTGCGTGACGACGTTGGCCATGAACCAGTCGAGCCGGTCGAGCTCGACGATCAGCTTGCCGAACAGCAGGCGCATGTCCCACTCGATCAGCACCTTGCCGACGTCGAAGACGACAGCATCAATTCCACGGACAGCAGACATGACAAGACCCCCGCGATCGGCGGGGGCCTCATGCACGCGACGAAACCGTCCGCCTGTTATCGCCCGCCGAAGCGGGCGGACAGGATCAGCCCTGGCGGGCCTTGAAGCGACGGTTGGTCTTGTTGATGACGTAAGTACGGCCGCGACGACGGATCACGCGGTTGTCCCGGTGACGGTCCTTGAGCGACTTCAGGCTGTTGCGAATCTTCATGGTCTATCTCGTCCGTGTCATCGTGGCGGTTACCGACCGCCGGAAATTCGAAGTGGCGCCGTTAGTGGTAGCCCGCGACAAAGTCAAGTGTTGCGGGCCGTTGCGGGCACCCGTGCCAACGCCTATCTTCGTTCAGGCGCGGGCAAGTTGCGGCCCGCATAAGATAAAACTTGGGCGCGACGCCACCGAATTCGGACCGGAACACGATGAAAATGCTCAGAGCCGCGGGAATTGCCGCAGGGATCGCAGCCTCGCTGCTCGCTTCCTCGGCGCAGGCGCAGTACGGCCCTGGCTGGGGCGGCGTATGGGGGCGTCCCGGATGGGGCGGTTCCATGCTTGATTCGCCGCGCACGCAGACCCGTTCCAAAGATTCGCGCGAAGGTCATGTCGAAGTAAGCCGCTTCGTCTCGCCCGACGCCGCTGCGGTTGCCGAACTCGGCCATGGTCCTGTCTCGGTCGAATCGGAATCCGGCGACGGCGCGTGGGTCGAGGCTGGCGCGCGGCGCGCCTACGAGGCCGCGATCATCGATGCGCTTGTCGGCGCCGGATACGACACGCTCCATCCCGACACGCCGCAGCCGCAGATTACCAAGCTGCGTATCTCCCGTCAGGTGCTCACCCCGGCCGAGGAAAAGCGCAGCCCCGTCAGCGGCACCGCCGCGATGGAAGTGGGCACGTACGGGCAGGCCTATGGCCTGGGCATCAACATCGACATGACCAAGCCGCGCTCGGCCCTCGTCTCCACCCGCCTCGACGCGCAGATCGTCGATCGCGCCAGTGGCAAGGTGCTGTGGGAAGGCTACGCCACGATCGCCACCCGCGAAGGCGACGACAAGTGGCCCGACGGCATGATCGCCACCAAGCTGGCGGGCGCCCTCTTCGACAACTTCCCCAAGGCCGACGCGATCGGTCCCGACGGGGTCGGCCGCGCGGGATAAAGCGGAACTGCAACACCCCGAGGCGGGTTACATAACGTCCGCTCAGGCCGAGCTTGTCGAAGCCCCCTCGGCAGGGCACTGAGGCTGGACCATAAGGCCCCGCGAAGAGGACTTCGAAATCATGCGCACCCTGCCCGCACTGCTTGCCCTCACCGCCGCGCTGGCCCTCAACGCCTGCGTCGCGCCGGTCGGCCCGGTCGAAGTCACACGCTTCCACGCGCCCGACATGTCGCGCCTCGGCCGCGGCACAATCCGCGTCGAGCCCGCAACCGGGCAGGCCGACAACCTCGAATTCCGCACTTATGCCGCCGCCGTGGCGCGTGAACTGATGCGCATCGGCTATACCGAACCGCTTCCCGGACAGGCAGCCAGCGCGCAAATCGCGTTGCTGACGCTGGAGCGCAACACCTACCAGCCGCAGCGCTCGAACAGCCCGGTGTCGGTCGGCGTCGGCGGCGGGACCGGCGGTTATGGCTCGGGCGTGGGCCTCGGTATCGGCTTCGATCTTTCCGGCAAGCCCAAGGAGCAGGTCGAGACGCGCGTGTTCGTCTCCATCCGCGATCGCGCCGCCGCGCCCACTGCCACCGCCTTGTGGGAAGGCCGCGCCGGCTTTGTGGTACGCGGCGATTCGCCACTGGCACAGGCCCCGCTCGGCTCGGCTAAAGTTGCCGAAGCGCTGTTCAAGGGGTTTCCGGGACAGTCGGGCGAAACTATTCAGGTAAAATGACCGACATCCAGATCACCGCTTCGTTCGATTCCGGCAACATCGAAGTCCTCTCTGTATCCGGGCCCGAGGCGAGCCTCGCGATCCGCAAGGATCACGAATCGGACTTCTTCCAGTGGTTCCACTTCCGCGTCTCGGGCGCGGCGGGCCGCGAACTGGTGCTGCGCATCACCGGCCTCAACGGCTCCGCCTATCCGATGGGCTGGCCGAACTATGACGCCGTCGTCTCCGAGGACCGCGAATACTGGAGCCGGGCGGAAAGCACGTTCGATGAAAGCCGCGACGGCGGCACCCTGACGATTCGCTACGAACCCGTCGGCGACCTCGCGTGGTTCGCCTACTTCGCGCCCTATTCGATGGAGCGCCATCACGACCTCGTCGCCGCGATCGCCGGTGCGGACGGCGTGTCGCACCGCTCGCTGGGCCTGACCCTCGACGGGCAGGCGATCGACTGCCTCGACATGGGCGACGGGCCGCTGCAGGTCTGGCTCTACGCCCGCCAGCACCCCGGCGAATCGATGGCGGAGTGGTGGATGGAAGGCGCGCTAGACCTGCTCGCCGATCCCGCCAGCTCGGTAGGCCGGGAACTGCGCAAGCGCTGCACCCTGCACGTCGTTCCCAACGCCAACCCCGATGGCTCGCGCCGGGGGCACCTGCGGACCAATGCCGTAGGCGTGAACCTCAACCGCGAGTGGGCCGAACCCACGGCCGGGAAGTCCCCCGAAGTGCTGGCGATCCGTGATGCGATGGACGCAACCGGCGTCGACTTCGCAATGGATGTGCACGGCGACGAGGCGATCCCGGCGGTGTTCCTCGCGGGCTTCGAGGGCATCCCCTCGCTCAAGCAGGAGCAGCAGGCGGGCTACACCCTTTACGCGGATTTACTGGAGCGCCGCACGCCCGATTTCCAGACCAAGGTGGGCTATCCCCTCACCCGGCCGGGCAAGGGCAACCTGACAATGTCCACCAACCAGTTGGCCGAGCGCTACGGCGCCGTGTCGATGACGTTGGAAATGCCATTCAAGGACCACAACCCCGCCGCCGACAAGGCGCAGGGCTGGAGCCCGGAACGGTCGGCACAGCTGGGGCGCGACTGCATGGCCGCGCTACTGGAATGGCTTGTGGAGCGCGAGGCGGCCTGAACCGCGTGGTCCCGGATTTGCTACGGGACCACGCGCCGTTAACTGCCGAAATGACGGCGTGTAACGCGGGGGCTTCGACAAGCTCAGCCTGAGCGGGTTTGAGTGCCCCCCGTTCGTCATTGCGAGTGCAGCGTCAAAACGCCGCTCGGCGACGCTCCGCGCGCACAGTATTGCTCGCCCAGTGCGGCTCGGCGAGTTCCACGCCCAGCGCGCCGACGATGGACTGGAGCAGTACCCAGCCCTCGCCCCAGTCGCCGCGCGGCTCGTCGGCGATCGGGCAAGCCCCCCAGTCATTCGCCAGCCGCAGCATCGAGCGCTGCGCAGAACCGTCGAGATCGGCGACGAGGAACGAGGTGAACGGCAGCGGCTGGCGCGGGCAGGCACCGAAGGCGGCCAGGCGCGGGTCGGCGCCCGGAAGGTCCACGTTGGGCGCATCGACGATCAGCGCGCCGATTACCGGGCTTTCTGCCCCGGACACCTCGAACTCCACCCACCAGGCAAGTGCCAGCGCAGCAATATCGTCGGTCACGATCACTACCGGCCGATCGGCGCGGCGGATCGCGAGGTTCAGCTTGTTCACCCAGGTATTGCGGTGCGGCTCATCCCAAAGGCCGAGTTCCACCACGCGGCAGTGCTCGCTCCATTGGGCCCAGCGGCTCATCCAGTGTTTGGGGGTAAGCGGCGTGCCGGGCACCAGCAGGATCAGCGGCGTCTCGTGCTCAGGGAAATTGCGAAGCGTTGCCATGGGAATCTCCAGTTGATCGAGCTTCCGCCGGTCGACTCTATGCGTCCCGACTGGCCTGGAGATTATCTCAACTTGAAAGATAGACAATAGGAGATGCGACGGATGGTGCCTGCCCGTCGCCGTGTGGGACCGGGTGTTCAGCCCAGGTTCGCAGGTCCGAAGGCGTAAGGCAGCAGTTCGGAGAGCCGGGTTTCCAGCACGCCTTCGGCGCCGTCGCACCAGACCACGGGGTCAGTGCCGCCAAGCTGCGCGATCTCGTTGATGATCTGGCGGCAGCGCCCGCACGGCGTCACCTGAGGCCCCTGCCCGGCCGCGCCCGGCGCGCCGCCGGTGACCGCAAGAGCCTGCAACTGAGGCCGGTCGCCCTTCGCCAGAATTCCGGCGATCGCGACCGTCTCCGCGCAGAGCGACAGACCATAGCTCGCGTTCTCCACGTTGGCGCCGGTCACCACGGTGCCGTCGGCCAGCAGCAGCGCTGCCCCGACATGAAAGTTGGAATAAGGCGCATAAGCTCCGGCGGCAGCCTTGCGGGCGGCGGCCATCAGGGTGTCGCGGGTGTCGTCGTTCATGCCGGTGGTCATGGCAGCACGACTACCCAGCGCAGCCCCCCTTGCGCAACCTCGTTGGCGAGCGAATGGTTCGCCGTCCACATCGTCCAGGGCCTCCCGGCATAGCCCGGCTCGAAGCGATCCTGCACCAGCCACAAGTTGCGGTCGAGCTTGTGGGCTATGGTGTAGCGCGACTGGAAGGCCGGCGTGACCTTCAGGATCACCGGCTTGCCAGCGTGAGTCTCGACCTGGTTAAGGAAGGTCATCAGTTCGCTCTCGACCCGCGCGTCGGAGACTTTCACCGGGCAGTCGTCGGCCAGCATGTCAAGTTCGACTGCGGGCGGCAACAGCTTGGCGTCGCGCGGGACGGTGGTGACGAAGTTCGCTGCCTGCGTTCCCGCGGGCTGGCACGGATCGTAACGATGGAGCGCGCCCACTTGCATTCCCGCCGCCTTGGCCGCTTCGAAGTTATCGACGAAGGCCGGATCCCGCGCGAAAGCGCTGGCGCTCGCGTCGATATAAGCGAAGTCGGCGCCGATGGCCTTGAGCGACTTCCAGCTGACCTCGCCGTCATCGACGCCGATCTCGACGCCCTGCAGCGGGTAGACGGCGCGCTCCGGCGTCCAGTGGCGCAGGTGCCACCAGCCCCACGCCCCGGCGACGATCGCCACGAGCGCGAGGGCGCCCAGCGCGCGCCACAACAGCCCCCTGCCGCCCGAAGCGGTCCTTGTCTTGCGTGCCACGATGTCCCCTTCAACCGCGGATATGCAGGACGCAGATCAGCGTGAACAGCCGCCGTGCCGTGGGGTGGTCGGTCTCGACCTTGCCCTGCAGGCGTTCGAGCAGCAGTTCCGATGCCTCGTTGTGGATCGCGCGGCGGGCCATGTCGATGGTTTCGATCTCCTGCGCGGTCGCCTTGCGAATCGCTTGGTAATAGCTCTCGCAGATCGCGAAATACTCGCGGATCGGTCGCCGGAATCGGGCGAGGCCAAGCACCAGCGTCTCCAGCGCCGCTCCGTTATCGGCGGTGATTTCCAGCGACAAGCGCCCGTCCTGCACCGAAAGCCGCAACCGGTAAGGCCCCTCGTGCCCCGCCTCTGACGAGCGCAAGGGCTTGAAGACATTGTCTTCTATGAGATCGAAGATGGCGATGCGCCGTTCCTGCTCGATATCGGCATTGCGCCACAGGATGGTCGCATCGTCGAGTTCGATGTGGGAGATACGCGGGTCGGCCATTACGACACGCCCTTTACGCGGTTGCGGCATGGGCGGGCAAGTGGGCTTAGTTCCAAGAAACCCCACCCCCAACCCCTCCCGCAAGCGGGAGGGGAGCGAGACTTGGGCTGCAGGCGCTAGTCGTGGGTCACGCCATGCCCATGCGCGCATCCACAGCTTGTGGATTAATATCCCTCCCCGCCTGACTTGTTCGCGCAGCGCTGCCGGAGCATTGTCCCGCGCTTATGGTCCAGCCTGTTGCCCTTGCCCGTACCGATGGTGCGGAAGTCCGAACCCTGCCCGCGAACGTCGAGGCGGAAGCCGCGTTCCTCGGCGCGGTCCTCATCGACAACCGCGTGATCGAGGAACTGCAGACCCCGCTCACCCCGCTCCATTTCTTCGAGCCCGTCCACGGCCGCCTCTACGAACGCATCCTGCAACTGCTGGACCGCAAGGCGGTGGTCACGCCGGTCACCCTGCGCCCTTATTTCGAGGCCGACGAATCGCTCAAAGCGCTGGGCGGCGTCGCCTACCTCGCCCGGCTGACGGCGGATGGCCAGGGCCTGCTCGCCCCGCGTGAGCTGGCCGAGCAGATCTACGACCTCGCCCTGCTGCGCGAACTGATCTCGGTCGGTCGCAATCTGGTCGAGAGCGCGATGGATACCTCCGAATCGGTCGAACCGATGGAGCAGATCGAGCACGCCGAAGCCGCACTCTACAAGGTGGCCGAAGGCGCCGCGACGCAGAACGAGGCCAAGAGCTTCGGCTCCGCCACCCGCGTCGCGATCCAGGCGATCGAAAAGGCGTTCAATTCGGGCGGCCACATCTCGGGCAAGACCACCGGCCTCACCTCGGTCAACCAGAAGATCGGTGGCCTTCACGATTCCGACCTTATCATCCTTGCCGGACGTCCCGGCATGGGGAAGACCTCGCTGGTCACCAACATCGCCTTCAACACCGCGCAGCGCTACGTCGACGACACCGTGCGCGACGGCATGCCACACGAGAAGTCGGTGGGCGCGCCGGTGGCTTTCTTCAGCCTCGAAATGAGCGCCGACCAGCTAGCGACACGTATTCTGGCCGAGCAGTCCAACATCAGCTCCGAAGCGCTGCGCATGGGCAAGATCAGCCGCGAGGACTTCCAGTCGCTGTCCTTCGCCAGCCAGCGCCTTGCCGAACTGCCGCTCTACATCGACGACAGCCCCGGCCTGACGATCGCCGGCCTGCGCACCCGCGCCCGCCGCCTCAAGCGCCGCCACAACATCGGCCTCGTCATCATCGACTACCTGCAGCTGCTGTCCGGGTCGGGCCGCGCCAACGACAACCGCGTGAACGAAATCTCCGAGATTTCGCGCGGCCTCAAGACGCTGGCCAAGGAACTGGGCGTTCCGGTGATCGCGCTCTCGCAGCTCTCCCGTGCGGTGGAACAGCGCGACGACAAACGCCCGATGCTGTCCGACCTTCGCGAATCGGGCTCGATCGAGCAGGACGCCGACATGGTCTGGTTCGTCTACCGCGAAGACTACTACGTGAAGGCGACCGAGCCCAAGTTCCCCAGCGACACCGACGGCATCGACGTCAAGGACAAGTGGGAAACCTGGCGCGCCAAGATGGAGGAGGTCACCGGCCTCTCCGAACTGATCATCGCCAAGCAGCGCCACGGCGCCACCGGCAAGGTCCGCCTGCGCTTCGAAGCACGCATCACCAAGTTCTCCGACCTCGCCCCCGACGACATGCGCGCCGCATTCGAAAGCGACTGACCGCGCAAATCCTCCCTGCCGCGCAGCGATGGGGAGGTGGCAGCGCGAAGCGCTGACGGAAGGGGTAGTGCTTTCCCCCTCCACCCCCGCTTCGCGGCGGTCCCCCTCCCCATTGCGATGCAACGGGGAGGATGTCAGAACGAGAGCGCATGACCGAGACCCGCGTTCTCCTCATCGCCGGTGGCTCCGGCTCCATCGGCAGCGCCATTGCCCGCCTGGCTCTGGATCAGGGCTGGAAAGTCGCGCTTCACGGCCGCAGTCCCGAGAAGCTGCAGGACATGGTGGTCGATCTTTCCGATTTTGGCACGATAGACGGCTTCGCTGCCGACATATGGGAAGAGGACGCCGCCGAAGTCCTCGTTGCCGAAGTGGCCGAGCAATACGGCCGCATCGACGCGGTGATCGACTGCACCGCGACCGGCCCGCAAGGCATAACCGGCCTGTTCCCCGGTACTTCGCCGGAAGTCTTCGGCGATTTCCTCAAGGTTTCGGTCGGTTGGATCGAGCGGCTGGCCCATGCCGCCTACGATATGCTGGCGGAGCAGGGCGGAACGCTGATCGCCTTCGTTTCGGATGCGGGTATCTATGCGGCGCCGCGCCAGACGCTGATCGGCGCAGCACGGGCCGGAACCATAGGTTTCATCCGCAACTTCGCCGTCGAGGCAGCGCGCGACGGTATCCGCGCTCACGTCATCTCCCCGAGCTATGTCGAAGGCAGCGAGAGCGCGCGCCGCATGGGTTCCGAACGCATGGCCAGCGCAGCGCAGCGGGCGGGCCTCGGCCTCCCCACCGCCGAGGACATCGCTCCCCTGGCGCTGTTCCTGTGCGGCGACGGCGCGCGGCGGATGACCGGGCAGGTTCTGAGCTTAAACGGCGGCCTCAACGCCTGAACGTCAGGCCGTCTGCGGCTCCAGCATCGAAGGCGCGCCGCGTCCGCGCATCATCAGCGCATAGGACGCCAGCGCCACGCCCACCCCGACGAACCATGCGTAAGTGTAGATCACCGACCACACCTCTCCGAATCCGCCGAATAGGCCCGGCGCCGAAACCTTGAGAAAGCCGGGCACGTTGGGGGCGATGCCCAGCGCCAGCGCGATCAGCGCGCGCGGGTTCCAGCCATTGCCGTACACATAAGGGCCGGTCTCGCTGTAGAGGCCCTCGACGTCCAGCTTCGTCTCGCGCACCAGCCAGTAGTCGGCGATCAGGATACCGGTGATCGGCCCGAGCAGCGCGCCGTAGCCGGTCAGCCACGTGAAGATGTAGCCATCGGTACTGGCCATCAGCTTCCACGGCATGATGACGAGGCCGATCACCGCCGTGATCAACGCGCCGGTGCGGTAGGAAATGCGCGAAGGGCTCAGCGAGGCGAAGTCATAGGCCGAGCACACCAGGTTCGCCGCGATGTTGCACGACACCGTATCGACCGCGATCACGATCAGCCCCAGCAGCACGAACGGCCCCGACAGCGTACCCGCCAGCGCCACCGGGTCCCAGATCGCATGGCCGTAGATCACCACTGTCGCCGAAGTGGTCATCACACTGATCAGCGCGATCAGTCCCATCGTCGGCGGCAGGCCGAGCGTCTGGCCGATCATCTGGTCTCGCTGGGTCTTCGCAAAGCGAGTGAAGTCCGGAATGTTGAGCGCCAGCGTGCCCCAGAACCCGACCATGGCGGTCATCGATGGAAGCCAGACCGCCCAGAACTGCCCTTCCTTCGCTCCGCCCGGCCCGAAGGCGGACGGCGCCGAGAAGATCGGGCCAATCCCGCCGGCCGCATCGATCGCCCACCACAGTAGCGCCACGCACGCCACGATCTTGAGCGGCGCGGTCCAGGTTTCCAGCCGCCGGATCGTCAGCAGCCCCTTGCGCACGAACAGCAGCTGCACCAGCCAGAAGGCCATGAACGCCAGCAACTGGCCCAGCCCGATCCCGAAGAACGGCAGCGGCGTCCCCCGCAGGTCGGCGCCGAGGAAAATGCCCAGCAGCGTCAGCAGCGCCTCGCCCCCGATCCAGGTCTGGATGCCGTACCAGCCGCAAGCGACGAGCGCGCGAGCGAGTGCGGGAAGCCGCGCCCCCACGGTGCCGAAGGAGGCCCGCACCAGTACCGCGAAAGGCACGCCGTAGCGCGTTCCGGAATGCCCGATCAGCAGCATCGGCACGAGGATCACGACGTTGCCCAGCACCACCGTCAGCGCCGCCTGCGTCGCCGACATGCCCTGCTCGATCAGACCGGCGGCAAGCATCCACGTCGGAACGGCGACCACCATGCCCACCCACAGCGCCGCGAAGTGCCACCAGCGCCAGTTTCGCTGCGTTGCGTCAGTGGGCGCAAGGTCCGCGTTCCAGAGGGTGTCGTCCCCAGTTGCGTGCGTCTGTGCGTGATCCATCTGGCCCCCACCGGTGTCCGGAAAGGACGAAGAATGCCGCAGTGCAGCATGGCGTCAAGCCCCTGATTTCATCGCTCTCCGGCAGACGGAGAAGTACTTTCAGATCGGGCGGCGCATGTACCGCGCGTCCGGCCCGTAGCTGGCGAGCTTGCGCCGCAGGGCTTCGTCCGCAGCGACCGCCGCAAAGCCCTGACCCCGCCAGAACGCCAGGGTGTCGTTGACCGAAACCAGCGCAACCTCCTGCCCGCCAAGCGCGCGCAGGTCCGCGAAAAGCCGCCGTACTGCAGGACCTGCATGTCCCAGTCCGCGCGCGTCCGGATGCAGGGCAAGATCATGAAGGTAGAACGCCTCGCGCTCGTCCGGCAACGTGCCGAGCAGACTGTCGAGTGGAGGGATGGCCCCAAGCGGCCACGGATAAGCGACGAGGTAACCTTTCACGCCTGCCGTCACCGGATCCGCCAGCACGAAGCAGCCCGGCGCGAACAGCGCGAACCGCTCGGCGAAACACGCCCGCGCCTCGAAATGGTCGGGGAACGCCGTGCGCGCCACGTCCACGACGCCGTCGATGTCTTCGGCGCGCATCGGACGCCAGCGCAGGACGCTCACAGGCCGCGCACCCATGCGGAGATCCGCTCCAGCGCCTCGTCGAGCACGTCGTCGGGCTTGGTGAAGCACAGGCGCACGATATGACTCGGGGCGCCCTGCCCATTCTGGCCGCTCTCATACAAGGCGCTGACTGGAACCGTCGCCACGCCCGCCTCGCGCAGCGCCCGCTCGCTGAATTCGCGGTCGGTCAAAGCGATGCCGGATGCGACGAGGTCGATGCACAGGAACCACGTCGCCGCGTTAGGCAGGACGGTTAGCCCCGCCGCCTCCAACCCCGCCTTGAGCCGGGCACGGGAAGCAGCCCAATCGGCGTGCAATCCATCGAGAATGTCCGCCCGCTCCAGTCCTTCGGCGACAGCCCATTGAAGCGGCACCGCCGTCGTGAACGTGAGGAACTGGTGCACCCGCGCGAGCGCAGAATCGAGGTCTCCCTTCGCGGCCATCCAGCCGATCTTCCAGCCGGTAAGGCCGAAGATCTTGCCTGCCGAACCGATCTTCACGACCCGCTCCGCCATGCCTTCGCAACCCATCAGCGAGCGATGCACCGTGCCGTCGAAGCGCACCTGCTCCCACACCTCGTCGCAGATGGCGACAAGGTCATGGGCAACGCAGAACCGCGCGATCATGGCGAGATCGTCTGCGCTCGCCACGGTTCCGGCGGGATTGAGCGGGTCATTCAACATGATCGCGCGCGTCCGGGACGTCACCGCCGCCTCCAGCACCGCTGCGTCGTAGCGGAAATGCGGCGGCTGCAGCAGGACCGATACGGGTACGCCCCCGGCCCGCCGCACCATCGGCGCATAGGCATCGTAAGCGGGCTGGAAGAGGATCACCTCATCGCCCTCGGACACCAGCGCCAGCACGGCGGCGGCGATGGCCTCTGTCGCACCGGAAGTGACCACAACCTCGGACGGCGCCAGTTCCAACCCCTGCGTGCGGGCATAATGCGCGCAGACCGCTTCGCGCAGCGCGAGAAGACCGACGCTCGGCGGGTACTGGTTCGACTGTTCGTGCAGCGCCCGCGCCGCCGCATCCAGCAGAGGCGCAGGGGGCGGACCATCGGGAAAACCCTGCCCGAGATTGATTGCGCCGGTCTCACGGGCAAGCGCCGACATCCGCTCGAACACCGTCGTGCCCATGTCGGCGTAGACGGAATGGATGCGGGGTCTGGTCTTCATCGCCGGCTCTGCTCCGATAGGCTGCGCAGGCTCGGCCGATACCGTCATCTTGCGCAAAATGCACGATGCTCGCGCCAAAACCGACAAGAGAGGTCTGTGAACCCAGCGCCGCTATCCCCAGCATCGAATGAACGTTCCCTTTCGCGCGCCTTCCACATGCGATACCAAACCCATGCATGGATCGCGTAAAAAGGTGATTGAGGTCCGCGTTGAACAGCCTGAGCCGATTCACCGAGCGCCTGCCATTCCTGCCCGACCGGCCACTGGTCCGTTACACGGTGACCGTCGCACTCTGCCTGTTTGCTCTGTGGCTGCGCTGGTTCCTCGATCCCGCTTTCCCGCCCGGCTACCCGTTTCTGACCTTCTTCCCGGCGGTGATCCTCAGTTCGTTTCTTTTCGGACCGCGCCCGGGCGTCGTCGCCTCCGTCCTGTGCGGCCTCTTTGCGTGGTATGTCTTCATCCCGCCGCGCATGGCCTTCGGGTTCGACGGCGGCACGCTTACCGCGATGGCGTTCTACACGGGCGTCGTGGTGGTCGACATCGCGTTGGTCCACTTCATGCAGGCCGCCAACGCCCGCCTCCATCGCGCCCGAGAGGAAGTACGTGCGCTAGCCGAGGAACGCCGGCAATTGGCCGAGCGTGCCGAACTCCTGTTCCAGGAGATGCAACACCGGGTCGGCAACAACCTTCAGATGGTAGGCGCCGTTCTCTCGCTCCAGATGCGCACCCTAACCGAGCCCGTCGCCCGCCGCGCGCTGTCGGACGCGGCGGGCCGGCTCCAGGTCATCGGCAATATCCAGCGCCAACTCTATCACCAGGACGGCCGCCTCGTTCCGCTCGACCGCTTCCTCGGCGAAGTCTGCGCCAAGACCATGGCCTCCAGCGCCCGCACCGGGATCACTTGCGCGGTCGAGGCCCAGGAAGGCATTACCCTGCGCCCCGACAGCGCGGTTCCCGTCGCGCTGATCGTGACGGAAGCGATCGCGAACGCCCTCGAGCACGGCTTCCCCCAGCAGGAGAGCGGCGCGATCACCGTGCGCCTCGCACGCTTCGGTGACGGCGTGCTGCTACGGGTCGAGGACGACGGGCGCGGCCTGCCGCCCGGCTTCGATCCCGCTTCGGCGCAGTCGATCGGCCTGCGCATATCCCGTATTCTCAGTCAGCAGTTGGAGGGGCAGATTGTGCTGGAGAACGGCGCTCGCGGCACTCGGATGACGCTGGAACTGCCGCTTTCCCGCCTTGCAGAGACGGCCTGATGCGCCTCGGTACGCCCGGCATCGCGGATATCGCGCCGAAACGACGCTACTCCTGCCCTCGCTAACTTGTGATTCAGCGCCATACGCCTACATTGGAGCGCGAAAGGACGGATTCCCGCAAAATGAACGACGACCAGCCCAACGGCAACCCATGGGTCAAGAGCCTGCTCGTATGGGGCGGCATCTTCCTCGCGCTCCTGATGGTGGTCTCGATGTTCGGATCGCGTGCCACCACCGGCCCGGCGATTCCTTACTCCGACTTCCGCAGCAAGGTGGCCGAAGGCAGCGTCGCCTCGGTCGAGATTTCCGAAGACCGCATTGATGGAAAGCTCAAGAATGGAGACAGTTTCTCGACCGTCCCCGTTCCCAACGACCAGACCCTGACTGACCTGCTCCAGCGCAACGACGTCAAGTATTCGGGCAAGGAAGCCGAACAGGGCAGCCTGCTGCTCTACATCCTTGCGCAGACCCTGCCGTTCCTGCTGATCGTCGGCATCGCCTTCTTCGCGCTGCGCCAGGTCCAGAAGGGCGGCGGCTCGGGCGCGATGGGCTTCGGCAAGTCCAAGGCCAAGATGCTTACCGAGCGTTCGGGCCGTGTGACCTTCGACGATGTCGCCGGTATCGACGAAGCGCGTGAGGAACTGGAGGAAATCGTCGAGTTCCTGCGCGATCCCACCCGCTTCTCCAAGCTCGGCGGCCAGATCCCCAAGGGCGCATTGCTGGTCGGTTCGCCCGGCACCGGCAAGACCCTGCTCGCCCGCGCCATCGCCGGTGAGGCAGGCGTGCCGTTCTTCACGATCTCGGGCTCCGACTTCGTCGAGATGTTCGTGGGCGTCGGCGCCAGCCGCGTGCGCGACATGTTCGAGCAGGCCAAGAAGAACGCGCCGTGCATCGTCTTCATCGACGAAATCGACGCCGTCGGCCGCCACCGTGGCCACGGCCTCGGCAACTCGAACGACGAGCGCGAGCAGACGCTGAACCAGCTCCTTGTCGAGATGGACGGCTTCGAGGCGAACGAGGGCATCATCATCATCGCGGCGACCAACCGCCCCGACGTGCTCGACCCCGCGCTGCTGCGTCCGGGCCGCTTCGACCGCCAGGTCGTGGTGCCGGTGCCCGACATCGAGGGCCGCGAGAAGATTCTCGCCGTGCACATGAAGAAGGTACCGCTGGCTCCCGACGTGAACCCCCGCGTAATCGCGCGCGGCACTCCGGGCTTCTCCGGCGCCGATCTCGCCAACCTCGTCAACGAGGCTGCCCTGCTCGCAGCGCGCCGCAACAAGCGCCTCGTTGCCATGCAGGAGTTCGAGGACGCCAAGGACAAGGTCATGATGGGCGCGGAACGTCGCTCCATGGTCATGACCGAGGACGAGAAGAAGATGACCGCCTACCATGAGGCAGGCCATGCCATCGTCTCGCTGAACGAGGCGGCTTCCGACCCGATCCACAAGGCGACGATCATCCCGCGCGGCCGTGCGCTGGGCATGGTCATGCGTCTGCCGGAGCGCGACAGCTACTCCTACCACCGCGACAAGATGCTCGCGAACCTGTCGGTGGCGATGGGCGGCCGCGTGGCGGAAGAACTGATCTTCGGCTACGACAAGGTCTCGTCGGGCGCCTCCTCGGACATCCAGTACGCCACCAGCCTGGCGCGCTCTATGGTCACCAAGTGGGGCATGTCGGACAAGCTCGGCCCGATCCAGTACGAAGATAGCCAGGAAGGCTACCTCGGCATGGGCGGCACCCAGCGCACCATGGGCTCCAGCGAGACCAACCAGTTGATCGACAGCGAAATCCGCGCTCTGGTCGATAACGCCCACGCTCGCGCGACGCAGATTCTCAAGGATCAGAACGTGGCGCTGGAAACCTTGGCGCAGGCTATGCTCGAATACGAAACGCTCTCAGGTGACGAGATCAAGCAGCTTCTCGAAGGCGGTCAGATCGACCGCCCGTCGGAGCCGCGCGGTCCTTCGGCGGCACGGCCGTTGTCCGGTTCGGCCATCCCCAAGGCAGGCCGCCGCTTCACCGGCACGGCGCCGCAGGGCGCCTGAGCGGGAAAGACAAGGTTCTCCCCAAAAGGAGAATGCAGGAGGGGCGTCAGACGCAAGTCTGACGCCCCTTTGCGTTTGCACCTATTGCGGAGTTTACATCTGATCTTTTTGCTGCCTCGCCGCCACCGCAAGTATAGTATCGCAATGCCGGACATTCACGAAATGCGAGGACGCTATGGCCCAAGTCGAGATATATGACGGCGAAGGCGACGAGTTGCTCTTCACCGGCCAGTTCGATTTCCTGCCCCGCGCCGGTGAATCGATCGCCAGGAATACCGACGATTACTTCCATTACTACGAAGTCATCGACGTGTGGCACCGCGAAGACTCCGAAGCTGGCAGGTTCCAGGCATGCCTGGCGGTCAAGATCGTCGACTGATCCCCTCAGCCAAATGACTTACATGCTGGTCTGTGCCATGATCAGCGTAAAGAACACGCCGAGCGCCATGGCGGCAAAGACCAACAGCACACCCGTTCGCCACAGGCCGCCGAACCGCCCGACACCGTAAGCCCCGCGCAGCTGGCGATACATGTGTAGCGGCGGCGTTAGAATCAGCAGGGCAATCAGACCACCTGCTCCCACGGTGCTGGCGATCATCCCCACGATCGCCAGAAGCGTCATGAAGCACAACGAATACGTCACGAAAACCGTGTGGTCGTAAAGATGGAAGCGCCGGCTGAACGGAAACAGCAGCCACAGGAACGGCACCGAGATCGGAATCAGCGCCCAACTGTACTTATAGGCGTAAGTCTGAAGCTTGTAGCTCGCCAGATCGGGGTTGGAGCGGAACTTCTTTATCGCTTTATCGAGCGCCGGAATGTCACTGACCTTGCGGGCGGGATCCACTTTCAGGTCCACATTCTCGGCTTTCAAATCGCGTAAAGTGTCGAGCGCCGCGCGTCTTCCTTCCAGTTGCGATTCGAAGCTCTCGATCGGCTGGCCTTTCGCGATCGCCGCCTTGCGCGTGCCCTCGATCCCGGCGATCTCGCCTTCGAGCCGCTTTATGTTGGCTTCGAGGCCCTGCGAATTCCCGGTTTGCGTGGCAGGTTCCTCGTGGCCCTCGGTCGCGTGGAACACCGCGAACATCAGAAAGACGCAGAACAGGAACAGCGCGATCGGTGACACGTAGCTGGCGCGGCGACCATCGACGTATTCGCGCGTCAGGCGTCCCGGTCGCCACGCCAATAGTGGCACGGTACGCCAGATCTTGCCCTCGAAATGGAACACGCCGTGCAGCAGGTCGTGGAAGACAGCGCCGAGACTACGGTGAACGTGCGCCGCCTGCCCGCAAGCATGGCAATGCGACCCGGCGAGATGCGTCCCGCAGTTAAGGCAATCCGCCTCGTGGGTATGCCCATCATGCCTTTCGGCGCGCCCTGCGTGATATTCCGGCTCGATCGCCCCCGCCAGGGCGGCACCCTGCCCAAGCTCCGCCAGTCCTTCGCTGATCCCGCTCATGTTCGCCCCCGTTCAACGGAAACGAAACCTATGCCGGGATCGCAATCCGCGCAATGCGGCCGCGCACGTGGCTCAGCCCCTCTGACCCAGCTTTTTCTCAATCGCCGCCCAGAGCCTCCCGAATGCCTGAGCCGCAGTACTTTGCGGAGCCAGTACTCCGACCGGCTGGCGCTGAACGGCGCATTGTTCGACAACGCTGGCGTAAGGAATTGCCGGCCAGTTCGGGTTCGTCTCATGGGCCTGCTTGTGCAGCGCCCGGCGCATGTCGAGCATGGAGAGCACCGGCAGGATAGGCGGGTGCCGCTTGGTGTTCCCGGCAATCTCGCGCACGACGAGATCGAACGCACGCGACGAAAGTGGAGATGGTGGCAGCGGCACGATTACGAGATCCGCAGCGCGCACGACCTGCGCCGACAACTCGTTCATGACAGGCGGACAGTCGAGAATGATTCGGGGGTAGTCGGCCGAAAGCTCTTCTGTCAGCTTTGCCAGCCGTTTGCGCTTGCCGATCTTCACCAGTTGCGCATCGAGCGCACGGATCGATTCATCGGCGGGAAGCACGTCCAGCCGCTCGAACGCTGTCGGCTGGATCAGCCGGGTTGCGGGTCTTTCTCGCGCAAAAACCTCTTCAGCAAGCCGCGTTTCCTGCGGTTCAAGACCATAGAGAAACGCCGAGCCGCCTGCCGCGTCGAGGTCCCACAGCAAAGTACGGTGGCAGCTCTGCACCGCCGAAGACCATGCGAGATTGGCCGAGAAGGTCGTCTTCCCTACCCCGCCCTTGACGCTGTAAATGGCTATCGTAGCGCCCCTGCACTCGACAGCTGATCCCGAGGGGAGCTCGGACGCAACGAGGGGACCGGCCCTCTTGGGCGGTCCCCCGGTCAATCCGATAATACGAGGCAGTTTCGATTTTCCGGGCACGCCCGTATCGTTGCCTGCAGCAGGGCTGCAGTCAACGGTTACGATCAGCCGTCGTAATCGCCGCCCAGCGAAGTGTTGCGGGTCGGGGCCGACGCGGTGATGCGCAGGGCCTCGGCCGACTGGCTGAGCGAGCCCACATCGTCCATCTCGTCGTCGTCGTCGGGCAGGACGCGCTGCATCGAGGTGACCAGCGTTTCCTTGAGGTTCTTGGGAACCACGGTTTCCTCGGCGATTTCGCGCAGGGCGACGACGGGGTTCTTGTCGCGGTCGCGATCGATGGTCAGTTCCGCGCCGCCCGAAATCTCACGCGCACGCTGCGCAGCGAGAAGGACGAGGTCGAAGCGGTTGGGGATCTTGTCGACGCAATCTTCGACAGTAACGCGCGCCATGGGCACTCCCGGTAAAGAATCTATGGGATCGGAAAGGCCGCCAATTAGGGTGTGAAGGCGCGAAAGTCAAGGAAATCGGCGCGCGTCATCCGTGACCGGCAGGCTACCCTGAGGTGGGTGTCATCGGCAGGGGCTTCGACAGGCTCAGCCTGACCCTTCGACAAGCTCAGGGTGAGCGGGGTTGAAAACAGGTCTTCAAATCCCGCCCAGGCTGAGCCTGTCGAAGCCCCATCGCCAGACGCTACCCGCGCGTAAAGCTCAGCGCCAGCCTTGCCAGTTCGGGGAAGGCCTCGGCCCGCTCCTTCGCCTGCGCGTTGGACGCCGTGCCCCGGATCACCCGGCCCTTGATGCCGTGGAAGATCGCGGCGAGGCGGAAGAAGTTGAACGCCATGTAGTAGCGATAGTCGGGCAGACCACCGCGGCCGGTGCGGCGGCAATAGGCGGCGACGTAGTCTTCCTCGCTCGGGATGCCCAATGCGGCGATGTCCGCACCGCCCAGTCCCGCCACGATGTGCGGCGGCATGTGGTACATCATCGCGTTGTAGGCGAAGTCCGCCAGCGGATGCCCCAGCGTCGAGAGTTCCCAGTCCAGCACCGCCAGCACGCGCGGCTCGGTGGGGTGGAAGATCATGTTGTCAATGCGGAAGTCGCCGTGGATCACGCTGGAGGCGCCGTCGTCCGCCGGCATGTTCGCTTCGAGCCAGGCGATCACCGCGTCCATGTCCGGATTGCGGCCTGCCGCCTCATCCTCGAAATACTGCTTCGACCAGCGGCCAACCTGCCGGGCGAAGTAATTGCCGGGCCTGCCGTAATCGCCCAGCCCGATCGCCTCGGGATCATAGGAATGGAGTTGCGCCATCGTCGCGTTCATCGCATCGAACAGCGCGGCGCGCTCCGCGTTCGAAACGCCGGGGACGGTCGCATCCCAGAAGATGCGCCCTTCCACCATTTCCATCACGTAGAACCAGGTGCCGATGACCCCATCGTCTTCGCACAGGCCATAGACCTTTGCCACCGGGAAGCCCGCGCCGTGGAGCGCGGAGAGCACCTTGGCCTCGCGCTCCACCGCATGGGCGCCCTTGAGCAGCTGGCCCGGCGGCTTGCGCCGCAGGACGTAGCTGCGCGAAGGCGTCACCAGCTTGTAGGTGGGGTTGGACTGCCCGCCCTTGAACTGCTCGACGCTCAGCGGACCGGCGAAGCCCGCGACATTGGCTTCCAGCCAGGCGGTCAGCGCCGCCTCGTCGAAAGCATAGCCCTCGCGCACGGCGGTGGTGCCCGAGTTGGCTTCAGCAACGTCGCTCATGCGGGCTCGGCTTCCTTTGCAGCCGCTTCCTGCGCCTTGCGCCAGTCGCGACGGATCTTCTTGGCGAGGCTCCACTTGTGGACTTCGGTCGGGCCGTCATAGATGCGGAACGCACGGACTTCGCGGAACACCTGCTCGACGATGGTGCGTTCGGTAACGCCCGTGCCGCCCATCACCTGCACGCAGTTGTCGGCGATCTTCATCAGTGCTTCGGACACCGAGACCTTCGCCATCGAGCTCTCCACCGTGCCGAGCGAGCCGGTGTCGAGCACCGAGGCGCACCAGTCGATCATCAGTTCGGACTGCTTGATGAGGATTTCGTTCTCCGCCAGCATGAAGCCGACGCCTTCGTGCTCGATCAGCTGCTTGCCGAACGCCATGCGGCGGCAGGCATAGTCGCTGGCGATCTCGTGCGCGCGGATGCAGCAGCCCAGCCAGCGCATGCAATGCGAGAGGCGCGCCGGGGAGAGGCGGATCTGGGCATACTTGAAGCCCTCGCCCGGATCGCCCAGCATATGCTCGGCCGGCACGCGCAGGTTGTCGATGGTCAGGGTGGCGTGGCCGCCCGGCATCGAGCTGTCGATGGTGTTCGGCACCTCGTCGATGCGGATGGCATCGTCGGGCAGGTCCACCAGGAACATGCAGGCGCCGCCCTTGGTGTCTTCCTCCGCCGAAGCCGCCATGACGATGCCCACCATCGCGCCCTGCGCGCCGGTGATGAAGGTCTTGCGGCCGTTGATGACCCAGTGGTTGCCATCCTTGTGGCAGGTGGTCTTCATCATCGACGGGTCGGAACCGGCCCCGCCCCATTCGGCGGGCTCGGTCATGAAGAAGGCGGAGCGGCCCTTGCCCTCGACCAGCGGCTTGAGGAAGCGCTCCTTCAGTTCCGGCGAGCCGACGTGGCCGATGAGGTACATGTTGCCCTCGTCGGGCGCCATGGTGTTGCAGGCCAGCGGGCCCAGCGGCGACAGGCCGGACTTGATGAGCACAACCGCCGTCTCGCGCTGGTTGAGGTGCGATCCGTCGGCGCGGATGTGCGGGGTGAGCACGCCGGCCTCACGGGCGTGCCTGCGCAGTTCCATAAGCAGTTCGTCGGTCGGCGCGCCATGATGATCGCGGCGCGGGTCCTTCTCGTAGGGGACGACCTTTTCACGGACGAAAGCCTCGACCTTGTCGGCCATGTCGAGGGCGTATTGGGAAATCTCGCTCATTATTGCAACACCCGGATCGGATCGGAGCCATCCCAGTCGCGGGCAGCATCCTTCATCATCTGAAACAGACCTTCGGTGTCGGTAAGCGGCTGAAGGTATTCGATTACGTGGCCGGGGCCCTGACCGGGATCGACATAGATCACCTCGCCATCGGCGCCGACCTTGCCCTCCACGATCACCTCGGCGCCGGCTTCGGCGCAGGCCTTGCGGGCTTCGGCGATCGATTCAACGAAGACGCAGACGTGGTGCAGGCTATCGCGCACCGCATACTCGCCCGAATAGAGCGAGGGGGCATCGGAATCGGTCTTGATAAGCTCGATCTGGATGTCCCCCCAGTAGCCGATGGCCATGGTGAACGTGGCATCGGTGGGCTGGCCCTTGTACTTCATGTCGTCGAGCCGCACGTCGTTGAGGACGAAGAACGGGCCGACGCCGACCGTTTCGATCCAGTATTTCATGGTCGCATCGAAATCGGTCGGGAAATAGGCGAGTTGGATCACGTCGCCCAGCCGCTTGAGCGGGCCGGGCTTCACGACGGTTTGGGTGGCCTCTCCGGTCATTTTCTGTCCCTTCAAAACTTCGTCATCCCCGCGAAGGCGGGGACCCAACTGATGACGGTGCAACCTGCACCCTCAGGAGATGGGTTCCCGCCTTCGCGGGAATGACGGGGAAGTGTGCAATCACGCGCCGAACAGGCCCTCGGGCGCCTCGATCAGACCCTTGAGCGTCTGCAGGAACTGCGCGCCCGCAGCGCCATCGATGGCCCGGTGGTCGACCGAGAGAGTGAAGGAAATGCGGGTTTCGAACGCCACATCGCCGTCATCCGTCTCCACCGGCTGGCGCAGCGCCGCGCCGACGGCGAGGATCGCGCCCTGCGGCGGGTTGATGATCGCATCGAAGTTCTCGATCCCGAACATGCCGAGGTTGGAGACGGAGAAGGTGCCGCCGTCCATATCGTCCATGCTGAGCTTGCCGGCCTGCGCCTTGTCGATCAGGCGGCGGGTTTCCACCGCGATCTGGTCGATCCGCATCAGGTTGGCCTGACGCACCACCGGGGTGACGAGGCCCTTGGGGCTGGCGACCGCGATCGAAACGTCGGCGTGCGGGAAGCGGTGAATTTCCTGCCCGTGCACCTGCACGTTGACGTCCGGGTGCTTCGCCAGCGCCATGGCCGAGGCCTTGACGATCCAGTCGTTCACCGAAGCCTTGCTGCCCAGCACGACATTCGCGGTCTTGCGCATCGCGATCAGCGCATCGGCGCTGGCCGACATGCGCAGATAGAAGTGCGGAAGCTCCTGCTTCGCCTGGGTGAGCCGCTGAGCGACGACCTTGCGGACGCGGTCGAAAGACACGACTTCGGGGCGGTTCTCACCGGCCACGAATTCGGGCGTGCCGATGCCGCCGACCGAAGCCTTCGGTGCAGGGACGAGCGCCAGCACGTCGGCCTTGGAGATGCGGCCGCGCGGGCCGGTGCCGGTGAGGCCCTGCAGCGAGAGCCCGTGCAGCGCGGCGATGCGGCGGGCAAGCGGCGAAGCGAGAACCTTGAGGTCGTCCGCCTCGACGGGAACCGTGCCCTTGAGCGAGGGAGCACTTGTCCCGCGCAGCGCCTTCACCACGTCCTGATGGGTGATGCGACCGCCACGGCCGGAACCCTCGATACCGGCGATATCGACGCCCTCTTCTTCCGCGAGGCGCAGGGCTTCGGGGCTGATCGGGCGGTTGGTGTCGATCTTGATGCGCTGCTTTTCGGGAGCCGGCGCAGCAGCGGCAGCCGGAGCGGGCTCCGGCGCCCTGGTCTTCTCGGCGCCCTTGGCGATGCCGCCTTCAGCCGGCTTGAAATCGGCCACGAAGGCGTCGATCTCGGCGTCCGAGTGCGAACCCTCGTCGAACACCGCCAGCAGCGCGCCGACGGGTTCCTCGCCCGCGCCGCCGCCCACGATGATGCGGCGCACGGTGGCTTCGTATTCGGCCTCGACCTCGTTGGTGATCTTGGCGGTTTCGATCAGGCACAGCGTCTGGCCGCGCTTGAAGGTTTCACCCTCCTTCACCATCCATTCGGCGATCGTGCCTTCGGTCATTTCGATGCCCCACTTGGGCATCGTGAATGCGCGGATGCGACTCATGTCAGCGCTCCCCTCAACGGTATTCGAGCGTCTTGCGCACGGCAGCGGCGACCTTGGCCGGGCTCGGCAGGTAGGCGCTTTCCAGTTCGCGGGCGAACGGGACCGGCGTGTGCGGCGGGGTCACCATCTCGATCGGCGCCTTGAGGCTGGCGAAAGCCTTCTGGGCGACGAGCGCGGAGATGTCGGTGGCCAGCGAGCAGCGCGGCGGAGCCTCGTCCACGACGACGAGACGGCCGGTCACTTCGACCGAGTCGAGGATAGCTTCCTCATCCAGCGGCGAAGTGGTGCGAAGGTCGATCACGTCGCAGCCGATGCCGTCCTGCGCCAGATCGTCCGCCGCCGTTTCGGCATAGCGCACCATCATGCCGCTGGCGACGATCGTCACGTCCTGCCCGGCGCGGGCGAGGCGGGCGTGGCCGAAGGGGATGCAGAAATCCGGGTCTTCGTTCACTTCGCCGCTCATAGCGTAGAGGAACTTGTGTTCGAGGAAGACCACCGGATCGTCATCGCGGATCGCCTGGCGCAGCAGGCCGCAGGCATCTTCCGGGGTGGTGGGCATGACCACCTTGATGCCGGGCATGTTGGTGACGAACTGCGAAATCATCTGGCTGTGCTGCGCGGCCGCGTTGTAGCCCGCGCCCACCGGCATGCGGATCACCGCCGGACAGACCGACTTGCCACCGAACATGTAGCGGAACTTGGCGATCTGGTTCCAGAGCTGGTCCATGCACACGCCGATGAAGTCGGCGAACATGATCTCCGCCACCGGACGCTTGCCCGCGAGGGCAAGGCCACCCGCCGCGCCCATGATGGCGCTTTCGCTGATCGGGGTGTCGATCACGCGGCCCGGGCCGAACGCCTCGTAGAAGCCGGTCGAGGTGGACCAGATGCCGCCGATCGCCTCGGGGCCGCCGGCCGTGCCGTTGCCGCCGACAACATCCTCGCCCAGCACGACGACGCGCTCGTCACGCTGCATTTCCTGGAAGATCGTGTTGCGGATGGCATCGCGATACATCATTTTTGCCATGGGTCTCGCTCCTGCCGTCAGTAGCTGATGTAGACGTTTTCGAGGACGTTCTCGGGCTGCGGGCGCGGTGCGGCGCGCGAAGCCTGGACGGCATCCTCGATGGCCTTGAGGGATTCGGTGTCGATCGTGTCGAGATCCACGTCTTCCAGCAGCTTCGCGCCAGTGACGCTGGCGCGGAAGATCTTGAGGCAATCGCGCTCGGCACGCAGACGATCGAGTTCGCCGTCGCCGCGATAACGCTGCGGATCGCCTTCAAAGTGGCCGAAGAAGCGCTCGGTGTCGAACTCCACGGCGGCCGGGCCGTTGCCGGGGTTGCGGACATATTCCAGCACTTCGCGGAAGGTGTCGTAGACGGCGAAGAAGTCGGTGCCGTCGCCGCGCCACACCTTCATGCCGAACGCTTCCGCGCGGCTGGCGATGTCCCTGGTGGTGCCGACCGCGTAATCGACGCCGGTGTGCTCGGAATAGTGGTTGTTCTCGAAGACGAAGATCGCGGGCGCATTGGTGACGACCGCGAGGTTCATCGCCTCGAACGTGGTGCCCTGGTTGCAGGCGCCGTCGCCCGAGAAGGCGATCGAGACGGCCAGCTTGCCGTTCTCGTCCGGACCATCGATCTTGTTGGAGATCGCCGCGCCCACCGCGATCGGCGCGCCGGCGCCGACGATGCCGTTGGCGCCCAGCATGCCCTTGTCGATGTCGGCGATGTGCATCGAGCCGCCCTTGCCGTTGCAAAGGCCGTCCTGGCTGCCCCAGATTTCCTTCATCATGCCGTCAAGGTCGCAGCCCTTGGCAAGGCAGTGGCCGTGACCACGGTGGGTGGAGACGATCTTGTCGCGCGGCGTCAGGTGTTCGCACACGCCGACCGCGACCGCTTCCTGCCCCGAATAGAGGTGGGTGAAGCCCGCGATCTCGCCGGTCTGGATCTCCTCGTGGAGCCGTTCCTCGAATTCGCGGATCAGCTTCATCTGCCGATAGGCGCGCGTCAGCGCCTCGCGGTTCAGCTGCATCAGGGATTCCTCTCGTAGATGGTGTTGATTTCGGGACAACACCCGTTCGTCATTGCGAGCGAAGCGAAGCAATCCAGGGCGGAGCCATGCCGCTCTGGATTGCCGCGGCCCTGCGGGCCTCGCAATGACGAGGAAGGGTGGAGGAGAATGCTCACAGACCCAGCACCGACTTGGCGATGATGGTGCTCTGGACTTCGTTGGTGCCGCCGAAGATGGTCCACGCGCGGCTGTTGAGATAGCGGGCCGAGGCGACCTGCGCGGCCTTGGAATGGACGGCGGCGGGCGCGTTGTCGCCATAGAGCGGGCGCGCGGTTTCCAGCTGGAGGCCGGCGGGGCCGTAGAGGTCCACCGCCAGCAGATCGATCTCCTGCCGCAGATTGGACGCCAGCAGCTTGGTCAGCGAGGTCTGCGGTCCGGCTTTGCGGCCCTTGGCGATCTCCGAGATGATCTTCAGTTCGATCATCTCCAGCGCGTTGACCGAGAGACGCGCCTTCGCCACGCGGCGGCGCCAGTCGGTCTGGTCGGCGAGGATACCGCCCTTCCCATCGCTCTCGTCCTTCGCGGCGGCTTCGATCTGGTCGAGATCGTAGCCGAGCTTGGGCGCGTGGCAAGAACCACCGCGTTCATTTTCAAGCAGAAACTTGGCGATCGTCCAGCCATCACCCTCGCCGCCGACGAGGTTCTCGGCGGGGACCATGACGTCCTCAAGGAACACCTGATTGACCTCGTGGTCGCCCGCGTTGGTCAGGATCGGGCGCACCGAGACGCCGGGGCTGTCGAGGTCGATCAGCAGGAACGAGATGCCCGCCTGCTTCTTCACCTCGGTGTTGGTGCGCACCAGCGTGAACATGCGGTTGGCGTGGTGCGCGTGGGTGGTCCAGATCTTGGAGCCGTTGACGCGGTAGTGGTCGCCCTCACGAATGGCGCGGGTCTTGAGGCTGGCGAGGTCGGACCCGGCGCCCGGCTCGGAAAAGCCTTGGCACCAGTAGTCCTCGCCCGAGAGGATGCGCGGCAGAACCTCAGCCTTCTGGGCATCGGTGCCGAAGTTGTAGATCACCGGGGCGAGCAGCTTGAGGCCGAGCACCGTCAGGTTCGGCGCGCCGGCGGCGGCGCATTCCTTCTCGAACAGGTAGCGCTGCAACGGGGTCCAGCCGGTGCCGCCATGCTCGGCGGGCCACTGGTAGCCGAGCCAGCCCTGCTTGTTGAGCACCGCGTTCCACGCCTGTCCGATCTCCGGCTCAACGAAGACGGACGGGGTAGCCGCCGCGCCTGCCTTCACCTCGGCAGGCAGATTGTCGCGCAGGAAGGCGCGGACGTCATCGCGGAAGGCAGCGTCTTGAGGGGAAAGTTCGATATCCATCAGCGTTCCAGAATGGTGACTGCAGAGACGCCCGGGGCACCGTAGACATGGCTGTATGCCGTCTTGGGCGCATTGGGCACCTGACGGCCGCCGCCGTCTCCCCGCAGTTGCACGACGTTTTCGTAGACCTGGCGCAGACCCGATGCGCCGATCGGCTCGCCACAGGCGAGGCAGCCGCCGTCGGTGTTGACGGGCAGCGCACCGCCCAACTCGGTGCGGCCCTCGGCCAACCACTGCTCCTGCTCGCCATCGGCGCAGAAGCCGTTCTCGGCCATGTGCATCAGTTCGGCGCCCGCTTCGGTGTCCTGAAGCTGGGCGACGTCGATGTCGCCCGGGCCGATCCCGGCAAGACGATAGGCATCGGCCGAGGCGATGCGCGAGGCGGTTCCGCGTGGGGCCCTGTCATCGGCCACCACGTCGACGCTCGGCGCAAAGACTTCGAAGCTGGCGGGCGGGCGCGTGCGCATGGTCGCGGCCTTGAGCCGGATCAGCGGCTTGCCCAGTTCGCGCGCCTTCTTCTCGCTGGCGAGGATCAGCGCCACGCCGCCTTCTGCCGGCGAGCAGAACATGTACTTGGTATAGGGATCGCTCACCAGCGGCGCTTCGAGGATTTCCTCCAGCGACACCGGCTGGCGGCGCCACGCATGCGGCGCGTGGACGGCGTTGCGGAACGCCTTTTCCGAAACCAGTCCCAGCGTCTTCTGCGAGATGCCGAACAGGCTCATGTAGCGCATGATCTTGGCGGCGAAGAACTGCGTCGTCACCATCTGGCCGACTTCGCCGTACCAGTCCGGCAGGTTGTATTCGCTCGGCAGCGCATTGAAGGCGCCGCGCGGGTGCTTGTCGAAGCCAACCGCGAGGCCGAGGTCGAACTCGCCCGACTTGATCGCCATCTGCGCCGAGAACAGCGCCGATCCGCCCGCCGCACAGCCGTTGCGCACGTTGATGAACTGAACGCCGGTCAGGCCGAGGCGATCGACCATCGTGTCCGGATTGCCCGCCGCATCCGAGCTGCCATAGGCGAACTGGACCTGCGGCCACTCCACGCCCGCGTCGGCCAGCGCCTCGCGCACGGCATAGACGCCCTGATCGACGCCGGACAGGCCATCGGTCCGCCCGAAGCGGTGGATGCCGATGCCGACGATGCACACGTCGCCGCTCATGCTGCGTCTCCTGCTGCCGAAACCGATACAGGTACGTAGGCGGGGATATAGGGGCTGTCCGAGAGGTCCGGGTTCAGCGGCGACGGCGCGAAGCGCACCGGCATGCCGACCTTCACGTCCTCGAACGCGACGTCGTTCAGCCGCGCCTCGACGATCACCTGCCCCGGCAGTTCCACATAGGCCACGACCCACGGCGCGAACGCCTCCGGTCCGGCGTAAGGCGGCGACTTCGGGCGGAAGCGCTGCACGGTGTAGGACCACAAGGTGCCCTCGCTCGCCAGCGGCACCGGCTCGAAAGTCGGCGAAGTCGGGCACGGGAAGACGATCCGGCCGGTTTCCCGGTCCTTGCCGCCGAGCAGACGCGGGGGCGTCTCTTCGGTGAACAGGCCATCGGCTATCGGTTTCATCACGTTCTCAATCCTCTGGCCCAATCCTCAGATCGCTCGGCCCGTTGGTCAGGCCCGGTCATGGAATCGGTTTAAGCGCGTCCCCGCAGCATTTGTGACTCACCAAAACGATAGGATAGCCATTGCGCTAGTTCGTGCGAGGCATGGCCCCGGGAGAAACAGACATGCCGAAGCAGTGGGACTACATCATCGTCGGCGCTGGCAGCGCGGGCTGCGTCATGGCCGAACGCCTCAGCGCGGACGACCGCGCGCAGGTTCTGGTGCTGGAGGCGGGCGGCGAGAACGACAACTTCTGGGTCACGCTGCCCAAGGGCGTCGCCAAGCTGGTCAAGAAGCCCGAGCACATGTGGGCCTATCACGTCGCGCAGCCCCGCGACCCCGGCGCCAATGATCCAGGCGCGGGCGAGGTCTGGATTCGCGGCAAGGGACTCGGCGGCTCCTCCTCGATCAACGGCATGATCTGGAGCCGGGGCGAACCGGCCGACTACGACGCCTGGGAAACCGAGGCCGGCGCCACCGGCTGGAACGGCGCCAGCATGACCGAGGCGTTCAAGGAACTGGAGGACCACAAGGCCGGCCCTGCGCCCATGCGCGGCAGCGGCGGCCTCGTCCGGGTGGACCCGGCCTGTTACACCTACCCACTGGCGGAACGCATGATCGAGGCAGGCGAATCGCAGGGCCTGCGCCGGGTGGAAGATCTCAACGGCACCCCCGGCCCGCGCGTCGGCTATTACAGCCACAACATCCGCAAGGGTAAGCGCGATTCCTCGGCACGCACGTATCTGGCGGCGGCGCGCAAGCGGGCGAACGTCACCGTCGTCACCGGCGCGATGGCGGATCGCATCGTCTTCGACGGCACCCGCGCCGTGGGCCTCGACGCCACGGTGAACGGCAAGCCCGAGCACTTCGCCCTGACCGCAGGCGGAGAGATCGTCGTCAGCGCGGGCGCGATGGAAAGCCCGCTGCTCCTCCAGCGCTCCGGCATCGGCGATGCGGCGCGGCTGGCTGCGGCGGGCATCCCGCTGGTCGCGCACTCACCGGACGTAGGCGAGAAGATGATCGAGCACCTCTCGCTCTCGATCCCCTTCCGGCTGGACCACGGCAAGGGGACGAACAAGAGCTTCTTCGGCATCGGCGCGGCCTTCGCCATGCTGCGCTACCTGCTGCGCGGCGACGGCGTGCTGGCGACCGGGCCGTTCGAGGTCGGCGCCTTCTGCAACGTCGCCCATCCCGACGGCCGGACGGACGCGCAGTTCTACCTCGGCGGCTACACCTTCAAGGTCGGCGACGACAAGGATCCGGTGCCGCTCGACAAGATCGACCCCAAGCCCGGCGTCACCATCTACGGCCAGCTGCTGCGCCTCACCAGCGAGAGCAGCGTACGCGCGACCGGTCCCAAAGCCAGCGATGCACCCGAAATCCTGCACAACTTCCTGACGACCGAGCATGATCGCAAGTCCGCGATCGCCCTCGTCCGGTCCATGCGCGACTATGTCCGAGCGGGACCGCTGGCCAACATGGTCGGCGAGGAACTCGTGCCCGGTGCGCAAGTAGAGAGTGACGAGGATGTGCTCGCCATGTTCCGCCGCCTGTCGAGTTGCGGGCTCCACGCCATCCGCTCATGCCGCATGGGCTCGGACCCGGATGCCGTGGTCGATCCGCGCCTGCGGGTAAACGGGGTTCAGGGCGTGCGCGTAGCCGATTGCTCGGTGATGCCGTGGCATGTCACCGGCAATACGAACGCGCCGGCCATGGCCGTGGGCCTGCGCGGGGCGAAGCTGATGCTGGAAGAACGCTGATCCTTCAGAGGATCAAAGGTGGCGACCATCGCTCAGCGCGATGCGTCGCCCGCCCCTTTACGGCCTAAAACCCCACCGAATTCAGTATCCACGAACGTAGCGGAGCAAAAAGCGCCGCAAAGGCGGCAAAAATCACCAGAAGCTTGAATAGCAAGGCCGTATGCATCTTGCGTTCCACGGGCATCCCTCTCTCGTTATGTTGTAAGCCGAGTGTAACAAGAAATTCGGCTTGGGAAAGAGGGTAACGCAAAGCGTGCCGGCGATGCCTCGCCGACATTCATAAATCATCGTTATTTCAAAACGCTACGTCAGTTCTGGAGAGAAATGTAGCCCAGCTGCGCCGCCTTGAAGACGGTCTGGCTACGGTTGACCGCGTTCAGCTTGGTCGCGGCATTGTGAATGTGGAAGCGCACCGTCGCGCGGCTACGCGACATGATCATGCTGATTTCCAGATCGGTCTTGCCGATCGCAGCCCAGCGCAGACACTCGACCTCGCGCTTGGAGAGGCGGGATTCGGGCGGCAGTGCCTGCGTCGAACCCATGACCTGCACATAGGTCGCGATGAACGTGCGCGCATAAAGACCCAGCGCGTCCGAATAGCGCGCGAAGTCTTCCGAAAGATCGGTCTTGTCGCGATCGAGCGGGTTGAAGCTTACGGCGCCGATCTGGCCGAACGGCAAGTGAACCGGCACGCCGATCGCCGCGCGGGTCAGCGAGCGCGTCTCGAAATTGGCGATGTCGATGGAGGACAGGTAGGCGTTGCGCTCCAGCGTGCGGAAACCTTCCGCATTGGCCCAGAACGGCTGGCTTTCGAACCGGCACGCGGTAGTCAGCGGACTGTCGAGGGCAATGCGAGAATTGCGCCACCAGACGCGGTCGCCGTCTTCCCACCCGAAGACTTCCGTGGCGAGCAGGTTGCCATCGGCATCGACCGGCGTGCGCTTGTCGGCAATGTCGTGCGCGGGCGCGGCCCGCATGCCGCATTCCATGGCGATGCGATGCAGGGCCTCGGCTGCGGGGCGGATGCCTTCCGGCGACGTCACGCGGACGGCGTCGATGTTTTCCTGTGACAGAAGTTGCATTGATGTCCTCTCGAGGCTCTTCCTTAGCCCCCTGACTCCGGGGGCACAATCGCTTGAAGCGCGGAATTACCGCGTTTTTATGACTAGCCTTTTGCCCAGCGGTAACAGGCGGCCTGCTGGTGATAGAACCGCCACTCAAAGGGGGAACATCCCTGCGGGAGTGGACTGTGAATTTCGACCTCAGCGAAGACGAGGAAATGCTCAAGGCCCTGACCGAGCGCTTCGTCACCGACCATTACGATCATGACAGCCGCCGCGCCTTTCTGGCGGAGCCCAACGGCTTTTCGAGCGCCAACTGGGAACTGCTCGGCGAACTCGGCCTGATCGCAGCCCCCTTCCCCGAAGAAATGGGCGGATTGGGTCTCGATGCGACCGGAATTGCCACCGTTTTCGAGGCACTGGGTCGGGGGCTGGTGGTCGAACCGCTCGCGGAATCAGTGGTCATGGCCGGCCGCCTCTTCGCGGCCACGGCCCCGGCATCGCTTCAGGGCGATTGGCTGGATGATCTGCTGACCGGCAGCAAGCGCCTGGCACTCGCCCATGCCGAGGCCAGCGCACGCGGCGGGCTCGACTGGGTGGAAACCACGGCGACCACTACGGGAGACGGCTGGAAGCTGACCGGCTCCAAGCCCTATTGCGTCGCCGGGGGCGGTGCCGACGGCTACATCGTTTCGGCGCGCATATCCGGCGAGCCCGGCGATAATGCAGGTGTCGCCCTGTTCCTCGTGCCCGCGGCCAGCCCCGGCATCTCTGCCCACGACTGGCACATGGCGGACGGCAGCGTGGCCTGCTCGCTGGAACTCGGCGACGTGATCGTGCCCTCCGGCAACAAGCTCAGCGACGACGGACTTGCCGCCATTGCCGCAGCCAGCGATCTCGCCGCCCTTGCCCGCAGTGCCGAAGCGCTGGGGATCATGGAACGGATCTTCGCGGAAACCATCGATTACCTGCGTACGCGCGACCAGTTCGGCTCTGCACTGGGCTCCTTCCAGGCGATCCAGCACCGCATGGTCGCCCAGTATGCCGTGATCGAGCAGAGCCGCGCGCTGCTCAACCTTGCGCTCGTATCCTGGGGCAGCGACGAGTTCGCAAACGCCGTCCACGGCGCGCGAGCCTACATCGCCGAAGCCTCGGTGACGCTGGGGCACGAGATGATCCAGTTCCATGGCGGCATGGGCGTGACCGACGAGCTCGCCATCGGCGGCGGGCACAAGCGCCTGCTGGTGCTGTCGCGCTGGCCGGAAGGGCCGTTGGCCGCGCTTGATCGCTATGCCGGGCTGCTGAACTGACCGTAACCACAACCTGACGAAAGGGGCGGCACCGGCAACGATGCTGCCCCTCTTTTTTCCGGGTATTCTCAGCCTACCGCAAGACGGACGGGCTTTTCCATTTCCAGCCGATTGCGACCTTTGGCCTTGGCGACGAACAGCGCCATCTCGGCTCGCTCGATCGTAGAATCGAGGCTGGTTCCGACACGAGCGACGCTGGCGCTGGCCGTCATCGCGAAACTGCCGTCACCGATCGTCTGCTTGAGTTCAGAAAGCGTCGTGACCACACGGCGGCAGATCCCTTCCGCCTCGACAGCGGTTACCCGCGGCAGGATCACGGCGAAGCGTTCCGAGCCGATACGCGAGATGATGTCCTCAGTTCGAAGCAGTTCACGCAGGAGATCGGCGAACACCGTCAGAACCTCGTCACCGACGCTCTGGCCGTGTTGCATGTTGATCGTGCGGAAAAAATCGATGCTGAAGAGCGCAAGGCACCCCTCCATGCGGGTATCGAGCATATGCTCCAGCATCGAGATGAACGCCGTGCGGTTGGTAAGCCCCGTCAGCGGATCTGTATAGGTCGCGGTGAACAGCCGTTCGCTGAGCGAGCGCATTTCATCGACGTTGCGCATGACGCCTAGCACGCCGTAAGGCGCTCCGTCATGCCGCAGCAGAGCGCGCAAGCGCAGCTCGAACCAGCGTTTGCGGTCGTCCCGGGTCAGAGCCGGAAACTCTATCCAGTCAATATCCTCACCTGCCATCGCACGGGCATGGGCCTTGGAAATCTGCTGCTTGGCCTCAGGCGCGACGAGGTCGAGGAGGTGCGGGCCGACCAGTGCTCCTCCATCGGAACGCGCCGGCTCGCGGTGGCCCAGTTCGACGATTCCCGGGGTGGCGTGGACGATGAAACCCTTGGGATCAGTCTTGAGGATCACGTCGGTCGAACTCTCGGCGAGCATCCCGTAAAGGACCGAGCTTTCCTGAAATGTGAAGTTCATGCCCATGCCGACTACGTCCCGGTGCCTGCCTCGACCTGACCTTCAGCGACCCTTTGGGCCACCTAGAATCTGCGCCTGAAGATTTGAGTAAAACACTCCGCAGATAAAATTAATATCATTAACCATAGATATTTTATTAACTATAAACGGATGTTAGTTTTATTAGTTAACACAACTTACGCCATAAAATTCATAAAATTCTATTTACCACTTAAGGGTATCATAGGAAATACGAAATTCTGCCGATGTAGGTTGGCTGCATTACCCCTCGAATTGGGCGGCCCAACAGTGGCCAGAAATGAAGCGGCAGAACGCCGCTTTACAGTTCGATCATGATGCGGACCTTGTCCGGCGTCGTTTCCACGGCCGCCGCGATCTGGTCCCGGCAGCGGGAGATAAGGTCGGTCAGGCCGGGCACCGTGCGACTCGGCCGCAATTCCGCGGGCTCGACCCCGAGCGCCTCGGCGATCGCGTCCAGACGCTCCTCGATCGGACGGGCACGCCCCTGCTCCCAGGCCCACACGGTCGGCTTGGACACGCCAAGGCGACTGGCCAGTTCGCCTTGTGTCAGCCCCCGCAGCTTGCGCAGGCGATGAAGCCGCTCACCCAGGCTCTCCCCGCCGATCGCACCCGGGCCCATCGGCGCAGGCGCAGCGCCCAGCCCGAGTTCGGTCTGCACAGCGCTGCGAAGCTGCGCCGCCCGCAAGGTCGCGCTGGGGATAGGCGCATCGAAGGCACAGCCGTAAAGCGAACCACTCGCCCAGATTACCCGCGCGCGCGCATGCGGCGCTTCCGGCAGATCGAGGTCCAACACTTCGCCGATCTCGAGTTCGACCTTGCTTTCAAGCAGCACACCAGTTTCGGAGAAATTGTGCAGCACAACCTTCATGTGCTCGCCCGATTCCAGCGCCCCTTGCGTCTCCAGCAACAGGCGTCGACGCTCCGCACGCGGGCGACCGTTTGCTTCAGGCGCTTCAAAATGGGCCGCAATGGGCATCAGTCCACCTCCATGTGTGAGGCGAACGTCCACAAGTTAGGTTAAGATTCGGTTAGAGCCGGGACTAATGAAGCACCGAAGTCATGCGTAATTTTCTGTGAACTCCCTTGGAAACGCGGCAATCCGACCAGCCGTAAAGCTCCCCTTAGCCCCCTCAAAGCCATTATGGCTGGCATCCGGCGATCATCGCGCCCATTTGCGCCACACCATGACCGCGAATCCCTCCAAGATGCCCCGCGTGGGCAAGGTGTACCTTGTGGGCGCCGGCCCCGGCGATCCGGACCTGCTGACCCTGCGCGCCGCGCGCCTTCTGATGAGCGCATCGCTGGTGGTCCACGACGGTCTCGTCGATCCCGCGATCCTGGCGATGGCCCGGCCTACGGCAAAGCTGGTCTCGGTCGCCAAGGCCCGCTCGCGCCACACCATGAAGCAGGAGGACATCAACGCGCTCCTCGTGCGCGAGGCGCTGGCCGGCAACGATGTCGTCCGCCTCAAGGGCGGCGATCCCTTCGTGTTCGGGCGCGGCGGCGAAGAGGCCGAAGCCTGCCACGCGGCGGGCGTCCGGGTCGAGGTCGTGCCTGGCATCTCCTCGGCGCTGGGCGCTTCGGCCGCTGCGCAGATCCCCCTCACTCACCGCGACCATGCCTCGATCGTCAGCTTCGTGGCGGGCCAGTGCAAGGGCCTGTCCGAGCAGGACTGGTCCGGCCTTGCCGGCAAGGGCCGCACGCTGGTGATCTTCATGGGCATCGCCACCGCCGCGCAGATCTCCGAAAAGCTCATCGCCGATGGCCTCGCCCCCGACGTGCCCGTGGCAATTATCGAGAAGGCCACCCGCGCCGACATGCGGGTTCTGCGCGCGCCGCTGGCCGGTCTTGCGCATCTTGTCGAAAGTCAGAAGGTGCAAAGCCCCGCGCTTATCGTTATCGGCTCGGTCGCCGCCGGCGCCCCTGACTCGGATGGGGACTCGGCCGACAACACCATTCGCGCCCTGGCGCTGGAGGCAATGCAGTGAAAATCCTGACGGGCAACGACCTGAAGAGCGGGGCCGTGGTCTGGTGGACCGGCCATGGCTGGTCGCTCGACGTGAACGACAGCGCCGATGTCGGCGACAACGGGGCTGCGATCATCGCACGGGAAGAGGGCGTGCAGAACGTTTTCGCAGCCTATGTCGTCGATGGCGAGAAGACCGATGAAGGCGTGCGCCCCGCGCACATCAAGGAGCGCATCCGCGCCTTTGGGCCGACCGTACGCCTCGACCTGACGCTGAAGCCGTCCGACCCCGCCGCTCTGAACTGGGTGATCTGATGTACAAGTACGACGAATACGACCAGCAGATGGTCGATGTGCGGGTCGAGGAATTCCGCGACCAGGTGCGCCGCCGCGTCTCGGGCGAGTTGACCGAGGACCAGTTCAAGCCGCTGCGCCTGCAGAACGGCCTGTACCTCCAGCTCCATGCCTACATGCTGCGCGTCGCGGTGCCCTACGGTACGCTGAGCGGCGCTCAGATGCACCTTCTGGGTGACATCGCGGACAAGTACGACCGCGGCTACGGCCACTTCACCACGCGCCAGAACATCCAGTACAACTGGATCAAGCTGGAAGAGACGCCCGACATCCTCGCCGAACTGGCGAAGGTGGAGATGCACGCGATCCAGACCAGCGGCAACTGCATCCGCAACATCAGCTCGGACCAGTTCGCCGGTGCCGCCGCCGACGAGATCATCGATCCGCGTCCTTATGCGGAACTGCTGCGGCAGTGGTCCAGCTTCCACCCGGAATTCCTGGTGCTGCCGCGCAAGTTCAAGATCTGCGTGATCGCCTCCGAGACCGACCGCGCGGCGATGCGCCTGCACGACATCGGCATCAAGATGGTGCGTAACGACGCCGGAGAAATCGGCGCGCAGTTCTACGCCGGTGGCGGCATGGGCCGCACCCCGATGATCGCGCCGCTGATCCGCGAATTCGTGCCGCTGGACCAGCTCATCACTTTCTCCGAAGCGTGCCTGCGCGTCTACAACCGCTACGGTCGCCGCGACAACAAGTACAAGGCGCGCATCAAGATCCTTGTCCACGAACTGGGCCGCGACGAATATGTCCGCCAGGTCGAGGAGGAGTTCGCGCACCTGCTGACCCAGCCGATCGAGCCGCCGCTCGCCGAGCTGGAACGCATCAAGGCGCACTTCGTCGATCCCGCCTTCGAAACGGGCCTGTCCGACGATCTGGACCTCACCGATCCCGACTTCCGCCTCTGGGTGGAGCGCAACACCACCGCACACAAGGTTCCCGGTTACGTCATCGCGACGATCAGCCTCAAGCCCGTGGGCGGTATCCCCGGCGATGCCTCGGCCGACCAGATTCGCCTGATGGCGAAGCTGGGCACCGAGTATTCGTTCGACGAACTGCGCGTCACCCACGCCCAGAACATCGTCCTGCCGCACGTCAGGAAGGCCGACCTCTACACCATCTGGCAGGCGCTCGACGAAGCGGGCCTCGCCACTGCCAACCTCGACACCGTGGGCGACATCATCGCCTGCCCCGGCCTCGACTACTGCAGCCTTGCGAACGCCCGTTCGATCCCGGTCGCGCAGAAGATTTCCGAGCGCTTCGGTTCGGCGCAGAAGCAGGCCGAGATCGGGGAGCTGAAGCTCAAGATCTCGGGCTGCATCAACGCCTGCGGCCACCACCACGCGGGCCACATCGGCATCCTCGGCGTCGACAAGAAGGGTCTGGAAAACTACCAACTCCTGTTCGGCGGCAGCGAGGGCGCGGACACCTCGCTCGCCAAGATCATCGGCCCCGGCTTCACCGAGGACGGCGTGGTCGACGCGATCGAAAAGGCCACCGAAGTCTATCTCGCCAACAAGCAGGGCGAGGAGCGCTTCCTCGACACCTATCGCCGTATCGGCATGGACCCGTTCAAGGAGGCCATCTATGGTTGACGTCCAGTTCCGCTTCCGTGACGACGAGGCCGTCAATGACCCCGCCGTCACCGTGGATGCGTTCTCCGAACAGTCGAACGCCACCGCCGTGCGCATCGAGCCGGGCGAGGATGCCCGCGCGCTGCTGCCCTACCTCGACCGGATCGCGCTGGTGGAAGTCAACTTCCCGGCGTGGACCGACGGGCGCGGCTACTCCGCCGCCCGCATCCTGCGTGAAGCCGGTTATGCCGGCGAGCTGCGCGGCGTGGGCGATCTGGTGATCGACATGCTGCATCACATGCGCCGCTGCGGCTTCGATGCCTTCGCGCCCGACAAGGCGCTCAATACCACCGATGCGAAGAACGCCTTCGAGCGGTGGGACAACGTATACCAGGCCACCGCGATCGACGGCAGGCAGGCCATCTGGGCCAAGCGCCACCCGGCGTAAGCCCCGAAGGGCCAGAAGGGATATCCCTATGTTCCGTACCGAAGCTGAAAACGAAGACCGTATCAGGGACCGCATCGACACTTCCGCCCGGTTCACCGAGGCGGATGCGGTGCGTCTCAACCGCCTGTTCCGCGGCACCGACACGAGCGAGATGCTCGAGACGCTGCTGAAGGAGCGAATGGCGGGCGATGTGGGAATCGTTTCCAGCTTCGGCGCGGAAAGCGCGGTACTGCTCCACCTCGTCGCGAGCGTGGACCCCAGCGTGCCGGTGCTGTTCCTCGAAACGGGCAAGCACTTCCCCGAGACGCTGGCCTATCGCGACACCCTGATCACGCGCCTCGGCCTGACCAACCTGATCAACCTCGTCCCCGATGAGGCGGAAATCGCCAAGAAGGACGAGAACGGGTTGCGCTGGTCGTGGGACCCCGACGGCTGCTGCGAGATCCGCAAGGTCAAGCCGCTCGCCAAGGCGCTGGCGCATTACGATGCGTCTTTCACCGGCCGCAAGTCGTTCCAGAACTCGACCCGCTCGCATTTGCCGCGCTTCGAGATCGACACGACGGACGCGCAGGGCCGCCTGAAGATCAACCCGCTGATCGACTGGTCGGCCGAGCGTCTCGCCGCTTACATCGCCGAGCACGAACTACCCGCGCATCCGCTGGTAGCGGAAGGCTATCCCTCGATCGGCTGCATGCCCTGCACCAGCAAGGTCGCGCAGGGCGAAGACCCGCGCTCGGGTCGCTGGAAGGGCTGGGACAAGACCGAATGCGGCATCCACGTCCCCGGCAGCAAGGACAAGAGCGGCCCGGCCAGCGAACTGCCCCCGGGCTTCGATCCGGTGTTCTGAGGCGGCCGGGGTTGGCGTCGAAGCCCACCCCGTCCGGCTAGTTCGCTTCGCTCCCAAGCCTCCCGGCCCTCCCGCACACGGGAGGGCTGACGCGCCTTTCCCCTCCCGCTTGCGGGAGGGGCAGCGAGACTTGGGCCGAAGGCCTTAGTCGCAGCGGGGTGGGTAACAACGCCCCACCAACCGTCTCACCGCTGCTTCTTGGTGATCGCCGCGTTGAAATCGGGGTCTTTCTTCGCCACCCAGTCCACGAATTTGCGGATGTTCGGGTAAATCAACAGCGCGTCCACGTCCGTACCGAAGCGCTGGAGTTCGGAGTTCGTGAAGTTCGCGATGACCGTCTGCTGGCAGATCGGATGCATCGGCACGACGTCGCGCCCGCCGCGGCTCTTGGGCACCGGGTGATGCCACACGATGGTCTCGCCCGTGGGCCGGCCGCAAAGCCAGCACGGCACGGCCTTGGCCGGAGCTTCCTCCTCCTCCTCCCGATGCAGGTCTTCGTAGGGTCCGTGCTTGGAATATTTGCGGGCCATGGGTCTGCCTGAATTGCGTGAAATCGCGAAGGCCCTACAGTGCCGGAGCGGTCCCGGCAAACGTCCGAATGCGGCCCCTGCAACCCGCGATGCAGCTTATTCACCGCGATGTTGCGGAATTTGCACCGCCAGGTAGCTAGCCTGACCGCGCCTTTGTTTCTATGTTGCAACGCAACATGACTCAGCCCCCTTCCGCCTCCACCCGCGCGACTCACCCCGCGCTCGTCATCCTTGCGCTTGCGATGGGTGCATTCGCCATCGGCACCACCGAGTTCGCGGCGATGAGCCTCGTGCCCTTCTTCGCCCGCGATCTCGGCCTGACCGAGCCGCAGGCGGGTCACGCGATCAGTGCCTATGCGCTGGGCGTGGTGGTCGGTGCGCCGGTCATCGCCGTGCTTGCCGCCAAGATCGAGCGCCGCCGCCTGCTCATCGGCCTGATGGCACTGTTCGCCATCGGCAACGGCATCTCCGCGCTGGCCAAGACGTATGACCTGCTGCTGCTGTGCCGCTTCGTCAGCGGCCTGCCGCACGGTGCGTACTTCGGCATCGCCGCCCTCGTCGCCGCATCGATGGTGCCCGCGAACAAGCGCGCACAGTCGGTCGCCATGGTCATGTCGGGCCTGACGGTGGCAACGATCATCGGCGTCCCCGCCGCCAACTGGCTGGGGCAGGCAATCGGCTGGCGCAGCGGCTTCGCAGTCGTTTCCGGCCTCGCGATCCTGACGATGGCGCTCGTCGCGCTCTACGCCCCGCACCAGCCCGCCGACGAGAGCGCGAGCCCCTTGCGCGAACTCGGCGCGCTTCGCCGCCCGCAAGTGTTGCTGACCCTGCTGACCGGTGCGATCGGCTTCGGCGGACTGTTCTGCGTCTACACTTACGTCGCCTCGACCATGATCGAGGTCACGCACGTTTCGGAAAAGCTCGTCCCCGCCGTACTGGCGATCTTCGGCGTCGGCATGACAGTGGGCAACCTGTTCTGGGCCTGGGTCGCCGACCGGGCGCAGACCAAGGCTGCCATCTGCGCCCTGCTGTTCAGCGCTGTGTCGCTTGCACTGTTCTCGCTGATGGCGGGCAATATCTGGACCCTGTGCATCGTAGTGCTGCTGATCGGCTTCAGCGGCGGGCTCGGCACGATCCTGCAGACGCGCCTGATGGACGTGGCCGGAGACGCGCAGGCGCTCGCCGCCGCCGCGCACCACAGTGCTTTCAATACGGCTAACGCCATCGGTCCGTGGCTGGGCGGCATGGCCATCTCGGCCGGTCTTGGGCTGACCTCGACCGGCTGGATCGGCGCCTGCCTGGCGCTGGGCGGTCTTGCGGTATTCCTGGTCACCATCTCGCTGCACAAGCGCGAGACGCTGCAGCCCTGCCCCGCTTAAAGGTCAGGCCTCCAGCTTGCGCTCGAGATGCATGTGGACGGCATCCGCCGTGGTATCGAGTTCGGACACGAAGTAGTTCTCGACCGGGATGTCGTCTTCGAACAGCGCGGCGCCGTTACCCAGCGTGCGCGACATCATCCGCAGCCAGATTTCATCCGCATGGCCGGAACGTAGAGCGGCATTGACCGCACCGGCCTCTCCAACAACGAGAACCGCGCTGTCCCCGGCTGCATCCTGCGCGGCGGCGAAAGCCTCGGCATAAGTGGGGACGAAATGAAACTCCCCGAGCAAGGGAATTGCCAGAGGCGCATCGGTCACGACGAAGACTGGGGTTTTTCCTGAATAGGCATCCGCGATCCATCCGGTATCCTCGGACAGTTCGAAGGACCGGCGGCTCATGACCACCGCGCCGCAGACCTTGTCCAGTTTGCCGGACAAGCCCGAACCATGCAGTTCGGAGGTGCAAAACACGCTCCGTCCGCGAGCATCAGCCCAGAAGCCATCAAGGCTCGAGGCGGCATCGACGATCAGTCTGCCCATATGTCCTACTCCCGCCTGCATTGTAATCCAACGCGGTGTGGTCGCAACGAGACTAATCTCAGTCTTTGGTACAGGTTTCGCGGATTCCGGCGGATTGTTGCCCGTTTACGACAGCACGAGCCCCACCGCCGAAATGCGGCGGGGCATTACGTGTTTTCACAATAGTTTGCCGACCGAATCAGCCAATCATCATGAGGCTGGCGTTGCCTCCGGCAGCCGTGGTGTTGATGGAAGTGGATACTTCCTCCAGCAGCCACGCCCCGTTTGGTCCAGTGTCATGCCCGGTCCAGACGTGGACCGGCACGATCGGCCCCGGCAGTTTCGCCGCCGAGTCGCACGCCCCGCGCACCGCCTGAACGTCCCCTTCGACGAGGCACGCAGCGAAGAACTCGCCCGGATTGGCATGGAAGCGCGCGGCGATCTTCGCGGGCAGACCTTCAGGCAAGTCCATGCCTTCCACCGTCGCAGTGTTGCCTGTCGCCAGAACCGCCGCCATCTGGCCCAGCAGACCTTCGCGGGTGGCCGGTCGCAGGAGAATGCGGCCGCGCGGGTGGAGGGCATAGAGGTTACGCTCGCCGACCGGGCCGGGAAGCACGGCCTCGAAACCCAGCGCCGAAGAGCGGCCGAGGTCACGCGCGCGACCGGCGGCAGCGGGCTCGCCATGCTTGTCCAGCCAGTCCGCAAAGACCGTCAGCAACATGGGCGCTTCTTCGGGTGGCGTTAGGACCTGCGGAGCCTGCCGGGTGAGCCTGCCGAGGTATAGCGGCCCGCCTGCCTTTGGTCCGGTCCCGGAAAGCCCACGCCCGCCGAAGGGCTGCACGCCGACGATGGCGCCGATGGTGTTGCGGTTGACGTAGAGATTGCCCGCCCGAACCGCGCCGGTCACGCGCGCCACCGTCTCGTCGAGGCGCGTGTGGAGACCGAAGGTCAGGCCGTAGCCGGTCGCGTTGATGCTTTCGACCAGCTTGCCGAGGTCGTCGCGACGGAAGCGCACGACGTGCAGGACCGGGCCGAAGACCTCGCGTTCCAACTGATCGATGCCGGCGATCTCGATGATGGTGGGAGCGACGAAAGTGCCGTTTTCCGCGCCCTTACCCAATGCAACCTGTTCGACGCGGCAGCCCTTGGCGCGCATCGTCTCGACGTGGCGATCGATGTTGGCCTGGGCCTCGGCGGTGATGACCGGGCCGATGTCGATGGCGAGGCGGTCCGGGTTGCCCACCTTCAGTTCGGCCAGCGCGCCCCGCAGCATCGCCAGTGTCCGGTCGGCAACGTCTTCCTGCAGACACAGCACCCGCAGTGCGGAGCAGCGCTGGCCCGCGCTGTCGAAGGCCGAGGCGATGACGTCCGCCACCACCTGCTCGGCCAGCGCGGAGCTGTCAACGATCATCGCGTTCTGGCCGCCGGTCTCGGCAATCAGCGGAATCGGGCGGTTTTCCGGCGAAAGTCGGCTCGCCAACTGGCGCTGGATCAGGCGCGCGACTTCGGTGGAGCCGGTGAACATCACCGCCGCCGTCCCGGGCGCAGCGACCAGCGCAGCGCCGAGGTCGCCGCCGCCCGGCATGAACTGCAGCGCATCGACGGGGACGCCCGCTTCGTGGAGGATGCGTACGGATTCCGCAGCGATCAGCGGGGTTTCCTCGGCCGGCTTGGCTAGGACCGGGTTGCCCACGACCAGCGCCGCCGCGATCTGCCCGGTGAAAATGGCCAGCGGAAAGTTCCACGGCGAGATGCACACGGCGGCACCCAAAGGTGCCTTAACGGCACCTAAGGTATCCCTGGCCGCTTTGGCGTAGTACCGCAGGAAGTCGATCGCCTCGCGCACTTCGGCAATCGCATTGGGTGCGGATTTTCCCGCCTCGCGCATGGCCAGCCCCATGAGCACGGGCATGCGATCCTGCATCGCATCTGCCGCGCGTTCGAGCATGGCGGCGCGCTGATCGACCGGGACCATGCTCCAGTTCGAGGCGGCAGCGCGGGCGACCGCAGCGGCCGCCTCGCTGGGTGCGAGTTCGATCACGGTGCCGACCACGTCGCGATGGTCGGCCGGGTTGCGGACCGGACGGCCCTCTCCCTTCGCGCCTTCCGGTGCCGCGGTCCATTGCGCCGTTGCCGAAGCTGCCAGCGCCGTCGCCAGAGCTTCGAGGGCGATCTCATCGGTCAGGTCGATGCCGTCGGAGTTGCGGCGGTCCGGATAGAGGCCGCAAGGCGCGGCAATCAGATCATGGCGCGCACCGGGGCGAGGCATGGCGCGCACGACTTCCACCGGATCCGCGACCATCGATTCCACCGGCACCGCAGGATCGGCGATGCGGTTGACGAACGAGGAGTTCGCGCCGTTCTCCAGCAGGCGCCGCACAAGGTAGGCGAGCAGCGTCTCATGCGTGCCGACCGGCGCGTAGATGCGGCAGGGGCGGTTCAGCTTGTCGGCCCCGACAACCTGCGAATAGAGCGGCTCGCCCATGCCGTGGAGGCACTGGAATTCGTACTGGCCGACAGCGAAGTCCGGGCCTGCGAGCCGATAAATCGTCGCCAGCGACTGCGCGTTGTGCGTGGCGAACTGCGGGAACACCGCGTCGGGCGCCGCGAGCAGCTTGCGGGCGCAGGCGACGTAGGACACGTCGGTATGGACCTTGCGGGTATAGACCGGGAAGTCGGCAAGGCCGTCCACTTGCGCGCGCTTGATCTCGGCGTCCCAGTAGGCGCCCTTGACCAGCCGCACCATGATCCGGCGACCGGCGCGGCGGGCAAGATCGACGATCCAGTCGATCACGAAGGGGCAGCGCTTGCCATAAGCCTGGATCACGAAGCCGAGGCCGTCCCAGCCCGCCAGTTCCGGATCGAGCGCGAGGCTTTCCAGCAGGTCGAGCGAGAGTTCGAGGCGGTCGGCTTCCTCGGCATCGATGTTGAAGCCGATGTCGTAGCTCTTGGCCATCAGCGCCAGCGCCTTCACGTCGGGCAGCAGTTCGCCCATCACGCGTGCCGCCTGCGCGCGGGCATAGCGCGGATGCAGCGCCGAGAGCTTTATCGAGATGCCGGGGCCCTCGTAGATGCCCTTGCCCGCAGACGCCTTGCCGATGGCATGGATCGCGTTCTCGTAGTCGGCATAGTAGCGACGTGCATCGGCGGCGGTCGTGGCCGCCTCGCCCAGCATGTCGTAGCTATAGCGGAAGCCCTTCGCTTCCAGTTCCCTCGCGCGCTTGACCGCTTCGTCGATCGTTTCGCCGGTGACGAACTGTTCGCCCATCATGCGCATGGCAAGGTCCACGCCGCGCCGGATCACCGGCTCGCCCGCGCGCGCGACGAGGCGGGTCAGCGCCGCGCCGAGGCCCTTGTCGTCCACCGAGCCGACCAGCTTGCCGGTCACCACTAGTCCCCATGTGGCCGCGTTGACGAACAGCGACTTGCCGCCGCCGAGGTGCCCGCTCCAGTCGCCGTCGGCGATCTTGTCGCGGATGAGCGCGTCGCGGGTGGCGTGGTCGGGAATGCGCAGCAGCGCTTCGGCAAGGCACATCAGCGCCACGCCCTCCTGGCTGGAGAGCGCATATTCCTGCACCAGTCCCTCGACCCCGGTGCCCTTGTGATTGGCACGCAGCGTGGTGACGAGCGCGGTGGCCGTCTCGCGCACCTTGGCCTTCAGGTCCGCATCCAGCGTCGCGGCGCCCAGCAGCGAGGCAAGGCACTCGGCCTCATCCCGGCGGCGCGCATCGGCGATAGCGCGGCGCAGCGGGGTCATCGGGCGAACAGCAGGAGCGAACTGGCCAAAAGGCGAGAGGGCGGGCGTGGTCATGCAAGCGATGCTAGCCGATTCGCGCTTGTCGTTCTGCCTTTTCAACGGCACGGAAAGATCCGGTTCGACTTTTTTGACTCCCCATTGAAGGCATATCGCATGGCAAAGAGCGCTCAACCGGTCGAACTGGACGAACTGGACCGCAAGATCATCGCGGTCCTGCGCTCCGATGGCCGGATCACCGTGACCGACCTTGCCAAGGCGGTCGGCATGTCGAAAACTCCGTGCCAGGTACGCTTGCGGCGGCTGACGGAAAGCGGCGTGATCCGGGGGTTTCGCGCGGTGGTCGATCCCGCCAGCCTCGGGCTCGATCACGTCGCCTTCGCCGAAGTGAAGCTGTCCGACACCCGCGAAAGCGCGCTGACCGAGTTCAACCGCGCCGTGCGCCGCATTCCCGAAGTGGAGGAATGCCACATGATCGCCAGCAGCTTCGACTACCTGCTCAAGGTGCGCACGGCCGACATCCGCCGCTACCGGATGGTGCTGGGGGAAAAGATTTCCAGCCTGCCGCATGTCGCCAGCACGTCCACGTTCGTGGCGATGGAGACGGTGAAGGACGCCAGCAGTTGATCGCTGCGGCGGTGATCGGTGAGCGCGCGTTGCCAAGCAGACCACATAGGCTGACATCTTGCTTCGTCATTGCGAGCGTAGCGAAGCAATCCAGAGCGGCGCAAAACTGCCCTGGATTGCTTCGCTACGCTCGCAATGACGCAAGGATGGGAAGCGGGGGAGAGAGAAACAATGGCGAGTAAATCATCCGTCCTGCCTCCCATCGCCCCCGCGACCGCCATCGTCACCGGCGCCAGTCGCGGCGCCGGGCGCGGCATTGCCGTGGCGCTCGGCTCGCACGGCTGCACGGTCTACGTCACCGGGCGCTCGCAGAAAGAGGGCGACGCCTCCATGCCCGGCACCATCCACGCCACCGCGCGCGAGGTGACCGAGGCGGGCGGCAGGGGCATCGCCGTCGCCTGCGACAGCGGAGACGATGCGCAAGTCGCGGCCCTGATCGAGCAGGTCATCGCCGAACAGGGGCGCATCGACATCCTCGTCAACAATGCCTGCGCGGTGCTCGACAGTCTCTCCGCCCCCGGCCAGTTCTGGGAGAAGCCGGTCGAGATCGGCAACATGATCACGATCGGCGTGCGCAGCGGCTTCGTCACCACATGGCATGCGGCGCGGCATATGGCCGCGCAGGACAAGGGGCTGGTGCTGTTCACGTCCTCGCCGGGGTCCATGCACTACTGCTTCGGCCCGGCCTACGGGGCGCACAAGGCGGGGCTGGACAAGATGGCCTTCGACATGGGCGTGGACTTCGCCGATGCCGGGGCGAACGTGGCGGCGGTGTCGGTGTGGATGGGCTCGCTCACCACCGAGCGGCTGATGCAGATGATGGAGCAGATGCCCGAACGCTTCGCGCATCTGGAAGGCACTCTGGAGTCGGCGGGCTATACCGGGCACCTCGCCTGGGCGCTCTGGAATGACCCTAAGATGATGCGGCACAACGGGCGCACCGTGATCGGCGCGGAGCTTGGGCGGGAGTATGGGATCACGGATATCGCGGACCGGTTTCCGCCGTCTTCGCGTGACGGCACCGGCGCCGCACCTCCGGTCTACGCGGCGTACAAGGTGAAGTGAGGCAGGCCCACCCCGCTGCGACCAGGCGATAAATCGCCAGGTCTCGCGGCCCTCCCGCTTGCGGGAGGGCAATCACGTCCTGCTTCCCTCCCGCTTGCGGGAGGGGCCGGGGGTGGACCTTTCCTAGCCACGCTCACCCGTCACTTTGGCCGAGCCGAACATGCCCATCTTGCACTTCCCCGAAACCGTCTGCCTATCGAACGTCAGGTCGTATTTCAGGGTGATCTTCATCGGCTTCTCGACTTTCATCTCGAACTTCAGCTGATTGCCCGACAGCACCCCGCCCGCAAAGGCCTGCCTGCCCTCCGGCGCTTCGAGCCAGCCGGAGACCGCGTCGCCATCGCAATCGAAGTGCGCCACCATCGCCTGCGGCCCCATCGGCGTCTTGAGCACCATGTTCCAGTCGCCATCGATCCCGGAAACCTGAGCCACGGGCGCGGCCTCGACCGGCGCGGCCACCTCGGCTACGGGCACGCCCTCCGACGCCCGCGTGCCCGAAACGTCGCGCTGCTCGATCACGTCGAGTATCCGCGCGGGCGTCAGCGGCAGCACGAGTTCGTCGATCTCACCGAACGGACTGAGCGCATCGGCGATGGCGTTCACCAAAGTCGGCGGGCCGATGATGCAGCCGCCCTCGCCCACCCCGCGCATGCCGCCGATGGTCTGCGAGGGCGTACTGGCGTGGAGGTACTCGAAGTCCGGCACGTCGAAGATCGTCGGCAGCATGTAGTCCTTGAACGTCGCCGCCAGCGGATTGCCGCGCGCGTCGTAGGGCATGTCCTCCAGCAGCACCTGCCCGATCGCCTGTGCCAGCCCGCCCGCGATCTGCCCCTCGACCACGCCGGGATTGATGACGGTGCCGCAGTCCTCCGAACTTATCCAGCGCAGGATCTTCACGAAGCCGGTCTCGGCATCGACCTCGACCATGCAGCAGTGCGCGGCGCTGGTCATGGTCATCGGTGGCGGCTGGTAGCGGTACTGCGCCTCCAGCCCGGTGGCGAGGCCGGACGGCAGACGGCCGGGTTCGCCATAGGCGATCTCGGCGATTTCGCGCAGCGGGCGGGACATCTCGGGCGCCCCGGCGACGTGGACCATGCCCCCGTCGATGGTGATCGTCTCGACGCTGGCGTTGGACAAGTGCGCGGCGACGAACTTGATTTTCTCTGCCAGCAGTTGCGCCGCCTTCCACGTGGCGCCGCCCGCGATGACACCCTGTCGGCTCCCCGCCGCGCCCGGGGAGAAGGCACCAATGGCGCTGTCGCCTTCGTAGACCGCGACGTCCTCGTAAGGCACGCCCAGTTGTTCGGCGATGACCTGCGCCATCGTCGTCGCGGTGCCGTGGCCTTGCGAATGGGTGGAGAGCATGGCGACGACCTTGCCGGTCGGCTCGATCCGCAAGTGGACCGTCTCGCCCGTCATCGGCGCCATGGAACCGGCCGCGCCGGTGGGCTCGATATAGGTCGCGACGCCGATGCCGAGGTAGCGTCCCTCCTTGCGCGCCTCGGCCTGCTCGCGCCGGAACGCGGGGAAATCCACGTTGGCGACCAGCTTTTCGAGGCATTCGCCCGGCGTGATGTCCTCCACCGGAATGCCCAGCGTCGAGGTGTGCGGCTGGTCGGGAAGGTAGATCAGGTTGCGGCGGCGCAGCTCCACCGGATCGACGCCGATGCGCCGCGCCGCCTTGTCCAGCAGCGTCTCGCGCACCAGCGATTCCATCGCCCACGGCCCGCGATAGGCGCCCAGCCCCATGGTATTGGTGTACCACCCGCGCGTGACGAAGCCGTAGGCGGGCAGCTTGTAGCAAGGCCACATGAACATGTGGACGGCGATGTTGGCGTCCTCGCCCATGGGCCAGGCGCCGTTGTTGCAGGCATAGTCGCACCACGCGGCGGTCAGGCGGGCGTCAGCGTCGAAGCCGACGCTGAGCGTCACGTCCTGGTCGCGCGCATGGCTGGACGCGGTCAGCGCCTCGAAGCGGTCCTCGATCCATTTGAGAGGGCAGCGCATCAGCTTTGCCGCCGCGATGACCGCCATCTCCTCCTTCCACGGGATGTTCTTGAGGCCGAAGCCGCCGCCCACGTCCTTTGCGATGACGCGGATGGCCTCGGTCGGCATCCCCAGCACCAGCGCGATCCAGCGGGCCGCAAGGTGCGGGCTCTGGCAGCCGAGCCAGACCGTCATCTCGTTCGTACCCTCGGGAGAGGCGAGGCAGGCGCGCCCCTCCATCGGCGACTGAGCGATGCGCTGGTGACGCACGCGGGTCGTAACGACATGGGCCGAGGCATCGAGCAAGGGCTGGATCGCCAGCCGCGTGTCCTCGTCGCCCATCTCGGCGGCGATGTTGTCGTCGCGTTCGGGGTGAACCAGCGCACCGGTCCGCGCATCCGCAATGGTGACGACCGGCGCTTCCTCCTCGATCGTCACTTCGACCAGAGAGGCGGCGTCTTCCGCCAGCGCCCGGCTGTCGGCGACGACCATCGCGATCGGATCGCCGACGCAGGCGACGCGCCCGTCGGCAAGCAGGGTCACCGGCGCCTCGACCGGGGTGAAGAAGAAGGTCTGGAAGGTCACCGGCACGGCGGCGAGGTCTGCCTGCGTGTAGATCGCGTGGACCCCCGGCATCTCGCGCGCAGCGTCGAGGTCGATCGAGACGATCCGCCCCCGCGCCACCGCCGAGCGCACATAGGCGACGTGGAGCATCCCCGGCACCCGCACGTCGTCGGTGAACTGGCCCCGCCCTGTGAGCAGCCGCCCGTCCTCCTTGCGCGGCTGGCGCGTGCCGACGTAGCGCGCGGCGCCGATGCCCCCCACATCCATTTTCGTCTCGATGTTCATGCCGATGCCCCCGCGAGCTGGCGGATCGCACGGCGGATGCCCTGATAGCCGGTGCAGCGACACAAGTGCCCGGACATGGCTTTGGTCAGCGCCTCCTCCAGCCCCGGCCCCTCATGATCGCGCGTGACGGCCGCCAGTGTCATCGCCACGCCCGGCGTGCAGAAGCCGCATTGCAGGCCGAAATTGTCCTTCAGCGCCTGTTGCACCGGATGCAGCGTGCCGTCCGGCGCGGCGAGGCCCTCGACGGTGGTAAGCTCCGCTCCGTCCGCCTGCACCGCCAGCATCAGGCACGATCGCATGGCCACGCCGTCCACCAGAACCGTGCAGGCCCCGCAGACCCCATGCTCGCAGGCGAGGTGCGTGCCGGTATAGCCGAGCGTATCGCGCAGGAATTCGCCAAGGCCGGTGCGCGCCTCGACGCGGGCGGAGTGGCGGTGGCCGTTGACGGTGAGGTCGATGCGATGCTCGCTCATGCGGCGCTCCTGAGGTCCAGCGTTTCGGCAAGTGCCCGCGCGAAGATGCGTGCACCGACCGTCCGGCGATATTCGGCGCTGGCGTGATGGTCGTCGAACGGCGCGGTATCGGCGATGGCGAGGCGCGCCATCGTTTGCGGGTCGATCCGGTCGAGCGCGGTCCCCACCAGCGCCGCTTCCACCTGCTTCGCCCGGATCGGCGTCGGCCCCATGCCGAACCAGCTGATCCCGGCGCGCGAGACCGTACCACCTTCCAGCACCAGCGCCCCGACGAGGCCGACGAGCGCGAAGTCCCCCGGCCGCTGCGCCACTTCGCGGAACAGCACCAGATGCCCGTCCGGCCAGTCGGGATAGACCACGCCGGTCACCAGTTCGTCCGGCTCCAGCACGGTCATGTAGGGGCCGAGGTAGAATTCGTCCGCCGGGACCGTGCGGGTGCCGCGCACCGAGGCGATCTCGATCCGGGCGCCCAGCGCCACCGCCGTCGCGGGCATTTCCGCCGCCGGCTCCCCAAGTGCGATCGAGCCCCCAACCGTCCCGCGATTGCGTGTCTGGTAATGCCCGACATGGCCGAGCGCGGTGACGAAGACCGGAAGATGCCGCGCCAGCGTCGCGTCACGCAAGGCATCGGCCTGTCGCGTCGCCGGGCCGACCCGCGTGCCACCCTCCACCCGCGTCACGCCTTTCAGCGCGGCGATCCCGTTGATGTCCACGAGCACGAACGGCTGGCTCATGCGCAGAGCCAGCAGCGGCATCAGCGTCTGCCCGCCCGCGATCACCGTAGCCCCGCCGCCCGCCTCGGCGAGCACGCGGCAAGCTTCCTCGACGCTGGAAGGGCGGACGTAGTCGAACGGCGCGGGCTTCATGAGCCCCACCCCCGGCGCCCGGCTTCATAGGCCGCGGCGGCCGTCATTACCAGCAGGACCGCCACGACTACCATCGTTGCCGATCCCGTGGCCGCCAGCATGTATCCGGCGACCAGCGCCAGCACGATCGCGACCACCCAGCCCCACAATGCGCCCGATGCGTCGGTGCCGCGCTCATGCGAAACCGCCGGGATCGCCCCCACGGCGACCTCCGGCGGCGTAGCGGCATCTCGTGCCGCCGAAACCGGTGCCCCTGCGCCCACCACCTCACCGAACCGGCCGAAGAACTTGCCCGCGAGGCTCTTCGCCGTCGCATCGATGATTGGCCCACCGAGCTGCGCCATGCGCCCGCCGACTTCGGCCTCCACGTCGTAAGCAACCAGCGTGCCGCCGCCCTCCATGTCGGAGAGCCGGACTTTGGCCCCTCCCCTGGCCGAGCCCGCGATGCCGCCATTGCCCGATCCGGTGATCGTATAGCCATTGGGCGCGTCGAGGTCGGACAGCGTCACGTTGCCCTTGAACCGCGCGCCTATGGGGCCGATCTTCACTTCAGCCACGGCGAGGAAGCCGCTCTCGCCGTCCCGTTCAAGGCTCTGGCAGCCCGGAATACACTGGGCCAGCACGGCCGGATCGTTGAGCGCCTCCCACACCTGGCGCCGGGGTGCAGCGATCCGCTGCTCGCCCGTCATCTGCATCCCGGTCTCTCCCAGTCTGTCGTTGCAAGTCTCGTCGTTGCCCTGGATTGAACGCCCGGAGTGCATCGGATGCAAGAGGTTATGAGCGAGCGTGTATCTCATTTCCCACCTGCGCGCAGGGTTCCGGCCTTCCGATACCGCCCCGGCGTTACCCTCCCGGCTCGTCGGCCAGCGCAAGGCTGGTAGCATCTCGTGGCGCACAAGAGATGCGCGGTCGGGGGAGAGACAGCCGATGGCCCAGCTTTTGACGGGGGAATTCGCCGCGCTGGCGCAAGGGGTTTATCTCGAAGGGCTCGCCGTCGATCACGAGCGCGACGTGATCTGGTACAGCGACGTGGTGGGCGGCGGCATCCACGGCGTGACGCCCGATGGCGGCAAGGTCGCTGTGCTCGACCCGGATCGCCTGTGGACCGGTGGCATCCTCGTCAACGCGGACGGCGCAGTGCTGTCGAGCGGACAGGGCGGCGTACGCTGGAACGATCCCGCCACAGGCCGTTCGGGCTGGCTGATCGACACGCTCGGCGGAGTTCCGGTCAACGGCATCAACGAGATGTGGCCCGATGGCGAGGGCGGCATGTTCTTCGGCACGCTCGACATCGAGAGCGTCATCGCCGCAAGGCCGGCGCGCACCACGCAACTCTGGCGGCTGACGCGCGAAGGCCACACGGAATTGCTCGCGGACGGACTACAGTTCACCAACGGCATCGCGCACAACCCCAAATTGGCGCAATTCTATTGCTCCGAGACTTTCGGGCAGGGATTGGCGTGGGACGTGACGCCAGACCTGCGCCTCGCCAACCGCCGCGTCCTGCTCGACCGCAACGACTGCGACGGACTGGCCCTCGACATCGAGGACACCGTCTGGATTCCCGGCGTCTATTCACCCGGCGTCATCCGGCGCATATCCCCCTCGGGCGAGGAACGCGAGCCGGTGCCCACCCCGGCCGGCGCGACGACGCAAGTGCGTTTCGGCGGCGCGGACGGCCGCGACGTCTACATCACCCTTGTCCCTGCCGACGCCGGCGAGTGCCTGAGGACCGGGCGACCGCTCTCAGGCACGTCCACCCTGCAGCGCGGGCGCTCTGGGGTGCCCGGCGTCAAAGTGGGAACGACGCGCTTCGACCTCATCTGACGCGGGGGCGATGACCTCGCCGCGGACTTGATCCGGGCGCGGCGGGTGTCTTTAGGTACGTGCGGTCGGGTGAGGGCTTCGAGACGCTCTGGCCGGGCGGATTTGATGGAGCACTTCCGATCCCGCTCAGGTTGAGCTTGCCGAACCCGCGCGCCGGGACACGAAGGGAGAGAGCATGACCACCGGAACCGTCGTCATTACCGGAGCCGCAGGCGGCATGGGCCGTCCCGCTGCGCAGCGCTTCGCCGCGCAGGGCCGCCCGCTCCTGCTGTGCGACCTCGACCCCGTGAGGCTGGAGGCGCTGGCCGAGGAACTGCGTCCCGCAGCCGGAAAAGTGGACATCCTCGCCGCCGACATCGCGGCCGAGGACTTTCCCGCGCGGATCGTCGCCACGCTGGGCGGCGCGCCGATCTCGGCGCTGGTCCATACCGCCGGGCTCTCGCCGACGATGAGCGACGGGTCACGCATCTTCTCGGTGAACTACGACGCCACCGAAAGGCTGGTGGCAGGCCTGCTGCCCCACTTCGCCGAAGGGGGATGCGCGGTCCTGATCTCCTCGGTCTCGGCATACATGCTGGGCGATCCAGCACTGCTTGCCGCGATCCGGGAATTCGTCACCACCGGCAAACGCGACGGCATCGCCGGCTACATGGATCATCCGGGCATGGCCTATGCGATTTCCAAACGCGCGGTGATCGGCATAGTCGAACGCGACGCCCCGGCCTTCGGTGCAAGGGGCCTGCGCATCGCCTCGATCGCACCCGGCTTCATCGCGACCCCCATGGGCAATGCGGAGGCAGAGGCCAACGAGCAGCTGCGCAAGATGATCGACATCGTGCCGCAGGGGCGAATGGGCCAGGGCGACGAGATCGCCTCGGTCGCGGAATTCCTGTGCTCTCCGGCGGCCTCCTACGTCAGCGGCGTCGATATTCGTGTCGATGGCGGGATCATCGGCCTGCTCAACACGAAGGGCAGCGGCCAATGAGTGAAATCGCGAGCGACCTTGCCGCGACCGTCACGTATCTGAAGGACCGGCAGGACATCCTCGACTGCATCATCCGGGAATGCCGGGCCCGCGACCGGCAGGACGTCGAGCAGATCGCCTCCTGCTGGTGGGAGGACGGTGTCGATGAGCATGGGGCGGTGGTAACTTTCGCCCCTGATTACCCGGAACGGGCCAACGCAGGCCATCGCTGGGGCTTCCAGGCGACCAGTCACAACATCACCAACCACATATGCGACATCGACGGCGATACCGCCAATTGCGAGAGCTACGTAGTCGGAGGGCTGTTCTGGAAGGATTCGCAGAAGACCTCGATCGCTTTCGGGCGCTATCTCGACAGGCTGGAGAAACGCGGCGGTGAATGGCGCATCATGGTGCGCCGCTGTACCATCGAGATGACTGCCGATGCCGACCCAAGCTGGGTATTCTCGGACGCGGTGAAGGGCTTCCTGAAGCACCAGTGGAGCCGGGAAGATCCCTCCTACGAGCGGCCGATCACGTGGAAGCCGAAGGAACAAGGCGTGCGGTGGTAGCACCAGGCCGGCAGCGGTGCGGCCGGCCACGCGCCCTCACCCGAAATCCGTCTCCCGCTCCGTTACGGTCGCAATGCGGAAGGATGTCCGGTCGAACAGGTTGTTCTCGTCCTCGATGATGTCATCCGGCATCAAACTGGTAGTGATGTAGGCCAGCGTTGCGCGGTAGACCTTTTCGTCCGCGAACCACAGCTCCGTGATGACGTCGGGGCCATCGATGTACGTTCCGGTCTCCGGATGTGGCTGAGGATCGACGTAGCGGCGGATATATCGCGTCACTCCGCGAGAATACTTCGCGGCCAGCGGCGCATGGTGCGTCTCGTAATAGTCGCGGAAAGCCTCGACCGAAATGTCAGGACGCCGCCTCATGAACAGCAGGATCTTGTGCATCCGGCAGCGATAGCATGGCCATGCCCCGCCCATGGAGAGCAAGCGCGCCGCCGGGGCGATCACTCCGCCACGCTCACTCCCCGTCGAGGTACTTCACTTCGAGAAAACGCCCGCGCGTCGCCAGTGCATCGACGTCGCCCTGCGACAAATCCTCGCTCATCGCTTCGATCTGGTCGGCGATGACGCAAAGGCCGTCGACCAGCTGCTCGGAGGGAGACGTGCCGCCCGCGCCCGCACGGCCACGCAACTGCGCCGGAATGCGGGTGTAGCTGTTCACCATCTCGGGCAGATGCTCCGTCAACAGCTTGCGGACCTCACGCGCGGCGGGGCCGCGCTCGTCGAGAACCGCCAGTTGCGGCGCAAGCTGTTCGAGGCGCACCCCGATCATGTCCACCGCATCGACGGCAGCGTTGGGCAGGGCCTTTCGCTTGCCTTCCAGCCACAGTTCGGTCGATCCTGCGAGTTCGGGAAGGCTGGCGGCGTTCAGATCCTCGATGTGCGTGCGCGGGGTCGCAGGAAAGATCGAGAGCACCGTGAAGACCGCCAGCCCCAACAGGAAAGTGAGCAGGCTGGCGGTGAACGAAACCCCGCCCAACACCAGCGCTGCGACCAGACCCGCAATGTAGATGCCCGCCATCGCCAGGAATGCCCGGCGCAACCGGCGCATGCGAAAGCGCCACTGCTCCTTGCGCGCGTTGTAGATGCGTGCGGCCCGCTGTCGCCGGGCTGCCCGCACGATGTCCTGCGATACGCGCTGTGCGCTCTTGGCTGGAACCTGGGCCATCGTCGCTTAGTCCAGCGCCTCCAGCAGCGACTTCGCGCCGGTCCCGTCGCTTACTGCCAGCCCCTCGGACTGGCCCTGTGCGCGGGCGACGTAGGCCTTGGACTTGCCGATCTCCCCTTCGAGCGAGGTGATCGTCTGCTTCATCGAATCGAGCGCCTTGACCTTGAAGGTGTCGATCGAATCCATCGTGTCGTAGATGTTCTGGAACGCGCGGCTCAGCGTCTCCAGCGGGATCGTCGAGTTCGCAGCCTGCTCGTGGATGCGCGCGGTGTTGTCCTTGAGCATCTGGCCGGTGGCGTCGATGATGTTGGCGGTCGTCGTGTTGAGCGCGGTGATCTGTTCGAGCACCAGCTTCTGGTTCGCCATCGCCTGCGCCACCGTCACCGCCGTGCGCAGCGCGCCGACCGTGGTGGTCGAGGCGCGATCAACGCCCTTCACCAGCTCGACGTTGTTCTTCTTGACCAGATCGAGCGCGAGGTAGCCCTGCACCGACACCGCCATCTGCGTCAGCAAATCCTGCGTGCGCTGGCGCACGTAGAACAGCGCGCTCTCCCGCACCGCCTTGGCCTTGGCGGGATCGGCGTGGTCGAGGTCGTTGGCCTTGTCCTCCAGCGCCTGGTCGAGCGCGCGGGACATGTAGATCATCTGCTCCAGCTTGCCCATCGCGGCCCAGAGGTTCTGCCGCTCCACGTCGATGGCGGCATTGTCCATCAGCAGCTCGTCCTTGCCGCCCTGAAGCCGCGCGAGGATCGCGCTGATGTGCCCTTGCGCGCTGGTATAGCCGTCGAAATAGTTGCGCAGCTTGGAGCCGAACGGGATCACCCCGAACAGTTTGCGCGGCGCCATGAGGTTGCCCTTGCGGCTGGGGTCGAGGTCTTCCACCGTGCGGCGCAGTTCGGCAAGGTCCGCGCCCACGCCCGCATCCTTGTCCATCGCCCGCACCGGGCGGTCGAGGAAGCGGTTGGAATGGCCCGAAGCCTCGGCGATCTCCTTGCGGCCCATGCTGGTCAGCTGGTCCACCCGGCGGCCGAATTCGGGCGAGGCGGCATCCTGCGCGACGAGATCGTCGACGAACTCGGCGACGCGCACCTGCAGCTTGCTCTTCGCCTCGTCGCCTACGGGGACGAGGCCGGCGGCCCGCTCGGGCTGGACCACCGGCACGGGGTCGGGCGGGGTCAGCTTGAGTTCGCCAGCAGTTTCGGTGGCCGTGGCCATGCAGTAATCCTCGTGAAAAACCCGGTTGTCCGCGAACCTATGTTCGCTCCGCCCCGTCTGCAAGGATAACCGGCCCCTCGCCTTCGACGAACCGCTGACCGGGATCGACCATGAGCATGGAATCCCCGCGCGCCACCACCGCCAGCCTGAGCCCCGCCGCCAGTGCGCGGCGCACCGCGAGGTCGCTTGGCGCCGAGATCGTCACCAGTAGCGGGCACCCGGCGCGCACGGTCTTCTCGACCAGTTCGTAGGAACAGCGCGAGGTCATGACGATGAACCCCAGCGACAGATCGACGCCCTGTCCGCCATTGGCCCGCGCCAGCGCGCCGACCAGCTTGTCGAGCGCGTTATGCCGCCCGACATCCTCGCGCAGCGCGACGAGCCGCCCTTCCTCGTCGCAGAACGCGGCGGCATGGGTGGCGCGGGTTTGGCGGCCGAGTTCCTGCCCTGCCGCCAGCGCGCCAAGCGCCCTGTGGATCGCCTGCGGACTCGCCTGCGATGCCCGAGGCACCGGCGGCAGCGGGCGCAACGCCGCTTCCACGCCCTCGATCCCGCAGATTCCGCAGGAACTGTCGCCCACCCGCCGCCGGGCGCGCTCCAGGATCGGGCCAAGGCGCTCGACCGGCAGGTTGACACGCGCGACGTAGCCCGTGCCCCACTGCGCATCCTCGGTTCGATGGACCGCAACTTCGCCGACTTCGTGCGCCTCTGCCAGCCCCTCGGCCATCAGGAAGCCGGTGACGAAGTCCTCCAGCGCCAGCGGAGTCGCCATCATCACGGCATAAGCCACGCCGTTGGTCTCGATCGCGACGGGCGCCTCGATGGGGACGGAAAGCTCGAAAGGCTCGCCCGGCTCGCCATCATAGGCGTTGCGATGGGCAGCGACTGGAATGGAGCCGGGGGTGGTCAATCGCAGTTCCTCGTCATCCCGGCGTAGAGCGGCATTTATGCGCGGCTTTGCGCCAGAGCGCCGTCGATGGCCCCCATCTAAAGACCGCCCACGGTCCAGGATCAAGGCCGGGATGACGAAAACCACTCCTTTCCGCTTAGGGAAATCGTATGAATACGATTGTAGGGCAGGAGTGGCATCAACGCCGATAACGCCCGGTTTTCGTATCCAATCTGCGCTGTCATATCGCCACCCCGCTACGCCCCGGCGATGCCCGCGCCGCGCAGTTGCCCACAGGCTGGGGCGAATTGGCTTGCGACCATCACGCGGATTCCTCTAATGGGCGCGCCTCGTACGGCTCCGGCGCGTTTCCCGGGTCGCCGCCGTACGCGCACGAGACGCGCCGAAACACAGGGGGGAAGAAGGCCAGTCTCGAAGGCCCTTTTTCCGCAGGATTGGTACGAAATCGAATGAGTTGGCTCGACAAAGTCCGAAATTCCATATCGAGCCTCGCCAAGCGCGATACGCCCGACGAACTCTGGATGAAGTGCGCCAGCTGCGGCGAGATGCTCTTCATCAAGGAATTCGAGGCCAATCTTTCGGTCTGCCCGAAGTGCGAGCACCATGGCCGCATCGGTGCCAAGGCCCGCTTCGACCTGCTGCTGGACACCGGCTACACCGTCCTGCCGACCCCCAAGGTTCCCGAGAACCCTCTGAATTTCCGCGATACCAAGAAGTATCCCGACCGCCTCAAGGCCGCCCGCGCCGCCAACCCCTACCCCGATGCGCTGACCAACGCCTTCGGTGCCGTCAACGGCGCCAAGGCCGTGCTGGGCGTGCAGGACTTCAAATTCATGGGCGGCTCGATGGGCATGGCCGTGGGCGAAGCCTTCGTCGCCGGTGCCGAGAAGGCGATCGCCGAGAACTGCGCCTACGTCATCGTCACCGCTGCGGGCGGCGCGCGCATGCAGGAGGGCATCCTGTCCCTCATGCAGATGCCCAAGACCACCGTGGCCACCCGCCGCCTTGCCGCAGCGGGCCTGCCCTATATCGTCGTCCTGACCGATCCCACCACCGGCGGCGTCACCGCCAGCTACGCCATGCTCGGCGATGTGCAGATCGCCGAACCCGGCGCGCTCATCGGCTTTGCCGGCCAGCGCGTGATCCAGGACACGATCCGAGAAAAACTCCCCGACGGCTTCCAGCGCGCCGAGTACCTCCATGCCCACGGCATGGTCGACATGGTGGTCCACCGCAAGGACCTGAAAGACACACTGGCAACGCTGCTCGGTTATCTTGCACGAAAGGAAGTCGCGTGAATATCGATAGCGCCCTGGTACGCGAGCTCGCAGAGCTGCTGGCCGACACCGGCCTGACCGAGATCGAGGTCGAGGACGGCGATCGCAAGATCCGCGTCTCGCGCCAGATGGTCCAGCAGATGGCCGCCAGCCTGCCGCCGATGGGCTATGCGCCCGCGCCCGTCGCTGCTGCTGCTCCGGTTGCCGCCGCCGCAGAGGCCGCGCCCGTCGCTGCCGCCGCGCCGGTCGATGCCGTGAAGTCGCCGATGGTCGGCACCGTCTACCTCGCCGCAGAGCCGGGCGCGCCCGACTTCATCTCGGTCGGCAAGACCGTGAAGCAGGGCGACGTGCTCCTCATCGTCGAGGCCATGAAGGTCATGAACCAGATCGTCGCGCCCAAGGCGGGCACCGTCACCGCGATCCTCGTCGACAACCAGCAGCCGGTCGAATACGACCAGCCGCTCGTCGTGATCGGCTGAGAGCGGGACTGACATGGCCATCAAGCGCCTCCTGATTGCCAACCGCGGCGAAATCGCGCTGCGCATCCACCGTGCCGCGCACGAGATGGGCATCGAGACCGTCGCGGTCCACTCCACCGCCGACGCCGACGCGATGCACGTGCGCCTGGCAGACCACGCGGTCTGCATCGGTCCGCCCGCCGCCAAGGACAGCTACCTCAACGTCGCGGCCATCATCTCGGCCGCCGAGATCACGCAGGCCGACGCGGTGCATCCCGGCTACGGCTTCCTCTCCGAGAACGCCCGCTTCGCCGAGATCGTCGAGGCGCACGGCCTGAAGTGGGTCGGCCCCAAGCCCGAGCACATCCGCACGATGGGCGACAAGGTCGAGGCCAAGCGCACCGCCGGTGCCCTCGGCCTGCCGCTGGTCCCGGGTTCGGACGGCGCGATCGAGGACTTCGACGAGGCACGCGCGCTGGCCGAGACGATCGGCTACCCGGTCATCATCAAGGCCGCTTCGGGCGGCGGTGGTCGCGGCATGAAGGTCGTGAACTCGGCCGAGGAACTGGAAAGCCAGATGGGCCAGGCCCGTTCGGAGGCCAAGGCGGCTTTCGGCGACGCCACGGTCTACATGGAAAAGTACCTCGGCAACCCGCGCCACATCGAATTCCAGGTGTTCGGCGACGGCAACGGCGAAGCGGTGCACCTCGGCGAGCGCGACTGCTCGCTGCAGCGCCGCCACCAGAAGGTGCTGGAAGAGGCCCCCTCGCCCGTCATCACGCCGGAAGAGCGCGACCGCATGGGCGGCATCGTGTCGAAGGCGATGGCCGACATGGCCTATCGCGGCGCGGGCACGATCGAGTTCCTCTGGGAAAACGGCGAGTTCTACTTCATCGAGATGAACACCCGCCTGCAGGTGGAGCATCCGGTGACCGAGGCCATCACCGGCGTCGATCTGGTACGCGAACAGATCCGCATCGCCGACGGCCAGCCGCTCTCGTTCAAGCAGCACGAGATCGAGTTCAAGGGCCACGCCATCGAGTGCCGCATCAACGCGGAAGACCCGTGGAACTTCACCCCTTCGCCGGGTCAGGTCACGGGCTACCACGCGGCGGGCGGCATGAACGTGCGTGTCGATAGCGGGCTTTACGCCGGCTATCGCATCCCGCCGTATTACGATTCGATGATCGGCAAGCTGATCGTCTCGGGCCGCAGCCGCAACGGCGCCATCATGCGCCTGAAGCGCGCGCTGGGTGAAATGGTGATCGACGGTGTGAAGACCTCGATCCCGCTGCATCAGGCGCTGCTGGAGGACCCCGAGTTCAACTCAGGCGACTACACGATCAAGTGGCTGGAAGACTGGCTGGCGAAGCGCGTCGGCGACTGAACCCTTCGCTCGTCATTGCGAGCGAAGCGAAGCAATCCAGGGCGGCTTGGGCAGCTCTGGATTGCCGCGGGGCTATCGCCCCTCGCAATGACGAATGTAGGGTAATGGCCGGCTTCAAGACCAAGCCGAGCGTATTTGAGAGACTGACATGATTTCGTTCCTCGATTTTGAAAAGCCGATCGCCGAGCTGGAAGCGCGCATCGCCGAACTGCGCGCCACCGCCGACGGCAGCGACCTCGACATCGAGAGCGAGATCGACAAGCTCGCCAAGAAAAGCTCCGGCATGCTGGAGGCGACTTACGCCAAGCTGAGCCCGTGGCAGAAGACGCAGGTCGCGCGCCACCCGCAGCGCCCGCACTTCGTCGATTACCTGCGCCTGATCTTCACCGATTTCGTCGCGCTGGGCGGTGACCGCCTCTACGGTGAGGACGCCGCGATCATCGGCGGCCTCGCCACGCTGGACGGCCGCAAGGTCATGGTCATCGGCCACGAAAAGGGTCACGACACGACCACCCGCATCAAGCACAACTTCGGCATGGCCAAGCCCGAAGGCTACCGCAAGGCGATCCGCCTGATGGAGATGGCCAGCAAGTTCGGCCTGCCGGTCGTCACGCTGGTCGATACCGCAGGTGCCTTCCCCGGCGTCGAGGCCGAAGAACGCGGCCAGGCCGAAGCCATCGCCCGCTCGACCGAGGCTTGCCTTGCCCTCGGCGTGCCGATGGTGGCGGTGATCGTGGGCGAAGGCGGCTCGGGCGGCGCGGTGGCGATCGCCGCCGCCAACACCGTGCTGATGCTGGAGCACTCGGTCTACTCGGTGATCTCGCCCGAGGGCGCATCCTCGATCCTGTGGCGCACGCCCGACAAGGCCGCCGACGCGGCCACCGCGATGAAGGTGACGGCGCAGGACTTGCTGGGTCTCAAGGTCATCGACGGCATCGTCCCCGAACCCACCGGCGGCGCCCACCGCGACCCCGCCGCGACGGCACGCGCGCTTGCCGATGCCGTGGGCCGCGAACTCGATGCGCTGAGCCGCCGTTCGAGCGCTGAACTGGTCCGCCAGCGCGAAGACCGCTTCCTGGCGATCGGTTCGCTCTGATCATCCGTCGTCCCGGACTTGATCCGGGACCGCTGGCCGTGAACGGCACGGCTGTTGGCTTGGGCTGCGGGGGCTTCGACAAGCTCAGCCTGAGCGGGATTGAGAACAGTCTTTAGAGCAAGATGACATTAAATTGAACCACTCGTCGTCATTGCGAGCGCAGCGAAGCAATCCAGGGCGGCTTGAGACTGCCCTGGATTGCTTCGCTGCGCTCGCAATGACGATTCAAGGTAAAGTCATCGTGCTCTCATTCCCGCCCAGGCTGAGCTTGTCGAAGCCCCCGCGCCTACCCGCCAACGCGCCCCGCTCCAATTTCTCGCACGCCATGTCCGATTAATGCTGTTGGACCGCAACACCCCCAACCGATAACCCATCCGCCCAACAGGACCCGTTTCGGCGGGACAGGGCGTGCCGGAAACCCGCGAAAACGCGGGCCCGGCCATGGGGTCGGAAACATCGATGAGCCTCTTCGGGCGACACAACCTCGGCAGGACGACGCTCGCGCTCAGCGCACTCGTCACAGCCGCCACCGTCTACGCCGCGACTCAGGACGCCGCGCCGGACCGCACGCCCGACTTCGCCGCGATGCCCCCGCAGCAGGCCGCGAACTTCGTCGAGCCGATGCTGGGCGAATACTGCTCACGCTGCCACAACGACATCGACAACATCGCCGACCTCTCTGTGGAAGACCTGCGCGCCGACGACATCCGCACCGGCAAGCACGCGGACGAGTGGGAGAAAATCCTGCGCCGCGTCGCTGCCGGGGAAATGCCGCCCCACGGCAAGACCCAGCCCTCGGCGCAGATACGCGCCGCCTTCGTGAACTGGCTCGACACCTCTCGCGCGGGCTACCTCGCCGCCAATCCCGATCCCGGCCGCCCGGCGCTGCGCCGCCTCAACCGCATGGAATACGCCAATGCGGTGCGCGACCTGCTTGCGCTCGACGTCGATTTCAGCCGCGAACTGCCTGCCGACAACTCCGGCTTCGGCTTCGACAACATCGCCGACGTGCTCTCCGTCTCGCCCACGCTGATGGAACGCTACGTCGCGGTGGCGGGCAAGGTCGGCCGCATGGCCACCGGCCTCACCTCAAGGCGCGAGGTGGTGACGACATGGCAGGTGCCCAAGGACGGCTCGGTCCAGAACTCGGGCGTGCCGGCGTATAACGAGCGGGCGGACGCGATGCTGCCGCTGGCCTCGCGCGGCGGCTATGCCCAGCGCTACTATGCCCGTTATGACGGCCAGTACGACGTTTCGGCCTGGCTCAACGCCAACACCAACAACGAAACCGACCGTCTGGCCGAGGACAAGTTCACCGCCCGCCTGCCGATGAAGGCGGGCTCGCACCTCGTGGCGCTGTCGTTCCGCCGTACCATCGCCCCGTCCGAGGCGGTGCAGGTGCTGCGCAACGATACGGACAAGGTACCGCTGCCCCTCGACAAGCCGAAGATGCTCCCCCTCGACGTGTGGGTGGACGGCAAGCTGGCCAAGACGCTGAGCGTGCCCAGCTACCGCATGCACCAGCGCTATTCGCAGCAGAACTTCCCGCGCGACGTGCTGCAGGTCGATGTGGCCGGGCCGTTCGATGCGGCAGGCGTGCCGGACACCGCCAGCCGCCCCGCCGTATTCCTCTGCCGCCCGAAGAAGGCCAGCGAGGAAGAGGCCTGCGCGACCAAGATCATCACCACCCTCGCGCGCCGTGCCTGGCGCCGCCCGGTCGGCGGCTTCGACGTCGCTCCGCTGCTGCGCATCTACGCCGAGGAGCGCAAGGCATCGGACTTCGAGCATGGCATCGAGGCGGCGCTGGAAGCCGTGCTGGTCTCGCCTGAATTCCTCTTCGTGGTGGAGCGCGATCCGCAAGGCGCGATGCCCGGCAGCGTCAACCGCGTCTCCGACCTCGAACTGGCGACGCGCCTGTCGCTGTTCCTGTGGAGTTCGATCCCCGACGACCGCCTGCTGACCCTCGCCGAGCAGGGCAAACTGGGCCAGCCCACCGTACTGAACGCCGAGATCGCCCGCATGCTCGCCGATCCGCGCGCGAAGGCGTTGACGACGAACTTCGCCGGGCAATGGCTCTACTTGCGCAACCTCGACCAGCAGCGCCCCGACACCGAGGTGTTCCCGAAGTTCGACGTGCGCCGGAAATCCGCGATGGCGACCGAGACGGAGATGTTCTTCGCCGACGTGCTGCGCGGCGACCGCCCGGTGCTGGACTTCATCAGCGCCGACTACACCTTCCTCAACCAGCGCCTTGCCGAGCATTACGGCATCCCCGGCGTCTCCGGCCCCGCGTTCCGCCGCGTGGCGCTGCGCCCCGAGTGGCATCGCGGCGGGTTGCTGGGTCAGGCCAGCGTGCTGACCGTCACCTCATACGGCAACCACACCAGCGTGGTGAAGCGCGGCAAGTGGATCCTGGAAAACATGCTCGCCGCCGCGCCGCCGCCGCCGCCGCCCGACGTGCCCGCGCTCAAGACCAGCCACGACGGCCGCCTGCTCACCGCGCGCCAGCAACTCGAACTGCACCGCGCCAACCCGACGTGCGCAGCCTGCCACGTGAAGATGGACCCGATGGGCTTCTCCCTCGAAAACTTCGATGCGGTCGGCCAATGGCGCACGGTGGATGCGGGCCAGCCGATCGACACCCTCGCGACGATGCCCGACGGGTTCAAGTTCGAGGGCCTCACCGGGCTCCAGCAAGTGCTGATGGACCGCAAGGACGAGTTCACCCGCGCCTTCACCGAGCGGCTGATGACATATGCGGTGGCGCGCGGCCTTTCGGCCAACGACATGCCCACGGTGCGCGCGATCGCCTCCGCGGCGGCGGCGGACCAGTACCGCATCCAGACCATCGTGCGCGGGATCGCGCAAAGCCCCGCCTTCACCCTGCGCCGCGTGCCGCAGCCGTTCAAGGCGGCCTATGGCCAGACCCCGCGCCTGCCCCTTCGACAAGCTCAGGGTGAGCGGGGTTGGGGTTATATCTCTGGCAGAACCGCTCTCAATTCCGCTCAGGCTGAGCTTGTCGAAGCCCCCTCGGCAAACTCCCTGATCACCACTCCCCGGAAGGCCCTGAAATGAGAGTGATCCGCCCCGCCCTCTCGCGCCGCACCGTGCTGCGCGGTGCCGGTGCCGCCATGGCGCTGCCCTTCCTCGAAGCCATGATGCCGAGCGCGAAGGCCGCCGACCTCGCCTCACGGCCGAAGCGGCTTCAGGTGTTCTACTCCCCCAACGGCATGACGATGCCGGACTTCCTGCCCACCGCGACAGGGGCCGATTACGTCCTGCCCTCCTCGCTCCAGCCCCTCGCGCCCCATCGTGAACAGATCGCCGTCATCTCCGGCCTCGGCCATCCGCAGGCCGCTGCCATGGGCGATCGTCCCGCAGGCCACGGCCGCTCGTGCCCCGCCTTCCTTACCGGCGCACACGCCAAGCAGACCGAAGGGCCGGACATCCGCGCGGGCGTGTCGATGGATCAGGTCTTCGCGCAGCACCTGGGTGACGCCACCCCGCTCGCCTCGCTGGAGCTGGGGATCGACACCGCCAGCCTGCTCGGATCGTGCGACATCAACTATTCGTGCGCCTATACCAACGGCATCTCGTGGCTCACCCCCACGGTGCCGCTGCCGGTCGAGGCGAACCCGCGCGCCGTGTTCGAGCGGCTGTTCGGCGATGGCGACACCGATGAAGCGGGCCGCCTCGCCCAGTTGCGGCGCCAGTCCTCGATCCTCGACTTCGTGATGGACGACACCCGCCGCCTCTCGGGCCAGCTGGGCATGGAGGACAAGCGCAAGCTCGACGAATACCTCGACGCCACCCGCGCCATCGAGAAGCGCATCCAGCGCAGCGCCGCTTCGCCCGCCACCACGCAGGCGGCCAATCTACAGCAACCCGCAGGTATCCCCGACGACTTCGCCGAGCATGTGAAGCTGATGATCGACCTGCAGGTGCTGGCCATGCAGGCCGACATCACCCGCGTCGGCACGTTCATGATCGGGCGCGAACTGTCGAACCGCACGTATCCGGAGATCGGCGTGCCGGATTCGCACCACATGCTCAGCCACCACGGCAACAACCCCGACAAGATGGCCCAGCTGGCGAAGATCAACCGCTATCACATGGAATTCTTCGCCTACTACCTCCAGAAGATGAAGGACACGCGCGACGGCGACGCCTCGCTGCTGGACCGGACGCTGGTGATCCGGGGCTCCGCGTTCGGCGATTCCAACGAGCACGACTACATGGACCTGCCGGTGATCGTCGCGGGCGGGCTGGTGAAGGGCGGGCGCCACAGCCGGGTCGAGAAGGGCACCACCATGTCCAACCTGATGCTGGCGGGCCTGCAGACGCTGGGCGTGCCCACCGCGAAGTTCGGCGACAGTACGGCGCCCTTGCGGGAACTGACCGATGCGTGAGCCTCCTCGTCGTCCCGAACTTGCTCCGGGACCGCTGGCCGTGAACGGCCCACGCCCCGGCAAGGCACATCGCGCGACGCCGCGCCTAAAGACCGCCACCGGTCCCGGATCAAGTTCGGGACGACGAGCTTTGACCGCACTGGCTTGCCTTATCGCCACGCCCGCGCAGGCCGATACCTTGGCCGATGCCCTCGCCACCGCCGATCCGATCACCGTCGAGGGCGCGCTGAAGGCGGGTGCGGATGCGAACGCGCCGTTGCTCTATGGCGAAAGCCCGCTTGCCCGCGCCATCGAGACGCAGGATCCCGCGCTCGTCGCCGTCCTGCTGAAGCATGGCGCGAAGCCGAATGTCATCGATGCCGAAGGCCTCACTCCCCTCTCCCTCGCCTGTGAGCGCGGCAGCACGCCCATTGTCGTGCAACTGCTCGACGCTCGCGCCGATGTACGCAAGCCCGGGCCGGATGGCGTCACCCCGCTCGCGGTCTGCGCGCGCTACTCGGGCGCAGAGACCGTCACGCAGATGCTGGCGAAGGGCGCGAAGGCCGACAGCCTCGATGCGCGCGGACAGACGCCGCTGATGTGGGCCGCCTCCGCCGGGAACCTCGGCGCGATCACCGCGCTTCTCAAGGCGGGAGCGAAGGTGAACCGGGCCACCGGGGAAGGCTTCACTCCGTTGTTCTTCGCCATCACCAGCGGCTCGGGCGAGGCGACCCGCGCCCTGCTCGATGCCGGAGCCGATACAACCCATCGCGGGCCGGAGAACACCAGCGCCCTGCAACTGGCGCTCTACCAGAAGAACTGGCGTGCCGCCGAAATGCTGGCACCGCTGGGCTTCGACCTCGCCGAGCGCGACCGCAATGGCGAACAGCCGCTCCACGTCGCGGCGAAGGGCGGCGACACGGCGCTGATCGACCTGCTGCTGGCGAAAGGCGCGGATGTGAACGGCCTCACCGGCCCTTCGCGGATCACGTGGGTGACAGAGGCGAACTTCGGGATGCCGCCCGCCCCCGTACCGCCCACACCGCCCCTGCTGCTGGCCGCGCAGGCCGGGCAGATCGATGCTATGAAGCGTCTTGTCGCAGGCGGAGCGAACCGCACTTTCGTCGCCGAGAACGGCGTCAACATCGCCCTCGCCGCCGCTTCGGGCCACATTGCGGCAGCGCTGGAGGAGGCGCTGGCATTGGCCCCCGATGCCAATGTCGCGGATGCCAAGGGCACCACACCGCTGCATCTGGTAATCGGTGGCGGCATGCACGACCAACTCGGCGCGATGCTCAAGGTGCTGGCCGCGCACGGCGCGAAACCTACCCTCGCCAATGCGCGCGGCACAACGCCCGCGCAGATGGCCGAAAGCGGACTTGCGACGGTAAAAGCGGTCTACGATCAAGTCTTTGGCCAAACGGCCGCGCCTGTGTTAGCCACCAATCGTCCTTGAATCCCAACAAACCGATCAGGATCGAAAAACCATGACGTTTTCCAACAAGCTCTCGCTTGCCGTACTCGGCGTGTCCGCCGCCGTTCTGACGGTGAGCGCGACCGTCGCCATCGCCGCCTCGCCCGCCGAAACCGCCATCGCCACCCGCCACGCCAACTTCAAGAAGATGGGCGGCGCCATGAAGGTCCTCAAGGACCAGCTCGCCAGCGGCTCGATCGACAAGGTCCAGGCCGTCGCCGCCGCCAAGACGCTGGCTGCCACCGGCCGCGCGCAGGTTGGCCTGTTCCCTAACGGCTCGGGCCCGTCTTCCGGGGTGAAGACCGAAGCCCTGCCCGCGATCTGGACCAACCGCGCCGCCTTCGACGGTGCCATGAAGACCTATATCGCCCAAGCCGACAAGCTGGTCGCCGTCGCGGGCACCGGCAATGCTGCGGCCATCGGCGCGCAGTTCAAGGCCGTCGGCGGCGCCTGCGGCTCGTGCCACAAGCAGTTCCGCGCCGACGACTGAGGATACGCATGACTCGCTCCACTACGCCCGTCTGGGACCCGACCATCCGCCTGTTCCATTGGCTGCTGGTCGCGCTCATCGCCTTTTCGTGGTGGAGCGGGGAACAGCATGACCTCGAACGCCATCGCCTGTCGGGCTATGGTATCCTCGCGCTGCTGGTGTTCCGCGTCTACTGGGGCTTCTTCGGCCCCCGTACCGCGCGGTTCTCCAGCTTCGTACGCGGGCCGGGTGCGGTCGCTGCCTATTTCAAGGGCCTTGGCCACCGGACGGCGAGCCATGCCGACGGGCACAATCCGCTCGGCGGGTGGAGCGTGGTCGCCATGCTGCTGGCCGTCGGCGCGATGGTGACGGCGGGGCTGTTCGCCAGCGACATCGACATGCTCTACGACGGGCCGCTGGCGACTTACGTGTCGTTCGACCAGTCCTCGGCCGCTTCGGACCTGCATTCGACGATCTTCAACGTGATCCTTGCGCTGGTGGTGCTTCACGTGGTGGCGGTGGTGTTCTACCTTGCGTGGAAGCGCCAGAACCTCGTGCGGCCGATGGTGACCGGCAAGCGCCCGGTTGCTGCGGGAGAAGACGTGGCGGACCTGCGCTGGTCGCCGGTCAAGGCGCTGATCGGCATCGTCATCGCCGTGGCCTTCGCATGGGTAGTCTCGACCGGCTTCCAGTTCGGCAACGCGCCCGCTTACTGAGCCCTCTCTTGCGTCATTGCGAGCGTAGCGAAGCAATCCAGGGCCGCTTAAACCGCCCTGGATTGCTTCGCTACACTCGCAATGACGATCTGAATCAGGGCGTCACGTCCTTATAGCGGTCCCAGTTGCCGAGCAGTTCGTCGACCACCTTCGAGCCCACGGTGTAGAGGTTCTCCACCGCCGCCTCGAGCCCCGCATAGCCCTCGTTCTCGCGCAGCAGGTAAGTCGCCGCATCGACGCCCGGCGGAGGCATCGTGAAGTTGGAACCGGCGCGCACCACCAGCACGCGGTCACGGTCGGCGCGGCCCACGGCGTCGAGGTAAGTCATCGCCTGCATGACGCCGGTGTCCTCCATCGCCGAAGTCACGAACTCGCCCTGCCCGCCGCTCCAGTAGCGAACCCAGTCGTTGGCCCAGTCGGTCAGCTTCTCACCGTGCCAGAAGGTCATGGCGGAGAGCGTATCGCCCTCAAGGACGAAGGGCGCTTCCTGCGCGTGCGGGTAATCGACGAACTTCGCGCGCTCCACGGCGATCGCCGGAGAGTCGGGAAGCTCGATGTTCTTCGTCAGCTCGTAAGCCCACTTCTCGAGGCTGGGATTGACCTGGAACATCTCGCCGCCGGACGGATCGGGCTTCGTGGTCTTGTCGTTCGGACCCTTGGTGTGACGGGCGAAGTAGCCGGTCTTCCAGTCGGCCGGGATTTCGCGCGCGTCGATCTCGTGTGCGAGGTCGCCATCGACGACGTAGCGCGCCCATGCGACCGAGCCGATCGAAGCATCCTCGGGGTCGATGCCCGCGATGCCCGCGACGAGCCAGTAGGCCTGGCTCAGATCGAAGCGCGGGTCGAAGCCGAGCGCCATCGTCGCCGCCGTCGAGCGCGCGGTGCCGATCCCGGTCACCATGCCGAGCACCTGCGTCTCGGGATTGTAGTAGAGGTCGTGGAACGACTGCGGGAAGGGAATACGCTGGGTCAGGCCGCGGCGCGCCTTCCACAGCTGGAACTCGCCCGCGACGTCGCCCTCGTCCTTGCCGATCTCGAAGAGCGAGACGATCACCACCTTGACCGGCAGCGGATGGTCACAAGGCGCGCCGGGATCGCAGTCGGCGACGGCGGAAGTCGTGGGAGGCGATGCCGTGGCATCGGCGGCGAACGCCGGGGTGGCCGCAGCGAGCATGGCGCCCGCCATGAGAGTCGCGAGCGTCTGGGAGCGCATGGGTAACCTTTCGATTCAAACCGCAAGAAGGGAGCGCCGGCGATCGCCGACGCTCCCTCTCGGGGCATCAGAACTTGTACGTCAACGAGGCCTGGAAGCTGCGCGGCAGCTCCGGCAGGACGATCGTGGAACCGAACAGTTCGGTAAAGTTGGCACGGAAGTACTTCTTGTCGGTGACGTTCTTCACGACCAGACGAGCGAGCCACGGGCCGGTCTCGTACGAGATGGCCGCGTCGATCTTGGTGTAAGCGGGCAGCTTCACCGCCTGCGACTGGCCCGAGTACACCGAGTCCACCTTCACCCCGCTGGCGCTCAGCGCCAGGCCGTTGTCGAAGGCGTAGGTCGCGGTCAGCGAGTAGAGGTTGGTCGGGATACCCGCACGGCGCGAGTCGCTCTTGCTGGTGATCGGCACGAGGCCGATCGGCTGGCCGCCGAGGTAGAGCGACGGATCGCTGACGTTGACCAGATCCTCGATGCCGAAGAAGCTGAACAGCGTGCCATTGGTCAGCGCGGTCAGGTTGTAGACCTTGGTGCGCGTGTAGCCACCGGTGATCAGCAGGTGACGGTCCACCGACCAGCGGAACTCGGCTTCGAGGCCCTTGGTTTCGACCGACTGGTTCACCGTGACCGACTGGATGTTGTAGTCGGTGCGCTTCTGCTTGTAGATCGAGACCGCCGCATAGAGGCGATCATCAAGCCAGCTTCCCTTCAGGCCGCCTTCGTAGAGCTTGGAGGCCGAAACGAAGGTCTGTCCGGCGATGTCGCCCGGATAGAGTTCGGCGCCCTGCCCGGCGATCACGGTCGACTGGCGCGCGATCGTGGCATAGGGGATCAGGCCGTAGGGCAGCTTGTAGTTGGCGCTGGCCGACCACGACCATGCGCCCTTGTTGCCGCTGGCGCTGTCCGGGGTGCCGCCTTCCCGATTGGATGCGACCTGCGCCGCTTCCATCTTGCCGATGTTGTAGGCCGACTTCGCCTTGAGGTAGTCGTAACGGGCACCCACCGTCACATCGAGACCGAAACTGAAGTCGAAGTCCGCAAGCGCGGCGATTGAGTAATCGGTGTAGTGGCCGGTGACATAGTTGGTGTAATCGCAGTCGCACTCGGTCGAGAGCAGGCGATCCGACGCCGGGGTGTAGCCGACGGTCAGGTCGACGCGGTGGAAATATTCGTAGTTGAAATCGTCGCCGTGCTTGAAGTTGGTGTAGCGGATCGACGGCGATACCTGGAATGCGAACTTGCCGATGTCGTTCTCGAACTTGTCCGAGATGACGACCTTGTTCTCGATCGCATAGGAATCGTGGAACTGCGAGAAGCCGTAGGAATTCTCGTTGATGTTGTCGTACGAGTCGAAGAAGAACTGGTTCTTGATCTCGAGATCGCCGGCCCCCTTCCAGATGAGGTCGGCGTAAAGCGTGCTGCCCTTGTTATCGAGGCGATCGTTCTTGCCGGTCAGCGTCTTGCGGCGGCTGAGCTTGGCGGTGCCCACGTTGGTGAGGTTGAGCGCGCTGTTCGGCGAGCTGGTAAAGCATGCGTCCGTGATCGACGATGCAAACACCCCGCCACCGCAGGCGAAGCCGCCGAAGATCGACATGCCGCCGGGAACCGCCGCGTTGATCTCGCCCTGCGAAATCTGGCCGTCGCCATTGGTGTCGAGCGGCTTTGCCGAGCCGGTAATGTACGTGCCGTTGTCGACGAGGTCCTGCGTCAGGCGGTTCCAGCCGCCGTTCTGCTGGCCCTTGTAGTTCTGGTACATGCCGCCGAATTCGAGGCGCAGGTTGGGCGTCAGGTCGGTGTCGAACGAACCCTGCAGGATCGTTTGACGGGTCGACATGTTGTCGTAGTAGCTGCCCGAATCCTCGACTTCCGCGAACAGGCTGTAGCCGAATTCCTGCGTGCCGATCTTGCCCGGGCCGCGCATTTCGGCCTTGATATCGGCCTTGCGCCAGCTGCCGCCGGTCATGGTGACCTCACCCTCGGGGCTGGCGAGGTAGGAGCCGCCCTGAACGCGCGCCGACTTCGGCACGAAGTTCATGTAGCCGCCGGTCTTCGACGGACCGTAGATCGGCGAGGCCGGGCCGCGCACGATGTCGATGCGCTCGGAGGCGCCGATCGGGGTCGGGTAGTTGCCGGGGTTGTCGAGGCGGCGCATGCCGCGGAAGTAGATTTCGCCCGGAGTACCGCGAATGTCGAGCGCGCCGCCGACGCCGAAGAACGAGTTTGTGAACGTGCCCGGCGACTGCGCGACGAGGTCGTAGATGTCGGTGATGCCGAAGCGTTCCATCTGCTCGGCGCTGATGGTGGAGACCGAACGCGGCGTCTCGGTCACGGTCTTGTCGAAGCCGAAGACGGTGCCGACACCCTCGATCGGCAGAGCGCCGAGCGAACCGGTGACGACGATGTCCTTGCCGTCCTCGGTCGTTTCATCGGCGGCCGCCTGCGCGAAAGCCGGTGTCGTCAGTGCAGTGCAACAAAGCAGCGCGCCCGCGGCCAATACCGTCTTGCGCGCAGTGAAACGGATCATATCCCTCATGGTATGCCCCCTTGATACGGCGGGAACGGTCCTTGCCGCCCGCCGCGTGCTGTTGTGTCCCTCCTCTCCCGCACTTCCCTGTGCAGTTCCCTGTTTACGGTGCGCCGTTGCTTTGACGGCAAGCATCCGCGATCGCGGCGGGGAATTCAGTCCCCCGCCGCTCCCTGTCTGGCCTTGAACCGGTCGAGCGAGCGCTCGAACCGGTCGAAGTTCATCTCCAGCCGTGCCTGCAGCGTGGCCTTCTCGTTCTTTGCGAGAAATGTCTTGCAGGACCCGGCCGCGAAGTCCGTCGCGCACGGCGCCACCACTGCCCCATAGCGGCGGTCCGCCCACAGGCTCGCGCCCGGCGCGAAGGAATATTCGAGGCTGTTGCGCGCCAGTTCCTTGAGGTCGGCGTAGTGCAGCCCCTGTTGCTGCACTGCGCGGACATGCTCGTTGGTCATGTCGGAACGCAGCACGCCCTCGTCGTCGGTGGAGAGCATCACCGGCACGCCCATCGAGCGGTAGACGTGCAGCGGATGGACGCCGCCCTCCACTCCCAGGATCACGGCGTTGCTGGTGAGATTGATCTCCACCCCGATCCCGTCCCGCGCCATGCGGGCGAGGGTTTCCGGGGCGTTGACTTCATAGGCAATGTCGACGCCGTGGCCGATGCGCTTGGCACCCGAGGCGACGGCCTTGCCGATATGGTCCTCGAGATCCTTGGGCGGCACCAGACCGAGCGCGAGTTCGCCCGCGTGCATGGTGACGTTGACCTTGGGGTACTTCGCTTCGAGGAAGCGGAACATCGCCATGTGCAGGTCGTAGTCGCGCAAGGCGACCGGATCGTCCTCGGGCATGACGATGTTGACGCCGACGAAGCGCGGGTCCTTGTCCGCCAGCACGAAGCCCGCGAGCATCGAGCGCCACACGACCTGCGGCGGCAATCCGCGCATGGCCGAGTAGATGTAGTGCATCGCGACGCCGCAGCCCGGATCGGCCGCCTTCGTGCTGCAGCCGAGGCGCTTCTTCGCGAAGGCTTCCTCCTCGTCCACTTCCGCGATAGCCGGCGCGACCAACGCCTGAGCCGCCGGAAGGTCGCGCTTGTAGGCGGCGGCGATCCCATCGACGCCCAGCGGAGCATCGGGCGCGGACAGCATGAATGGCGTCGTGCTGTCCGGATTGTGCATCAGTTCGACGTAGACGAGGTTGTTGCGGCCCGCGCTGGCGAAGGCGTCGGCCAGCCAGCGCGCGTCTTCGCCGTCCGCCGCAGGACCGAACTTGCGGAAGCTGGAGAAGAACTGGTTGTGGCCGGAGACCAGAGCCGGGCCGATGCCCTTCTGGAAGCCGCGCGTGGAGATCGCGTCGATCAGCTTCGCGTAAGTGAACGGGTCCTTCTCGGCCATCGGACCGATCTGGAGCGGCGCCGGGCATGGTCCGGGCACGATGCGGGTGATCCCGGCGTCCGCGCACATGCCCTTGGCGGCGGCGACCTTGAGGAAGTCCTCCGCATAGACCGAACCGCCGAGGTGGTTGTGCAGATCGCCGCCTTTGGGCATCGCCTGCAGGAACACGCGCAGCCGCCCGGCATTGCCCGCCATTTCGTCGAGCAGGGCAGACGCAGCAGCCTCGTCTGCATGCGCGGCCGGGGCCGCGAGAGGCAAGGCCAGCGTCGTCAGCAAGGTGGAAACGAGGCGCCTCACGGTACGGGGGCCTCCGGCACCGCGTTCTCGTACTTGTCCCAGTGCTTGAGCAGTTCGTGCACGACCGGCGCGCCGACGAGATAGTTCGCCTCGAACGCGGCCTTCTGGCCTGCGCCTTCGTTGGCGACGCTCTCGACCGCCGAGATGCCCGGAGGCGGCATCGAGGGGTTGGAGCCGGTGCGCAGCACCATGACGCGGTTCGCATCGACCAGACCGTTCTTGGCCGCGATCAGGATCGAGCCCTGCTGGATCTGGCTTTCCATGTTGGTCATGGCGAAGCGACCCTTGCCGCCGGTCCACAGTTTGACCCAATCGCGCGCCCACTGCGTGCGGCTCGGACCATGCCAGTAGCGCAGGCCGCCCAAGGTCTCGCCCATCAGCACGAACGGCGGCTTCTGCGCATTGGGCCAGCCCTTCCAGCGCGCGCGGTCGGCCTTAAGCTCCGGCGAATCAGGGATTTTCACGTCCTTGCTGAGACCATAGGCCCAGTAGGCGAGCCCCTGATTCAGCTCGGCCGACATCGACAGCTTGCGGATGTCCGTGAAGCCGGCGAAGTCCTGGGTGGCTCCGGGCAAGGTGTTGGGCTTGTCGGCGCCGATCGCGAACAAGCCATAAGGCCAGTCCTTAGGCACTTCGCGGTCGTCGAACTCCCGCAGCTTGTCGCCGTCGATAACCCAGCGCGACCACGCCGCGCTGCCGACCGAGGCCAGTTGCGGATCGACGCCGGAGATGCCGGTGAACAGCCAGTACGTCTTCGTGAAATCGAAGCGCGGGTCCATCAGCAGCGCGGTCAGCTGGTCGGACACGCTGCCGATCATCGTGTCCGGGCTGCCCCAGACCATACCGTAGAGCCCGTCAGCATTGCGGCGCAGCGGGTGGAGCGTGCCCTTGACCGGGATCACCTCGTCGAGATGCTCGCGCTCGGCCCAGGCCTGGAATTCGCCTGGGGCATCGCCCTTGTCCTCGCCCGGCTCGAACGTGGCGACGACGATGACCTTCACCGGAATCGGCGTGACCTTGGGAATTTCCGGCAGCGCAGGCTCGGCCGCTGCCGCAGCGACGGGCGCAAGCAGGCCCGCTGCTGCGGCAAGCGCCAGCGCACGCAAGGAAGCCCTCAAGGGGCGGCCGGATCGATAAGCAATCATTGTAACTAGAACCCCGAGAACGGGGGGCGCACCCGCGCAGGTTCGGTGGATTCACCCGGCACCGGCGCGCCCCCTTACCAAAAGTGCGGCTCCGGCGACCGACGATCCCCCTGTAGGGAGAGGATCGGGAAATCGCGTTCGTCGGATCGCACCTTCCGGTATTGCTAGCGGTGGTACGGCACAGGAGATAGTGCTAGCAAACGCAATGAATCCCACGGTCCGTTGCAAAAATTAGAGCAGGTCTAAAGTCGCCATGCCCGCCTTTTCCCGTTTTCTGCGCTATTTCATGGTCGTCGGCCGCCACGGTTCGATCCGCAAGGCCGCCGACGAACTCAATGTCTCGGCCTCGGCCATCGCCCGCCAGATCCTCAACGTCGAGGCGGAGATCGGCACACCCCTGTTCGAGCGTCTGCCCACCGGCCTGCGCCTGACGGCGGCGGGAGAGATCATGATGGCGGCGGGCAACCGCTGGCAGAAGAACATGCAGGACATCCGCGCGCAGATAGAGGACTTGCGCGGGCTCAAACGCGGTCACGTGGACTTCGCCATCATCGACGCGCTGGCCAAAGGCTACATTCCCTCGGTCGTCCGCTCGGTGCAGGAACGGTATCCGGGCATTACCGTCGGCGTGAAGGTTCAGGCCAACGACGAGGTGCGCAAAGCCGTCGCCAGCGGCGAGGTCGATTTCGGCATCCTGTTCGAACCGCACAGCTACCGCGACCTGACGGTACGCGCCTTCGTGGAAGTGGTTCTCGGCTTCATCACGCCGCCGGGGCACCCGCTGGGCGAACTGTCCGAGGCCCGCTTCTCCGCCGCCATCGGCGAGCCGCTGATCGTCCCGGCCGAAGTTCTGGCGATCAGCCAGCAGATCGCCGTCCTCGAAGGCACGACAGGCATGGACATGAGCCGGATCGCGACCTCCGACAACATCCAGATGATCGCCTCGCTGGTGCAGGCCGGAGCGGGCGTGGGTATCCTGTCCTCACTCGACGTGATCACCGAAGTGCAAGCGGGCCAGGTATCCTTCACCCGCATCTCCGACGCGCTGCTGCGGCCGATGACGCTGGCGCTCTGTACCAACTCCGCACGCACCCCTTCCTATGCGGCCAGTCTCGTTCTGTCGGAGATCGAGAACGGGTTCGCGGGCCTCAGCTATGTGGAATCGATGCTCTCGACGGAAGAGAACGACGCATGATGCACCTCACCCGGTTGCCCTTGCGCCATAGTGTCCCTATCGGCACACCTTTCCCGACATCGCCGGACAGGATTCGCTCCGCATGAGCCAGACCGAAGAACCGCAACTGCATTACCTCGAATACTACGAGGACTTCCTCGCCAAAGTCCGCGTGCTCTCGCGCAAGATCCGCGAAGGCGAATGGCAGCCCGAATTCATCATCGGCGTCGGCCGCGGCGGCCTCGTGCCGGCGGTCTACATCTCGCACCAGCTCGAAGTGCCGATGCTGTCGATCGACCACTCGGCCAAGGTTCCCGGCTTTGCCGACGAACTGCTCGGCAAGGTCGCAGGGATGACCGCCGAGGGCAAGCGCCTGCTCTTCGTCGACGACATCAACGACAGCGGCGGCACCATCGAGTACATCCGCAATCTGCTGGGCGACAACGGCTGCGATGCCGAAAACCTGCGCTTCGCGGTGCTGATCAACAACACCCGTTCCAAGGCGGTCGCCGAACTCTACGTCGACGCCATCGACCGTGACGAGGACAAGCGCTGGTTCGTGTTCCCGTGGGAATCGGTCGGCACCAAGGACGCCATCGTCGAGGAAGCGCGCTCGGTCCCCGAGAGGCTTGGCTGATCATGCGGATCTGCGTCTATCTCGGCTCTTCTGCGGGCGTTAATCCCCTGTATCGCGAAGCTGCGCACCAGTTCGGCACGCTGCTGGCCAAGCGCGGCATCGGCCTCGTCTACGGCGGCGGCATGGTCGGCCTGATGGGCGTGGTCGCGGACGCGGCCTGCGCGGCGGGCGGCGAAGTCATCGGCGTCATCCCCGAGGCCCTTCGCGCGCGCGAGCACGACCACCAGGGCATCACCGAGCTTCACGTCGTCAAGACCATGCACGAGCGCAAGGCGATGATGGCCAACCTCTCGGACGGTTTCGTCACTCTGCCCGGCGGCATCGGCACGTTCGAGGAAATGTTCGAGGCGTGGTGCTGGACGCAGCTCGGCTATCACAACAAGCCGGTGGGCCTGCTCGACGTCAACGGGTTCTACTCGGGGCTGGGCCAGTTCATCGACAACGTGGTGGAGGAAGGCTTCCTCCAGCCGCGCCACCGCGCGATGCTGATCGTGGAGAAGGACCCCGAGGCGATGATCGATCGCATCGTCAACTTCGTCCCGCCCGAAAACGAGCACTGGCTCGGCGCGCAGGACGTTTAGAGCCCCATCTACGGTAACCGGGACAGGTCATCCCATGTCGGATTGGCCTGTTCTATCAATTCCAGTTTCCACTCTCGCCGCCAGGCCTTCAGCTGCTTCTCGCGCGCGATGGCCTCTTGAATGAAGGCATGCGGTTCGACCAGCACCAGCCGGTCGATGCCTTAGCGCTGGCAAAAACGCGATCCGCGCCCTTCGTGATGCTGGTGCATCCGAACATGAATGTCGTTAGTGACGCCGACATAGAGCACGCCGAAGGGCCGGTTCGCCATGATGTAGCTGAACCCGCCTTTTTTCATAGCGCGAAGCATGGCCAGGCTGGCGAGTGAGGATCAACCCGGTGGCGAAAGTTTAATCCCCGTCGTCCCGGACTTGATCCGGGACCGCTGGCCATCAACAGCCCACTTCGCTGCACGCGCTGCAAGCTCTCACCTAAAGACAGCCACCGATCCCGGATCAAGTCCGGGACGACGGCAGGTTACCCTGCGGCGTAAGCCTCCAGCCGCTCGACATGCCGTGCGACCACCTCCGGCGGCAGGAAAGAGCCAGTGAAGCTGTTGCGCGCCAGCGTCACCAAGTCATCGCGCGAAAGGCCACGCGCCTCGGCGACGGCCCGGTAGTTGTCGGCCACGTAGCCGCCGAAATAAGCCGGATCGTCGGAATTCACCGTAGCCTTCAAGCCCTCCGCCAGCATCCGGTCCAGCGGATGATCGGCAAGGTCCTTCACCACGCAGAGCTTGAGGTTCGACAGCGGGCAGACGGTCAGCGTCATTCCCTCGGCCACGAGGCGCGCAACCAGCGCTTCGTCCTCCAGCGCGCGGTTGCCATGGTCGATGCGGTCGACGCCGAGCAGGTCCAGCGCCTCGTGGACGTAGGCAGGCGGGCCTTCCTCCCCGGCATGGGCGGTGATCTTCAGGCCCTTTTCGCGCGCCGCCGCGAAGACGCGGGCAAACTTGGCGGGCGGGTGGCCGACTTCCGAACTGTCGAGCCCCACCGCCGTGATTCTGCCCAGCCAGGGCTCGGCCATCTCCAGCGTGGCGAAGGCGGCCTCTTCCGGCAAATGGCGCAGGAACGAGAGAATAAGCTGCGACGTCAGGCCGAATTCGGCCTCGGCCGCCGCCATTGCCGACAACAGGCCCTCGATCACTTCGGCAAAGGGAATGCCGCGATCGGTGTGAGTCTGCGGATCGAACATGATCTCCGCATGGACAACGCCGTCCGCCGCGGCGCGCGTGAAGTACGCCATCGCGAGGTCATGGAAATCCGCGCGGGTGCGCAACACGTCGGCGCCCGCGTAGTAGATGTCGAGGAAGTCCTGCAGGTTCGAGAAATCGTAGGCGGCGCGCACCTCCTCCACCGAGGCGTAAGGAATGGCGACATTGTTGCGCTGCGCCAGTGCGAACATCAGTTCGGGCTCGAGGCTGCCTTCGATGTGGAGGTGCAATTCGGCCTTGGGGAGGCCGGCGATGAACTGGGCAAGATCGGTCATGGTGTCCTTTTGTACGCGCATTCGCCCAGCAGGTAAGTACGGGAAATGGCGCGCTCGTCGCCGAGGATCTGGAGTGCGAAGAGCCGCGTGGCAAGGTCTGCATCCGCCGTGCGCCGCGCCGTGAGCGGCGTGGCGGCGCTGTCGAGCACGACGAAGTCGGCTTCCTGCCCCACTTCCAGCGCCCCCACGCGGTCGGCGATGTGCAGCAGCGAGGCGCTTCCCGCCGTGGCGAGATAGAGCGCGCGGAACGGATCGAGCCGGTCCTCGCGGGCCAGCGCGGCCTGGTAGGCGAGCCCGGCGGTGCGCAGCATCGAGAACGACGTGCCCGCCCCGACGTCGGTGCCCAGGCCCAGCCGCAGCGCGTGCCGGTCCGCCTGTCCGAAGTTGAAGTGTCCGGACCCAAGGAACAGGTTGGACGAAGGACAGACCGCCACGCCCGCGCCGCTCTCGTGCAGGCGCGTGCAGGCCCGGTCGGACAAGTGGATGCCGTGCGCGAAGACCGAGCGCGGCGTGACCAGTCCGAAGCGGTCGTAAGCATCGAGGTAGTCGGCGCTGTCCGGGAACCGCGCGGCGACGGCGGCGACTTCGTGGACGTTCTCCGACAAGTGCGTGTGCATCAGCACGTCGGGATGCTTGGCCAGAAGCGCGCCTGCGTCGGCCAGCTGCGCATCGCTGGAGGCGAGCGCGAAACGCGGGGTCACCGCGTAGCCCAGTCTGCCCCGCCCGCGCCAGCGCCGGATCAGCGCCTCGGTTTCGGCCCGTCCCGAAGCGACGGTATCCTGCAGGCCTTCGGGGCCGAGGTCCATCAGCACCTTGCCGGAAACGATGCGCATTCGCCGCTCCAGCGCGGCCTCGAACAGGGCATCGACCGACTGTTCGTGGACGGTGGGATAGACCAACGCGCTGGTGGTTCCGTTGCGCAGCAGTTCGTCGAGGAAGAACGCCGCCACGGCATCGGCGTGGGCCTTGTCCGCGAACGCCTTTTCCGCCGGGAAGATGTGCTTGTCGAGCCAGTCGAGAAGCTGTTCCCCGTAGGAGGCGATGCGGTCGGTCTGGGGGTAATGGACGTGCGCGTCGATGAAGCCGGGAACGACGAGGCCGGGCAGCATTTCGGCATCGGGATACTTGTCCGCGAGGTCCGGGTAAGCGCCGCGCGCGATGACCACGCCATCCTCGACGACGAGCAGGCCGTCGGGTTCATGGCGCACGGCATCGGGCGCGTCATGCGGGACCGAGAGCAGTTCGGCGCGATAGGCGCGGATCATGCGCGCTTCGTCCCGGACGTGATCCGGGACCGCTGGCCGGGAACAGCCCACTTTTCGGCCAGGCGCCTTGCCGATGCTTCGCGCCCAAGGACTGCCACCGGTCCCGGATAACGTCCGGGACGACGATCGATACTCATCATTTTCCTCTCAATTGCAGCAGCTGCGCGCAGACCGCGATGGCGATCACGTCGGGCTCCTTGCCGGAGACGCCGGGCACGCCGATCGGGGCGGTGAGGCGGTCCAGTGCCTCCGGTGAAATCCCGTCCGCCGCCAGTCGCGACCGGAAACGGGTGATCTTGGTGGATGAGCCGATGAGGCCGACGAACGCCGGCAACTCGGCACGCCCCAGCGCCGCCAGCGTCAGGTGATAGTCCAGCGGATGGTCATGCGTCAGGATCAGCATGGCCGCGTCGGCCGGAGCCTCGGCGACGCAGTGCGCGATGTCCTCCTCGGCTACCAGCGTCACACCGTCGATATGCGCCTGCTCGGGCCGAGTGTCGAACCAGGCGAGTTGTAGCGGCAACCCGGTCATGTGACGAGCGATGGCCTGCCCGACATGGCCCGCACCGAACAGGTAGACCGGGCGCGGCCGCTCGCCCACTGGCTCGACGATGCGGGCGCCAACTTCGGGCCTGTCGCCGCGCGCGGACTGGCGGGTGACCGTTTCACGCTCGAACACGCGGCGTTCCACGGCGTCTTCGGCAAAGCTGGTCGCCAGCATCCGGCCGGGCTCGGCGTCATGCAGCCAGTCGAGCGCCCCGGTGTCGAGATGCTCCACCAGCACCCGCACCCGGCCACCGCAACATTGCCCCAACAGCGGGCCGAGCGGATAGTCCTGCACCCGCCACGAACCCGGTGCATGATCGAGGATCGCGCGCGCCTGCTCGACCGCGCGGTATTCCAGCTGGCCGCCGCCGATAGTCCCTTCCTGCCCCTGCGCAGTAACGAGCATCCGCGTACCCGCCCCGCGCGGGGCCGAGCCCTCGCTGGCGAGCACGGACACCATCGCGGTCGGGACCGTCCGGTCCAGCCGCCGCAGCCAGCCGATCCACTGCGTCATGCCGAAAACGCCGCGATCGCCTTGAGGATACGCTCAGGCGTACAGGGCGCATCGAGCTGCGGCAGCGCGCGCTTGCCGGGCACGGTCGCGGCAACGGCGAGGTTCAGCGCCGAGAAAACCGAGATCGCCAGCATGAACGGCGGCTCGCCCACCGCCTTGGAACGGTTGATGGTGGGCTCGACGTTCTCGCCGTCCCACAAGGTCACGGTGAAATGCCTGGGCCGGTCGGAGGCGGTGGGGATCTTGTACGTCGCGGGGCTGTGCGTCAGCAAGCGCCCCTTGGCGTCCCACACGAGTTCCTCGCTCGTCAGCCAGCCCTGCCCCTGGATGAAGCCGCCCTCGATCTGGCCCTTGTCGATCACCGGGTTCAGCGAGCGGCCGACGTCGTGGATGATGTCGACGGCCAGCACCTTATGCTCGCCGGTCAGCGTATCGATAACGACCTCGCTCACCGCCGCCCCATAGGCGAAGTAGTAGAAAGGGCGCCCCTTGAAGACCGAGCGATCGTATTCGATCCCCGGCGTCGCATAATAGCCGGTCGAGGACAGCGACACGCGCCCGATGTGGGCCTTGCGCGTGACTTGCGCGAAATCCAGCGTCTCCGCGCCGACAATCACGCCGCCGGGGGTGAAGTGCACCTCGCCTTCTTCCAAGCTGTAAGTGCGGGCGAGGAAGTCCGTCAGCCGGTCGCGGATCGTCATCGCCGCGTTGTGCGCCGCCATGCCATTGAGGTCCGCGCCGGAACTGGCCGCCGTGGCCGAGGTATTGGGCACCTTGTCGGTGCGGGTCGCGGTGATGCGGATAGTCTCCATCGGCACCGCGAAAACGTCGGCCACCACCCGCGCGACCTTGGTGTAGAGGCCCTGCCCCATTTCGGTGCCGCCGTGGTTCACCTGGATCGAGCCATCGGCATAGACGTGGATCAGCGCGCCGGCCTGGTTGAGATGGGTCGTGGTGAAGCTGATGCCGAACTTCACCGGCGTCAGCGCGATGCCCTTCTTGAGAACGGGATTGGCGGCGTTGAAAGCCTCGATCGCCTTCGCCCGCTCATCGTAGCGCGAAGTCGTTCGCAGCCGGGCGATGATCTGCGGCGCGACGTTGTCGGCGACGGTCATCGCGTAAGGCGTCGTCTCGCGCCCCGGACCGTAGAGGTTCGGCACCCGCACATCGAGCGGGTCGCGGCCCAGCGCCATCGCCACGTCGTCGATCACGCGCTCGATCGCCAGCATGCCCTGCGGCCCACCGAAGCCGCGGAAGGCGGTGGCCGAGACGGTGTTGGTCTTCAAACGCTCGGACACGACTTCGACGTCGGGCAGGAAGTAGCAGTTGTCCGAATGGAACATCGCGCGGTCGTTAATCGCCGGGGACAAGTCCACCGTCGCCCCGCACGCCGAGGCGAGGTGCAGCGACAGCGCCAGCAGACGGCCCGCGTCGTCGAAGCCGACCTCGTAGGCGACATCGAAGGGATGGCGCTTGCCGGTCATGACCATGTCATCGTCGCGATCGACGCGGAACTTGGCGGGGCGACCGGTCTTGCTGGCGACCAGCGCGGCGGCGGCGGCGAACAGCGCGGCCTGCGTCTCCTTGCCGCCGAACGCGCCGCCCATGCGCCGCACCTCCACCGTCACGTCGGCGGACGATACGTGCAACATGTGCGCGACGAGGTGCTGGACCTCGCTCGGGTGCTGGGTGGAGCACAGGACGTGGACCTGCCCGTCCTCGCCCGGCGTCGCGACCGAGACCTGGCCCTCAAGGTAGAAGTGATCCTGCCCGCCCATGGCGAAGCGGCCCGAAAGGCGGTGCGGCGCGGCGTCCAGCGCGGCAGGAGCATCGCCCCGGGCCATGCGCTGCGCGGGCTCGATGTGCGATCCGGCAACCTGCGCCTCGACGACCGTGAGCGCGGCAGGGAGCGGTTCGTACGCGATGCGGCCGAGACGCGCGGCGATGCGGGCCGCGCGCTGGCTGGTCGCGGCCACGAGGAACACCGCCTGTCCGTGGGTGATGACTTCCCCATCGGCGAGCAGCCGGTCGTCGCCCGCGACCGGGCTGACGTCGTTCGCGCCGGGAATGTCGGCGGCAGTATAGACCGCGACGACGCCGGGAGACGCGCGCACCTCGGACAAGTCCATCGAGACGATCCGCGCGCGCGCCTCGCTCGACTGGCCGAAGGCGAGGTGCAGCATGTCCGCAGGTTCGGTCAGATCGTCCGCATAGCGCGCCTCGCCCGCGACATGGAGCCGCGCACTGTCGTGCGGGTGCGAGGGCTTGGGCAGCACCTTCCAGGCGGCATCGCGCTCAGCCATCGACAGCCTCCAGCACGGAAGTCGCGACACCCTGAGAGCGCAGCCAGAGACGGCGCAGCAAGTTCGCAGCGGCCTCGACGCGGTAGGCGGAAGAGCCGCGCACGTCGGTCAGCGGTTCGAAGTCCGCTTTCAGCGCTTCGGCAGCGGCGGTGAACGTGGCGTCGGCGAAAGGCTGGCCAATCAGGGCGGCCTCGCACGTGCCGGCCCGCTTCGGAGTCGCCGCCATGCCGCCGAACGCGGCGCGCGCCTCTTCGATCACGCCGTCCTCGACGCGCAGCGCGAAGGCGCCGCAGACCGCCGAGATGTCGCTGTCGAACCGGCGCGAGAGCTTGGAAATCAGGATCACCGCATCCGCCGGAGGGCGCGGGATGCGCACGGATTCGACGAACTCGCCAGGCTGCCGGTCCTGCTTGCCGTAAGCGAGGAAGTAGTCCTCCAGCGCCATCGTCCGCCGCCCCGCCATGCTGCGCAGCGTAAGTTCGGCACCGAGTGCAATGAGCGCCGGAGGGCCATCGCCGATCGGCGAACCGTTGGCGATATTGCCGCCCACGGTCCCGGCGTTGCGTACCTGAAGCCCCCCGATGCGGCGCACGAGTTCGCCGAGGTCCGGATGCAATCGAGCCATCGCCGCATGCGCATCGGCGTAACGCACGCCCGCACCGAGGGTCAGCGCATCGGCGCTTTCCTCGATCGCCGCGAGTTCGGCGATGCCGCCCAGGAAGATCACGGTGCCCAGATCGCGCAGGCCCTTGGTGACCCACAGGCCCACGTCGGTAGCCCCGGCCACCAAACGCGCGTCGGGATGTTCGGTCAGCAATGCAGCGAGTTCATCGCAGGTGCGCGGCGCGAACCAGCGGCGGCCCCGCCATTCGCCCGAAGCGCTGCGCTCCAGCGCCTTGAGCGCGGCGATCACCCTCGTATCGTCCTGCTCGCAAGATCCGGCACTTTCCCCGGCCTCGATGATCGGACCATAGCCGGTGCAGCGGCACAAGTTGCCCGCGATCACATCCTCTACCGGCAGATCGCAGCCGCGCGCGCCGATGGTGCGGCCGTGCAGCGACATGACGAAGCCCGGCGTGCAGAAGCCGCACTGCGAACTCCCGTTGCAGGCCATCGTCTCCTGCAAGGCATTGAGCGTGCCGGTATCGTCCTTGAGGCTTTCGACGGTCATAACCGCCTTGCCGTCCAGCATCGGCAGGAACTGGATGCAGGAATTGACCGCGCGCCATGCCACGCCCTCGCCTTCCAGCGCGCCGACCAGCACCGTGCAGGCACCGCAGTCTCCCTCGGCGCAACCTTCCTTGGTTCCGGTGCGCCGCATCGTGTAGCGCAGATGATCGAGCACCGTCGCGGTCGGATCGACCGCGTCCAGTTCGACCACTTCGCCATCAAGAAGGAAGCGCACCGGCACGTCAGCTGCCCCGGTAGGTCGAGTAGCCGAAAGGCGAGACCAGCAGCGGTACGTGGTAATGCGCATCGGGGTCGGCAATGCCGAAATCGATCGAGACATGATCGAGGAACGGCGGCTCGGGCAGCTTGATCCCCTTGCCCCGGAAATAGGCGGCCACCGCGAAAGTCAGGCGATACGTGCCGGTCGGCAGCGCCGGGAGCCCCGGGCAGCGGCCGTCGGCATTGGTCTCGCCGGTGAACAGGATCGTACCCGACCCGGTTTCGAGACACAGGGAAATCCCCGTCGCGGGAGCGCCGTGTGTCGTATCGAGGACGTGCGTGGACAGACTGCTCATGCGACCGTCTCCTCCTCACGCGGCCACTGGCCGAGGAATTCGTGCTCGTCATAATCGAGAAAGTCGGCCACCAGAGCCTCCCGGTCGTCGAGGAAGAGTTGGTCGGCCACGCCCTTGACCAGCCGGGGCAGCGCATTGTGCAGGCCCGACAGTGCCGAGGCGGAGAGCCCCAGACTCACCAGCGCCGAATAGTTGAACGCGAACAATCCGTGCAGCGGCGCGCCGTCCGCTCCATCGCGCGGCAGAAACTCGAAAGCGTTGCCGAGATAAGGGTGAGCATCGATGAGCGCATTGGGCTTGCCCGGAGGCGTCACGCGATCGGACCAGCGGGCGATGAGGTCGGCCACGTCCGCCAGTTCTGGACGCAGGCCGGGATCGCTGAGGAGGCCGGTGGAGACGACAACGAAGTCGAAGTCGTGATGCCCGTGCGGCGTTGTGACACGCACCAACCCGTCATGTTCCTTCACGTCCAGCCAAGGCGCGCCGAGGTGCAGGGCAAAGCCGGGCCATGCCGCCGCGCGCTCGAAGGTGTCGTTCGTCGGCGGCTGGTTGTGACCGAGGAAAGCGTCCATTGCCGCGTATTTGGTCTGATCGTCCAGCGCCGGGTAGCGAGCGGTGAAGCCGACGCGCTCCATGAAGCGGATCGGGTTGATGCGGGGCAGTTCCTTGCGGCGCATGAACACTTCCGCCGCCGCCGCGCCCTGCGTCAGCGCGAAGTTGGCGTTGTCGAAGGCCGAGGCGCCGCCGCCCAGCACGCCGATGCGTTTGCCGTGCAGTGCCGCGAAGTCGATCGGCTCGCTGGTGTGCGCCCACAAGTGCCGGGGCAGGTTGTCGCGCACCATCGCCGGGGTGTGCCATTCGCCGCCGCCCTGGATGCCGGTGGCGAGCACGACCTTGCGCGCCAGTGCCACGCTGCCGTCAGCGAAGTGCAGGCAATGCACGCCATGCGCCGTGACCGGCTCGATCCGCTGGAGCTTCGCGCCGTTCTCCACCGGCAGGTCGAGCACGCGGCGATACCAGCGCAGATACTCCATCCAGTCGCCGCGCGCGATCTTGTCGACCGCCTGCCAGCCCGCCGCGCCGTGCTGCGCTTCCCACCAGGCGCGGTAGGTCAGCGAGGGCACGCCGAAATCGATCGGGTTCAGATGCTTGGGCGTGCGCAGCGTGACCATGCGCGCATACGTTTCCCAGGGCCCTTCGAACCCGGCCTCGTTCTCGTCGAACACGCGCACGTTGGTCACGCCCTCGCGCCTCAGGCCCAGCGCGGCGGAGAGGCCGCATTGCCCCCCACCGATGACCGCGACATCGAGCACCGGCGCGCCCTCTACCGCGCGCGGTCGCACCCATTCGGGGCGAGCGAAGCCGATCAACTCCAGTTCGCGGGCAAGCTGCGCCTCGAGCGCAGGAAGGCCGATCTTGTCAGTCATGTCATGTCTTCCAGGCGCAGGCGGACGATCTCGCCGATCTGCTCCAGCGCGGTCGCCACTTCGGTCTCGCGGTCGTTCGCGAGGCGGCGGTCCATCGCAGCAAGGATACCAGCCTTGTCGGTCAGGCGCACGCAGATGATGAAAGGGAAGTCGAACGCTGCGCGGTAAGCGGCGTTCAGGCGGTGGAACTCGGCGTATTCCTCAGGGGTCAGGCGGTCGAGCCCGGCGCTGGCCTGCTCGGCGGTGCTGGCCTCGGTCAGGGTGCGGTCGATCGCGGCCTTGCCCGCCAGTTCCGGGTGGGCGCGGATCAGCGCGAGTTGCTCGTCCGGGCTAGCGGCATACAGGACCGCCATCAGATCGGCATGACGATCGCCGGAAGACGGCCGTGCGTCGGCGCGCTCTTCCACCCAGGGGCTGTGTTCGAACAGCGCGGTCACGATGTGCTCCCCTCAAGGCTGACATGAGCGGAAACGACCTTCCAGCCGTCCGCAAAGCGCACCCACGATTGCGTCTGGCGACCCCGGCGGCCAGCAGCTTCAGGGGCGGAGCCTTCGCGGAAGAATTCGGCATCGGCGGTGGCGAAGGTATCGCCGTAGACGGTGATCGCGACCTTCCCCAGCTTGCGCTGCGGAGACCCGCCGCGTCCCTTTCGGAACGCGCGGATTTCCTCGATGCCATAGAGCACTTCCCCCACGCCGTAGCGGTTGGTGGTGGGCGCATCGTGGAACAGCGCGTCCATCGCCGGGATGTCGTCCGCCATCAGCGCCGTCTCGTAGGCGTGGAAGGCGTGGGTGACTTCGGCGAGGAGGACTGGGTCATCGATCCGCATGAGGATGCACCTCCATCCAGTGCCGCGCGATGTCGATGCGCCGCGCCACCCAGGCGTCGCCGCTGGCGGTGACATGATCGAGGAACCGCGCCAGCCACCGCGCGCGCCCAGGCTTGCCGGCGATGCGGGCGTGCAGACCGACCGACATCATCCTTCCACCTTCTTCGCGAAGCTGGTCGAAGGTGTCGCGCATGTGGCGGAAGAACTGCTCGCCCTCGGTGAAGCCGTTGAGCGCGACGATCTTCATGTCGTTGACGTCGAGGGTGTAGGGCACGATCAGCTGAGCTTTGCCGTACTTCGTATCCCAGTACGGCAGATCGTCGGCGTAGCTGTCCGCGTCGTAGGTGAAGCCACCCTCCTCGGCCACCAGCCGCGCGGTGTTGGGCGAGGTCCGGCCCTGATACCAGCCGAACGGGCGCTGGCCGGTAAGCTTTTCGTGGAGCGCGATGGCCTCGGCGATGTGCGCGCGTTCGACGTCCTCGGGCTGGTACTGGTAGTCGATCCAGCGCAGACCGTGGCTGGCGATCTCCCAGTCCGCCGCCAGCATCGCCGCGACCGCGTCGGGATTCATCTCCATCGCCTTGGCCACGCCGAATACGGTGACGGGCAGGTCGCGCTCGGTGAACAGGCGGTGGAGGCGCCAGAAGCCGGCGCGGCTGCCGTATTCGTAGAGGCTTTCCATCGCCATGGCCCGGTCCGGGTGGCTGCCCGCGCCGACCATTTCGGACAGGAACGCCTCGGAGCCCTTGTCGCCGTTCAGCACCGAGTTCTCGGCGCCTTCCTCGTAATTGACGACGAACTGCACTGCCACGCGCGCGCCGCCGGGCCACTGCGGGTCGGGCGGGGTCTGGCCGTAGCCGATGAGGTCGCGGGCGCTCATGCGTCCTCCCCGGTACGGGGAGGGGGACCACCCGCAGGGTGGTGGAGGGGCACAGGCGCATTACGGAAGGTCAGGCCGCGCGGCGCGTACCCCTCCACCATGCTGCGCATGGTCCCCCTCCCCGTGCCGGGGAGGAATGGCGATCCCATCCTCATGCCTCCCACGCCGCGATGGCCGCCGGAACCGCCGCGCCCATCGGCAGCGCGAAGCCCTGCATCACCAGGCACGATTCCAGCGCTGCCAGCGTCAGCAGCACCTTGTGCTTCATCGCGTTGTAACCCATCGCGCCGATGCGCCAGATCTTGCCCTGAAGCGGCCCAAACGCCGTGCCGATCTCGATCTCGAACAGCTCGCGCATGGCGCCTCGCACGGCTTCGCCATCGACGCCCTCGGGGATGTACACGCCAGTCACGTTGGTCATGCGATAGCGGTCGTCGCCGAACACCGTCAGGCCCATCGCGCGCAGGCCCGCTGTCATCGCCCGGCCCGCCGAGGCATGGCGGGCATAGCGTGCCTCCAGCCCCTCGCCCAGCACGATGCGCGCGCATTCGCGGGCGGCGTAAAGCATCGAGGTCGCCTCGGTATGGTGGTTCAGGCGCTTCTCGGACCAGTAGTCCATGATCATCGCGAGGTCGAAGTAGTTGGAGCCGATGCGCGGGCCGGCACCATCGACCGTTCCGGCGACGCGGATGCCCTGCTCGACATGACGGCGCTTGCCGATGTGCTCGGCGGCACGGTCCGAGATCGTGATCGGGGCCGATCCCGAGGGACCGCCGAGGCACTTCTGCAGGCCGCCGGTAACCACATCGACATCCCAGCGATCCGCCGCCAGTTCCATGCCGCCGATCGTCGCCGTGGCATCAACGTAGGACAGCGCGCCCGCCCGGCGGCACAGTTCGCCGAAGCCTTCGAGAGGCTGCGCCATCGTCGTCGAGGTGTCGCCGTGGATGGTCGCCACGATCTTGGGATGGCAACGCGCGATGGCCTCGGCGATGCGCTCCATCGGCACGACTTCGCCCCAGGGCGCCTCGACCGTCTCGATCACCGCGCCGATGCGCTGGAGGATTTCCGTCAGCAGCAGGCCGAAGCGGCCGAAGTTGACCACCAGCACCACGTCGCCCGGCGCGACGAGGCTGACTAGCGCCGCCTCGATCCCGGCGCGGGCGGTGCCGTCGACCAGCATCGTCCACTGGTTCTGCGTCCCGAAGATCGGGCGGTAGAGTGCCATGACCTGGTTCATGAACCCGGTCATCTCGGGATCGAACTGGCCGAGCAAGTCGGCGCTCATCGCCCGCAACACGCGCGGGTGGGCGTTGATCGGCCCCGGCCCCATCAGCAGGCGCTGGGGCGGGTCGATTTCTCCAAAGAGCTGCGGATCAAGCGACAAAGGAATCTCCAAGGCGGTCTATGAAACCGAGCATTACCCGCAACGCGATCTCCGCATCGGCAGGCTCGACATGCTCGGCCGGATTGTGGCTGATGCCTTCGCGGCACCGGATGAACAGCATGGCGGTGGGGCACAACGCGGCCATGTTCATGGCATCGTGCCCCGCGCCCGAGACGAGGCGGCGCACCGGCTGCCCGGCGGCGGCCAGCGCATCGTCCATCAGATCCATCAGCGCGGGATCGCTGGGGCTGGCGGCAAGGTCGTGGGTCAGGCTGACGGCCAGTTCCAGCGCCCGCGCCTCGGCGATTTCCCCGATCCGCGCGAGGATCGCCTCGGCCACCGCGTTGCGCCGTTCTTCCGCGCCCGAGCGAACGTCTATGGTGAAGCGGACCTCGCCGGGGATGACGTTGGGGGCGCCAGGCAGCGCCTCCAGCACGCCGACGGTGGCGACGACGTCGGAGTTGTCCGCGCGGGCGATCTGCTCCACCGACAGCACCATCGCCGCCGCACCCGCCAGCGCATCGCGGCGCAGGCGCATCGTCGCGGTGCCTGCATGCCCGGCCATGCCCTTGACGGTGACGCGGTAGCGCAGCTGCGCGGCGATGCCGGTGACGGTGCCGACGGCCAGGCCGTCCGCCTCCAGCACCGGCCCCTGCTCGATATGCGCTTCGAGGTAGGCCAGCGTGGTATCGGGCGCGCGGGCGGCGGTGAGATAGTCGGGCGTAGTGACGAGCGCCTCGGCCAGCGTCACACCCGCCGTATCCGTGATATCGAGCGCGGCGGCATCGAGGGTCCCGGCCACCGCACGGCTCGTCAGCATCGCGGCGGGAAAGCGCGATCCTTCCTCGTCGCCGAAGGCATAGACCTCGATCGGGAACGGCAGTCGGCGCCCTTCGGCATGGAGTGCGGCGACCGCCTCGATGCCGAGCATGATGCCCAGCGGGCCGTCGTAAGGCCCTGCGTCACGCACGGAATCGAGGTGGCTGCCGATCACCAGCGCCGGGGCATGGCCGAGGTGGCCGTCATAGCGGCCCACCAGATTGGCGGCGGCGTCGACGTGGACGCGCATGCCTGCGGCCTCCATCCACCGGCCCAGTTGCTCCTGCGCGGCGGCATAGGCCGGGGTGAGGTAGGCGCGGAACAGGCCGCCCTCCATGTCGCTGTAGGGCGCTGTCCGCAAGGCATCGCACCGTGCGACAGCGCGGGTGCCACCGGGGATGTCGAGGGCGGTCATGCGATATGCTCCGGACACCACGTGGCCATCAATACGGCGTCACCCTGAACTTGTTTCAGGGTCCATTTCGCGGCGTATCCTGCACTTGAAAACCCAAGCCGACGGCACCGCATTGTGTCTTGGCCGTCCGAGCCAAGCGGCCCGATGGACCCTGAAACAAGTTCAGGGTGACGGGGTGTAAAATAAGGCCGAGCGTAGCTCACCATCCCGCTGCCTCGCCATCGCTGCGGGGGTCGGATGCGCCCTCGAACGAACCGCCTGCAAGGCGCACCACCGCACCCGCATGCCCCATCGTCGCGGTCAGCCCACCGACGCGCTCGACATCGTGCCCGGCCTCGGCCAGCTGGCCGTAAAGCGCCTCGTCGAAACCATCCTCCAGCTTGAGCGAGGTCGTCACGTCCCCCCAGGTCCGGCCCAGCAGCCAGCGCGGGGCGCTGATGGCGTCCTGCAGGTCCATGCCGAAACGGGCATAGCGCGTGAACAGCGCCGCCTGCGTCTGCGGCTGGCCCTCGCCGCCCATCGTGCCATAGGCCATGACGCGCCCGTCCTCGAACACCGCCAGTGCCGGGTTCAGCGTATGGAACGGCTTGCGGCCAGGCTTCAGGGCATTCCAGCCGGACTCGGCAAGGCGGAACGAGCTACCCCGGTTCTGCCAGGTGATCCCGGTCTGCGGCAGCACGAGGCCCGAGCCGAACTCGAAATAGGTGGACTGGATGCACGACACCACCCGCCCCTCGGCATCGGCTGCGCCGAACCAGCAGGTATCGCCCCACTGCGGCGGCTGCGGCCATTCCAGCGCCTTGGCCGGGTCGATGCGCGCGGCGAGTTCGTCCAGCGCGGCGGGGTCGGAGAGCAGCGCCTGAAAGTCGAAGTCCGTGTACGCCGGATCGCCGACATGCACGTCGCGCAGCAGGAACGCCTGCTTGGTCGCCTCGACAAGGCCATGGACGTGATCGAAGCCTTCGGGGGCATCCGCCTTGAGCCTGTCGAACAGTGCCAGGATCAGCAGCGAGGCAAAGCCCTGCGTCGGCGGCGTCGCGTTGTAGAGCGTCGCACCGCCGATGCGCGTATGCAGTGGGTCCGGCCGGGTTGCGGTATGCGCGGCGAGGTCGGCGGCGGAAACCGGGCTGCCTAGCGCCTCCAGATCGGCGGCGATCAAAGCGGCCAGTTCGCCGGTGTAGAAGTCCTGCAGCCCGTTTGCAGCCAGCTTGCGCAAGGTCTCCGCCAACGCGGGGAGACGCAGCGTGTCGCCCTCGGCCAACGGGCGACCTTCCGGCTCGAAGGTCGCGGCGTAGGCGCCGGGCTGTCCGCGCAGTTCGTCGCCCTTCCCTGCCGCGATGGCCGCGCCGCCCTTCGTCACCGTCAAGCCGATCTCGGCATGGGTGATCGCATCGCGCAGCAGCCGCTCAAGCGGCAAGGTGCAGTAATCTGCCTCCAGCGCCGCCGCCCAGCCGGAGATCGTCCCCGCCACCGTATTCGCCGCCAGAGGCCCGCGCGTCGGCACCGCCTCCAGCCCGGCATAGAGCGACAGGTCGGCCGTCGCCGCCGCGCCGCCGCAGCCGTGGATCGAGTGCACGGTGCCGTCCGGCTCGCGAATCACCCAGAAGCCGTCGCCGCCGATCGCGGTCATGTGCGGGTAGACGACGGCCAGCGTCGCGGCGATGGCGACGCACGCCTCCACCGCACTGCCGCCGTCGGCAAGCACGTCGCGGCCCGCCTGCGCGGCGAGGAAGTGCGGCGCGGTGGCGATGCCGTTGCGGGCGGTTACGGTCTTCATGGAACCTCTCAGTCCGGAAGCGCCGCCACGAAGGCGCGCACCACGTGGGCGGAGTTCACCGAGGCGAGGCGCTCGTAGGTGTCCTCCATGTTCTTGTGCTTGTCGCCGCCCGCAAGGTCCGACAAGGATCGGAACACGATTGTCGGCACCTGGTTGGCATAGGCGACTTGGGCCACCGCCCCGCTCTCCATGTCGAGCACGCGGGCGTGCCACGCCTTGTAGAGATATTCGCGGAACTCGGCATTGTCGGCATAGACCCCGGCGCTGACGCCCGTGCCGCCGACGACGACCTTGGGCGGCTTGGCGAGACACAGTTCGCTGCCGGGAAGCTGGTGCTCCGAAGGCGGCACGCAGCGTTCCATCGCGATCGTCGGCGCGACCTTGCGCGCCAGATCCAGCAATGCCGGGTCCATCGCGAAGGTGAAGAACCGCTTCGACGGGGTAGCGGCATTGGGCACCGTCACCCCGCGCGGGAAGATGAAGTTCCAGTTGCCGGGCGCTTCGGGCAGGACGGCCTCGGGCGATTTCCAGCCCTTGCGCCCGTTCTTGCGCGCGAAGTTGACTTCCAGGTACTGGCCCCAGTCCTCCGCCACGATGACGTCGCCGATCGTCAGTGACGGATCGACACCGCCCGCGATGCCGGAAAAGACGATGCGCTTCACGGTGAAGCGGTCGATCACCAGCTGGGTGTTCATCGCCGCGTTCACCATCGACACGCCGCTCTGCATCAGCAGCACCGGTTTGCCCTCCAGCGTACCCGTGAGGTAGGTAGAGCCGTTGAGGCTATGTTCCTTCTGCTCGCTCACGGCATGGACCAGCGCGTTCCATTCGGGCTGATAGGCCGTCATCACCAAGGTACGGGGGGTGAGGTCCAGCCGCTCGTCCGCCAGCGCAGGCGCAGAGAGGCACGGGGCGACGAGGGCAAGAGCCGAGGCGATGACGCCGCGCATCAGGCGCCGCCCATCCACACGAAGCGGGCGACGAACAGCAGCGCCAGCACCAGCAGGAAGCCGTCCTTCTTCGTGATCGTCCCGCGTACGATCTTGAGCACGGCGTGGGCGGTGATGCCGAAGGCGAGCCCATTGGCGATCGAAAACGTCAGCGGGATCATCGCTACCGTCAGGAACGCGGGGATCGCCGCGAGCGGGTCCTCCCATTCCACTTCGGTCAGCGGCAGCAGCATCAGGCCGCCGACGATGATGAGCGCGGGCGCGGTCGCCGCCAGCGGGATCACCTGCGCGTAAGGCGCGACGAACATCATCGCCAGGAACAGTACGCCGGTGACCACCGAAGTCAGGCCCGTGCGCCCGCCCACCTGCACGCCCGCGGCGCTCTCGACATAGCTGGTGACGGTGCTGGTGCCCGCCATCGAGCCGACCATCGTGGCGACGGCGTCGGTCACGAGTATGCGGTTGAGACCCGGAATGCGGCCCGCTGCGTCCATCAGCCCGGCGCGCTTGGTGACGGCGACGAGGGTGCCGATGTTGTCGAACAGGTCGACGAAGAGGAAGACGAACAGGATTTCCAGCAGGCCGAGGCCATGCTTGCCGGAAAGCCCGAAGACGCCAGCAAGATCGAGCTGGAACGCGGTCCCGGTCAGCGCCGAGAGCGAGTACGGCTCGGGGCTGATCGAGACCATGCCGGCGATCCAGCCGACGACGGTGGTGGCGAGGATGCCGATCAGCATCGCGCCGCGCACGTTCCACACCGACAGCGCGCCGATCACCAGCAGGCCGAACAGCGCCAGCGCCGCTCCGGGCGCCTTCAGGTCGCCAAGCGCCACGAACGTCGCCGGGTTGGCGACCACGATGCCGGAATCCTTGAGGCCGATGAAGCCGATGAACAGGCCGATGCCGCCCGCCACCGCCGCGAAGAGGTATTGCGGGATCGACGTGACGATCAGCTGGCGGATGCCCGTCAGCGTCAGCAGCAGGAAAGCGACGCCCGAAATGAACACGCAGCCCAGCGCCACTGGCCAGGGTACGCCCATCTGCTGCACGACGGTGAAGCTGAAGTAGGCATTCAGCCCCATGCCCGGCGCCAGCGCCAGCGGGGTGTTGGCCACGAAGCCCATCAGGATCGAGGCGAAGGCCGCCGCAAAGCACGTCGCCGCCGCCACCGAGGCGACCGGCATCCCCGCGCTGCCCAGGATCGCGGGATTGACCAGCACGATGTAGGCCATCGTCAGGAACGTGGTCATGCCCGCCAGCACTTCGGTGCGGGCGGTGGTGCCACGCGCGGTCAGCGCAAAGTAGCGGTCCAGTTTGCCCGAAGGCACGACCTCCGGTGCCTCGATGGTGGTTGCGGTCTGCGTCACGCCTGTTACCCCCTCGCCGCCACAGGCGGCGTAAAATCAATAATACGCGCCGCCCCCAGCGGCATGGAAAATCCGATCGTCCCGTTCGCTTCGAGCATGGCGGCGAAGGCGAACAGGTCGGGCTCTCGCCCTGGTCCGCCGATCAGTTGCAGGCCGATCGGCAGCATGCCCGGCCGGTAGAGCGGAACCGCCAGCGACGGCAATGCCGTGAAGGTGATCGGCTGGGTATGAATGCCCAGATCCGCTCGCGCCGGAGACAGCGCGCCATCGATCAGGATGCGCGGATCGGCGATCGGCGGCGCGAAAGTCGGCGTCGCCGGGGCGAGCAGCACGTCGTAATCGGCCACCAGTGCCTCGATCCGGGCGCGGTATTCGGCGCGGAATGCCTGCGCCTCCTCGTAAAGCGCATCGGGCAGCAGGGCACCGGCCAGCAGGCGGTCGCGGACCTGCGGATCGAAACCCATCGCATTCACCGCCAGCGCCTGGCGGTGAAGCGTGCCGCCCTCATAGGCGGTGATGATGAAGGCGGCAGAGCGCGCGCGAGCAATCTCGGGCAGTTCGATCAGCGGTGCATCGGGGGCGATGGCATCGATGGCGGCAAGCTGCTCGCCTTGCGCGTTCTCGCGGAAACGGCCGCCGAGGCGGGCGATGCGAAACTCGCTGCGGCTTGCGGGCTCGCGCCCTGCGAGTACCTGCCAGACCAGCGCCATATCCTCCACCGAGCGGGTGAAGGGGCCGATGTCGTCGAAGCTCTCGGCGAAGGGAAACACGCCGCCCAGCGGCAGGCCCTCGTGCGTGGGTTTCAGGCCATAGAGCCCGCACAAGCTGGCGGGCACGCGGATCGAACCGTTGGTGTCCGATCCCAGCGCGAAAGCGAGCAGCCCGGCCGCGACGACCGCAGCCGAGCCGCCCGAGGAACCGCCTGCGAGGCGGGAGAGATCGTGAGGATTGCGGGTCGTGCCGTAAGCCGCGTTGATCGTCGCGAAGCCGTAGGCGAACTCGTCCATGTTGAGAGTGGCGAGGCAGATCGCGCCCGCCGCCTTGAGCCTGGCCACTGCCTCGGCGTCGGACCTGGCGGGGGCGGCATCGACGTAGATCGTGGAGCCTGCCGTGGTCGGCAGCCCTGCGAGGTCGAACAGGTCCTTCACGCCGTAGAGCACACCCGCCAGCGCCCCCGGGTCGCGCCCGGCGGCCACCATCGCATCGACCGCGTCGGCCTCGGCACGGGCACGGTCGTGCAGGACGCGGGTGACGGCTACATGCTCGTCGGCGACCAGGGCGATCAGCGCTTCTTCCACCATGGCGCGGGCACTGAGCGTCCCGGCGCGCACGGCAGCGGCGGTTTGTGCGATCGTCCTCATGCCGGTTCGCCGCGCATCGTGCGGACATGGCGCGCCAGCAGCGCGAGGTTGGCGGCAACGCCAGGGGCACACTCGGGCAGGATCGGCAAGGCGCGCGCGGCAGCCGCGGCGGCTATCTCCGCTTCGCCCTGCGGGACTTCAGGACGTGGGGAATTGGCGGGGTGTTCGGCCATGGTCTCGCGCGGTCGGAAGGGTCAGGAAGGTGCGCCACGCGACCGTCAAAGTCCACGCCCCGCACCCGGGTCCTAACTGCCTTGCCAGACCTGCGCGATCAAACGCAATGATCGGAACGGATCGTTGCAAAAATGAGAACACCAACCCCATTCCAGTCTCGTCATTGCGAGCGAAGCGAAGCAATCCAGGGCAGCACTAAGCCGCGCTGGATTGCTTCGCTTCGCTCGCAATGACGAAAAAAGGGGGGAAGCGCCCTCCCCCCTTCGCCACTCACACCATGGTTTCGGGCCGCACCACGCGGTCGAACGTCGCTTCGTCCACCAGCCCCAGTTCCAGCGCCGCCTGCTTGAGCGTCTGGCCCTCGGCATGCGCGTGCTTGGCGATCTTGGCGGCGTTGTCGTAGCCGATTTCGGGCGCCAGCGCCGTCACCAGCATCAGCGAGCGGTCGAGCAGTTCGGCGATCCGCGCGCGGTTGGGCTCGATCCCGTCGACGCAGCGCTCGGCGAAGCTGACCATGCCGACCGAAAGCAGGTCGATCGAGCGGATCACCGCCGCCCCGATCAGCGGCTTGAACACGTTCAGCTCGAATGCGCCCTGCAACCCGCCGATGGTCGCCGCCTGATGGTTGCCGATGACCTGCGCGGACACCATCGTCAGCATCTCGCACTGGGTCGGGTTGACCTTGCCCGGCATGATCGAGCTGCCCGGCTCGTTGGCGGGCAGGTCCAGTTCGCCAAGGCCGGAGCGCGGGCCCGAGCCCAGCCAGCGCACGTCGTTGGCGATCTTGGTCAGCGCCACCGCCAGCGTCGCCAGCGTGGACGAGAGGTGCACCAGCGGATCGTTGGAGGCGAGCGCCTCGAACTTGTTCTCGGCAGTGCGGAACGGCAGGCCGGTGAGGCTGGCCAGTTCGGCCGCGACATCGACGTCGAAGCCCGGCACCGCGTTCAGCCCGGTGCCGACCGCCGTACCGCCCTGCGCCAGCGCGCTCACTTCGCCCGAGACGGCCGGTTCGATGCGGCCGCGCGCGAGGTGCAACTGCTGGACGTAGCCGGAGAATTCCTGCCCCAGCGTCACCGGCGTCGCGTCCTGCAGGTGCGTGCGGCCGATCTTGACGATGTCCTTCCACGCTTCCGACTTGGCCTGAAGCGAGGCATGCAACTGCGCCAGCGCCGGATAGAGCTTGTCGTTCGCCGCGCGCGCCGCCGCCACATGCAGCGCGGTGGGGAAGCTATCGTTCGAGGACTGGCCCATGTTCACGTGGTCGTTGGGATGGACCGGCGACTTGCCGCCGCGCGTACCGGTCAGTATCTCGTTGGCGCGGCCCGCGATCACCTCGTTGACGTTCATGTTGGACTGCGTGCCCGAGCCGGTCTGCCAGATCACCAGCGGGAACTGGTCGTCGAGCTTGCCCGAGACGACTTCCTGCGCGGCGCTCTCGATGGCATCGGCCACTTTCGCGTCGAGCCCGTGCTTGCGATTCACCCGCGCCGCCGCCTGCTTTACCAGCGCCAGGGCATGGACGATGGCGATCGGCATGCGCTCGGTTTCGCCGAAGGGGAAGTTCTCGATCGAGCGCTGGGTCTGCGCGCCCCAGTAGGCGCTGGCGGGTACGTCGATTTCACCGATGCTGTCGGATTCGCGGCGGGTTTCCATGGCTTCGAGACCTCCTTCGCTCATGCAATGTCGTCAGCGGGTTAGATAAGGCACAAGTTCATCATGTCCATCGCTATTGCGAATTAGTTGCATATATTTACATGCAATCTCTGCAAGCTTGCTGCGTCCCACGCGCTTGACTGGCCAGGCAATTTGGCCGACCTCTGCGGTTCCCCCGAATACAGGATACCCCATGACCAAACGCCTTCTCGCCGGCCGCGAAGTCGCCGCCATCGGCCTCGGCTGCATGAACATCGCCTGGGCCTACGGTGAGGCCCCCAGCCGCGCGGATGCTGTTTCGCTGTTCCGCCACGCGCTCGACGCCGGGTGCGACCATTTCGATACCGCCAACATCTACGGCATGGGCGTCAGCGAGGAGACTCTGCGCGAGGCGATCATGGATCGGCGCGACGAATTCTTCCTCGCCACCAAGACCGGCATCGTGCTCGAAGGCGAGCGTCGCGGCACCGACTGCCGCCCGGAGAGCATCGCCGCCTCGATCGACGCCAGCCTCAAGCGGCTGGGCACCGACCATGTCGACCTGTTCTACATGCACCGGCTCGACCGCGACACGCCGATCGCGGATTCGGTCGGCGCGATGGCCCGGCTGATCGAGGCAGGCAAGATCGGGTCCTACGGCGTCTCCGAATGGTCGAGCGCGCATATCCGCGAGGCCCATGCAGTGCACCCGATGGCGGCGGTGCAGACCGAATATTCGCTCTGGACTCGCAACGTCGAACTGGGCGTGCTGGACACCACGCGCGAACTCGGCATCGCGCTGGTCGCGTTCTCCCCGGTCGGGCGCGGCGCGCTGTGCGGTGAGATCACCGCGCCCGAGCAACTCGGCGGCAAGGACATCCGCCTGAGCATGCCGCGCTTCTCGGCAGAGCACTGGCCCGCCAACCTCTCGCTGATCGAGCAGCTTGCCGCCCTCGCCGCAGAAGCCGGGGCAACGCCTGCGCAGCTGTCGCTGGCCTGGGTACTGGCGCAGGGCGAGCACCTGCATGCGATCCCCGGCACCCGCTCGATCGCGCACTTCGACCAGAACCACGGGACGATGACGCTGGACATCGCACCGGAGGTGATCGCGCGCGCCGGAGAGATCATCAACCAGCAGACGGTCAGCGGTCACCGCTACTCGCCGATGATGCAGGCCACGATCGACACCGAGGATTATTGAGGCGTCAGCCGAGGGGCTTCATCTCGCGGATCAGGTCGATCAGCAGGCGAAGGCCCCTCGGCACCTGGCGGCGGCTGGAATAATAGATGAAGTAGCCCGGCCCCGGCGAGGCCCACTCCTGCAGCACCGCGCGCAATGAGCCGTCGGCCAGCAGCGGGGCGATGGCCGGTTCCGCCGCGTACATCAGGCCCATGCCGCTCAGCGCCAATGCGCGGCTGACGCTGCCGTTGTCGACGATGATGCCGCCGGGCACCGCCAGCGCGAGGGCCTCCTTGCCCCGGTCGAAATCCCAGTTGTACATGCGCCCGTTGCCGAGCCGCAGGCGGATGCACTGGTGCTGCATGAGGTCGTCGGGATGCTGCGGCTCGCCGTGCTTTGCGAAGTAGGCGGGCGCGCCGGCCACCACCCAGCGGAAATCCGGTGACAGGCGCTGGGCGATCATGTCCTCGGGCACGGTGCCGCCGAAGCGTATCCCTGCGTCGAAGCCCGCCTCGATCACGTCCACCATCGTGTTGTCCACGCTGATATCGAGTTCCACGTCGGGGTAGCGCGTGACGAATTCGGGCAGCACCGGCGCCAGCATCCGCATCGCCGCCTCGTCCGGGACGTTGAGGCGCACGCGGCCGGTGGGGGCATCGCGGTGGAGGTTGAGCAGATCCTCGGCTTCGTGGATCGCGGCGAAGGGGTCGCGGATGGCGGCCTGCAGGTCCTCGCCCGCCGCCGTCAGCGTGACCGAGCGGTTGGTGCGGTTGACGAGGCGGACCTTGAGCCGCTCCTCCAGCCCGCGCAGCGAATGGCTGAGCGCCGAGGCGCTGACGCCCAGTTCGGTCGCTGCCTTGCGGAAATTGCGGTGCCGCGCGATGGCGAGGAAATACGAAAGGTCGGCAAGATCGGAACGCCGGAAGGGCATTTATGCGGTAATCCCGAATACGAGGAGGGTGGCATTCTAGGACCGGAAGTCGCCCGCTGCCAAATTTTCTCATCTTTCCCGTCATTGCGAGCGAAGCGAAGCAACCCAGGGCAGCACTACGCCGCCCTGGGTTGCTTCGCTTCGCTCGCAATGACGAAGAGTGGCTAAAGGCTCAGACCACTTCGCCCAGCTTGTCGAGGTGCTTGTCCAGCGTGATCGGATAGTCGCGTACGCGCACGCCGGTGGCGTTGTAGATCGCGTTCGCCACCGCCGCGCCGACGCCGCACAGGCCCAGTTCGCCCACGCCCTTGGCCTTCATGGGAGAGACCTTGTCGTCCGCCTCGTCGAGGAACACGACCTCCTGATGCGGAATGTCGGCATGGACCGGCACTTCGTAACCCGCAAGGTCGTGGTTGACGAAGAAGCCGAAGCGCTTGTCGACCGCCAGTTCCTCCATCAGCGCGCCGCCCACGCCCATGGTCATCGCGCCGATCACCTGGCTGCGCGCCGCCGTGGGGTTGAGGATGCGGCCCGCCGCGCAGACCGCCAGCATGCGCCGCACGCGCGTTTCGCCGGTGTAGCGGTCCACCGCCACCTCGACGAAGTGCGCGCCGAAGGTGGACTGCTGGAACTTCTTGCCGAGATCGCCGAACTCGATCGAGTCCTCGACCACGATCTCGCCGCCCTTGGCCGCAGCGGCAATGTCCGCGACGCGGTTGCCGACGTGGACCTGTCCGTTCTCGAACACCGCCTCGCCCGGCCCGAGGCCCAGCTTGGTGACGATCGCCTCTCGCAGCTTGACGCAGGCGGCATAGAGCCCCGCCGTCGAGGAGTTCGCGCCCCACTGCCCGCCCGATCCGGCCGAGACCGGGAACGAGGAATCGCCCAGCTTCACCGTCACCTTGGCAAGCGGCACGCCCATCATCTCGGCCGCGGTCTGCGCCATGATGGTGTAAGTGCCGGTGCCGATGTCGGTCATGTCGGTTTCGACCGTCACCTGCCCCGAGGGGCTGAGGCGGACGCGCGCGCCGGACTTCATGTTGAGGTTGTTGCGGAACGCCGCCGCCACGCCCATGCCGATCAGCCAGCGGCCGTCCTGCACCTGGCCCGGAGCCTTGCGGCGTGCCCAGCCGAAGCGCTCGGCGCCCTCCTCCAGACAGCGCACGAGGTTGCGCTGCGAGAACGGGCGTTCGGGCTTCTCCGGATCGACCTGGGTATCGTTGATGACGCGCAGTTTAACCGGGTCCATGCCCAGCTTCTCGGCCAGTTCGTCGACGGCGATTTCCAGCGCCATCAGGCCGGGCGCCTCGCCCGGCGCGCGCATGGCGTTGCCTTCGGGCAGGTCGAGCACGGCGAGACGCAGCGCGGTCATGCGGTTGGCGCCCGCGTAGAGCAGCTTGGTCTGCTGCGTGGCGCTTTCCGGGCCGCCGCCTTCGAGATCGCCCGACCAGCTTTCGTGACCGATGGCGGTCAGCTTGCCGTCCTTCGTCGCGCCGAGGCGGATGCGCTGGATCGTCGCGGGCCGGTGCGTGGTGTTGTTGCCCATGAACGGACGCGTCAGCGCGACCTTGACCGGACGCTTTGCCGCCTTCGCGCCGAGCGAGGCCATGAGCACGTCCGAGCGCAGGAACAGCTTACCGCCGAAGCCGCCGCCGATGTAGGGCGCGATCAGGCGCACGTTCTCAGGGGGAATCTGGAGCGTGCGGGCAAGGTCGCCCGCACCCCACGCGACCATTTGGTTGGCGCTCCAGACCGTGAGCTTGTCGCCCTCCCACGCGGCAATGGTGGCATGCGGCTCCATCATCGCGTGGCTCTGGTCGGGCGTGGTGTACATCTGGTCGAGCTGCACCGGCGCGGCGGCGAAGGCTCCCGCGAAGTCGCCCACGGCGGTCGGCGCGTCCGAACCGGTGGCATCGGGCGCATCGACCTTGGCCACGGCGAGGTCGAAGGCGCCGCCGTCACGCGCATAATCGACGTCGATCAGCGCGGCGGCGGAGCGGGCCTGCTCGAACGTCTCGGCGACGACCACGGCGATCGCCTGATGGTAATGCTGGATCTTCGGGCCGCCGAGCAACATCGCGGTGTTGAAGTTGCCCTTGGCGATCTTGCCCGCGTTGCGGTGCGTGACTACGGCGACCACGCCCGGCGCGCGTTCGGCGCGGGAGGTGTCCATCGAGCGGATCGTGCCCTTCGCCACCGCCGAGCCGACGACGTAGCCGTAAGCAGGGCCAGAGTCAGGGGCGCCCGGCAGTTCCTGATGCTCGTAGGCGTAAGGCGCGTGGCCGGTGACCTTGAGCGGGCCGTCGATGCGCGTGGTGGGCTTGCCGACGACCTTCATGCGGTCGATCGGGTTGGTCCCTGCGGGTTGGTCGAACTTCATGCTTTTGCCTCCGCAAGAACCGCCGCGATGGTGCGCTGGGCGAGGGTCAGCTTGAATGCATTGTCCTCGCGCGGGGTGGCCCCGGCGAAGAGGCAGTCGGCGACGACCTTCGAGCCCTTGGGCAGCAGCGCGTCGGCTTCCTCGACACGCCACGGCTTCGGCGCGACGCCGCCGAGGGCGACGGCGCCCTTCCCGTCCTTGCCGATCACCGCCGCGACGGAGACGAGCGCGAAGGCGTAAGAGGCTCGGTCGCGGACCTTGCGATAGATATGCGTGCCGCCCTTGGGCTTGGGAACGGCGACGGAGATGATCATCTCGCCCTTCTCCAGCGCGGTTTCGACGTGCGGGGTCTGGCCCGGCAGCGTGTGGAAATCGGCGATGGGGATGGCGCGGGTGGTGCCGTTGGGGCGGATCGTCTCGACCGAGGCATCGAGTACGCGCATCGCCACCGCCATGTCGCTGGGATGCGTGGCGATACAGGCGTCGCTGGTGCCGATCACGCCGAGCGGACGGCTGAAACCGCCGATCGCCGCACAGCCCGAGCCGGGCTTGCGCTTGTTACAGGGCATGTTGACGTCATAGAAATAGGGGCAGCGGGTGCGCTGGAGCAGATTGCCCGCCGTCGTCGCCTTGTTGCGCAGCTGGCCCGACGCCCCCGCGACGAGCGCGCGGGTGAGCACGCCGTAATCCTTGCGCACGCGCGCATCGGCGGCGAGATCGGTGTTGCGCACCAGCGCGCCGATACGCAGGCCGCCGCCGTCGATAGGCTCGATCTTGTCCATGCCGAGGCCGTTGACGTCGATCAGGTGCGTGGGCGTCTCGATCTCCAGCTTCATCAGGTCGAGCAGATTGGTGCCGCCCGCGATGAAGCGTGCGCCCGGCGTCGCGGCGACCTTGGCGGCGGCGTCCTGCGCGCTCGTGGCGCGCTCGTAAGTGAACGGCCTCATGCCTTCACTCCTGCGACCTGAGCCATGGCTTCGGCGATGTTGGAGTAAGCGCCGCAGCGGCAGATGTTGCCGCTCATGCGTTCGCGCATCTCGGTCGTCGTCATCGGCGAGGGTTTGGAGACGTCGGCCGTGACGTGGCTGGGCACGCCGGCGCGGATTTCCTCCAGCACCGCAACGGCCGAGCAGATCTGGCCCGGGGTGCAGTAGCCGCACTGGTAGCCGTCATGCTCGACGAAGGCGGCCTGCATCGGGTGGAGGTTATCGGGGCTGCCGAGGCCTTCGATGGTGGTCACCTCGTCGCCCTCGTGCATCACCGCCAGGGTCAGGCACGAGTTGATGCGGCGGCCGTTGACGATGACCGTGCAGGCGCCGCACTGGCCGTGGTCGCAGCCCTTCTTGGTCCCGGTCAGCTTCACATGCTCGCGCAGGGCGTCGAGCAGCGTGGTGCGCGTGTCCAGCTCCAGCCGCGTCGCCTTGCCGTTGATCCTGAGGCTGACGGCGGCATGCGGCGGCGCGGCGGTTTGGGCCTGCGCCATCGCCACGTTGCCCGGGCCGAGCGAACCGGCGATCGCCGCGCCCGTCGCACTGGTCTTGAGAACGTCGCGCCGAGAGATCGCTCCGTATCCTTCCGTCATGGGTGATGCTTTCTTTTAAGGGACGACCACGGCAAAACCGCAGCCGGTTCACGCCTTCCTTGCCCAAGGCGCGCCCTATGTGACCATCAACCCACTCTGCCCGGATAAGTTGCCCTGCGCTACGGTGTCACGATTGCATGCGATGTTGAGTAATGTTCATCACTGTGCACAGCATAACTATACACGGCAGAATATAGTACCGCCCCGCATGTCGATATTGGATTACACCTCTTCTCGTCATTGCGAGCGCAGCGAAGCAATCCAGAGCGGCGCAAGACTGCCCTGGATTGCTTCGCTTCACTCGCAACGACGATGCAGGCTCTAGGCCGTGGCCACGCGGTCCAGCGGATTTTCGCGCCGGGTGTCGGGCAGCATCAGCGCCGCCACGAGCGACACCACGCAGAACGCGGTGACGTACCAGTAGAAGCCGTGTTCCATGCCGATCTGCTTGAAGGCGAAGGCCACGTTCTCCGCCGTGCCGCCGAACAGCGCGTTGGCGACGCCGTAGGCGAGGCCCACGCCCAGCGCGCGGACATGGACGGGGAACAGCTCCGCCTTGAACAGCCCGCTGACGGAGGTGTAGAAACTGCAGATCGTCAGCCCCGCCGCGATCAGCAGGAACGCGGTGACGGGGCTCTTCGTCGCCGCCAGCGCACTGAACAGCGGCACCGTGAACACCACCCCCAGCGCGGCGAAAGCGACGATGTTGTTGCGCCGCCCGATCCGGTCGGAGAGCAGGCCCATCAGCGGCTGCTGGATCATGAACACGATCAGCACCGCCGTCATCATCAGCGTCGCCGTCTCCTTGGCCATGCCGACGGTCAGGACGAGGAACTTCTGCATATAGGTGGTGAAGGAATAGAACATCAGGCTGCCGCCCGCCGTGAGCGCCGCGACGATCAGGAAGGCGCGGGTCGAGTGGCGGAATAGTTCCGCAAGGCTTCCAGCCTCGGCGCCTTCACGGTCCCTGGCGTCGGCGGTTTCGTGCATGTGATCGCGCAGCAGCACGATGCACCCGGCGGCGACCGCGCCGATCAGGAAGCCGATCCGCCAGCCCCACGCCTTCATCCCGGCATCGCCCAAAAGCTGTTGCAGCACCAGGATCACCAGCGTCGCAGTCAGCTGCCCGCCGATCAGGGTGACGTACTGGAACGAGGACCAGAACCCCCGCCGCTTCGGCCCGGCGATCTCGGAAAGGTACGTCGCTGCCGTGCCGTACTGCCCGCCGGTCGAGAAGCCCTGCAGCATGCGTCCCACCAGCAGCAGTGCCGGAGCCGCGACGCCGATCGTCGCGTATGTCGGAAGCGACGCGATCAGCAGCGCGCCCGCACCCATCATCAGCACCGAGACGACCATCGCCTTCTGCCGCCCGTGCCGGTCGGCATAGCGCCCGAAGAACCACCCGCCGATCGGCCGCATCAGGAAGCCCACCGCGAAGATGCCGCTGGTCGCCATGACCTGCACCAGCGCGTCGCTCTTGGGGAAGAACTCCGAGGAGAAATAGAGCGCGGTGAAGGCGTAGACGTAGAAGTCGTACCACTCGATCAGATTGCCCGCGGAGCCCGCGACGATGGCCTTGAGGCGCATCTTGTCCGTCAGTTGCGGGGCCTCGGGGGTGGGCTCGATCGTGAGGGGGTGCGACATCCGATACCTTTCATCATCCAGAACCGCTGGCAGCTTGTACCGAGGGGGCTTCGACAAGCTCAGCCTGAGCGGAATTGAGAGCAGGTCTTCAAAATCCCGCTCAGGCTGAGCTTGTCGAAGCCCCATCAGATCGGCAACGCGGTCGTCGCCTTGATCTCCGACAGCGCGACCGTCGAGGTGATTTCCTGAACGCCGGGAAGCTGGGACAGCTTCTCGAAGAAGAAGCGCTCATAGGCGCTGATGTCCTCGGCGACCACCCGGATCATGAAATCGACCGAGCCCAGCAGCACGTAGCAGTCCAGAACCTCCGGATATTCGCGGATCTTGGCGGCGAATTCATCGAGGTTCGCGCGGCCGTGGGCGTTCAGCTTCACCTGCACGAAGACATGCGCGTTGAGGCCCACCTTGTGCCGATCGACGATCGCCACGCGGCGCTGGATGAAGCCCTCGCGCTCCAGCCGGTCGATGCGCCGCCAGCAGGGCGAGGGGGACAGCCCCACCCGCTCGGCGATCTGCGCCGTTGTCTGATTCGCGTCGCGCTGCAGTTCGCGGAGAATTTTTCGCTCATAAGGATCAAGTCCGGTCATTTTCACCGCATATCACAAGCGGAACACCTTCGTCGCGTCGGATTTTCCCCGCGAGCGCCGAAATGAGGTCAGAACGCTCTCGCCCGCAGCGGCATAATGCGGGTGCTAACACCACTCCCGCATGGAGCCTTGACGATGGTTGCCCAGACCCGGCGCATGATGCCGCCGATCGAATATGTCCGCCTGTCCGACGAAGCCGCCGGTCTTGACGGCATCATCGCCATCCACTCGACCGCGCGCGGGCCTGCGGCGGGCGGCTGCCGCCTGTGGACGTACAACGACCCCGAAGCCGCCATGCGCGACGCCTTCCGGCTGGCCGAAGGCATGAGCTACAAGAACGCCATGGCCCACCTGCCGCTCGGCGGCGGCAAGGCCGTGCTGCGCCGCCCCGCCGGTGACTTCGACCGTCGCGCGCTGTTCGAGGCGTTCGGCGAGGCGGTCGAGAAGCTCGATGGCCGCTACGTCACCGCCGAGGACGTCGGCACCGGCGTCGCCGACATGGAGTGCGTGGCGCGCCATACCCGCCATGTCGCGGGCCGCACCGCGCTGCCGGGCCTTGCCGGCGGCGATCCCTCGCCCTGGACCGCGCTCGGCGTGTTCGAGGCGATGAAGGCGGCGGTCGAGTTCCGCTACGGAAGCGGCCTTGCGGGCGTGACGGTGGCGATCTCGGGCGTCGGCAACGTCGGCGCGGGGCTGGCGCGGCTGCTCCACGGCGCAGGCGCGAAACTGGTGGTCGCCGACATCGACCCGCTGCGCTGCGCGCGTCTCGCCGAGGAAACCGGCGCGCGGATCATGGGGATCGCGGGCATCGCCGCCGTGGAGGCCGAAGTCTTCGCGCCCTGCGCGCTGGGCGGTGCGCTCGATGACGCGACGGTCGAGGCATTGCACGCAAAGGTCGTGTGCGGTGCGGCCAACAACCAGCTTGCCGCGCCGCATGTCGCGGACCTGCTGATGGAGCGCGGCATTGCCTATGCCCCGGACTATGTCGCCAACGCGGGCGGCATCATCAACGTCGCGGCCGAATACCTCGGCGAGAGCGAAAGCGAAGTGCGCGGCCGGGTCATGGCGATTGGTCCGCGCATGCGCGAACTGCTGGATACCGCCGCCAGCGACGGCCTGCCGCCGCCGGTCGTGGCCGATCGCATGGCCGAGGAACTGATGCGGCCGGAGACGGTAGCTGCTTAATAGAGGCCCACCCTTGCCCCCTCCCGCAAGCGGGAGGGGAATGAGAGGTCACTCTCGTTTACACGTCGTCATTCCCGCGAAGGCGGGAACCCAACTGATGACAGAGCCTGTTGCACCGGCATCAGATGGGTCCCCGCCTTCGCGGGGATGACGGATTTTAGAACGAGGGGGTGGGCAACCCCCACCCCTCCCCCATCAGAACGCCGCGTCTTCCAGCGCCATCATCGAGGCCTTGCCCGCCTTGATCGCCAGGAACGCTGCCGTCGCCTGCGGCAGGATGCGGTCGAAGTAGAACTGCACCGTCGCCAGCTTCGCCTTGTAGAAGCCCGCGTCCTCCGAACCGCCCGCCAGCCTGTCCCGAGCGATCAGCGCCGACTTCGCGAAGCAGTAAGCCATCGCCACCAGCCCCATCAGCCGCAGGTAGTCGGTCGCCGCCGCGCCTGCTTCCTCGGGATCCTTCATGCCCTTCTGGGCGATGGTGCCAGTCGAAAGCTGCAGCGCGCCGAACGCCTTCTCCAGCGCGGCGATCATTGGCGCGAACTGCGCATCCGCCTTGTTGGCTTCCACGAAGGCCGACACCGGATGGAAGAAGCTGCGCAGATAGCGCCCCATGTGCGCGGGCATCTTGCGGCCCACCAGATCGAGCGCCTGGATGCCGTTGGTGCCCTCATAGATCATCGCGATGCGCGCGTCGCGGGCGTACTGCTCCACGCCGCTCTCGGCGATGTAGCCGTGGCCGCCGTAGACCTGCACCGCCAGATTGGCGCTCTCGTGGCCGAGGTCGGTGAACAGCGCCTTCACCACCGGGGTCATCAGCGCGATGAAGTCCTCGGCGTTCTGCTTCACCGCCGGGTCGGTGGCGTGCTTCTCGGCATCGAGCGCGCGGCTGACCCAGCCGCCCAGCGCGCGGCAGCCTTCGTTGTAGGCGCGCATCGTCATCAGCATGCGGCGCACATCGGGGTGGACGATGATCGGGTCGGCCGGGCCGTTCGGGTTCTTGACGCCCGACAGCGAGCGGCCCTGCAGGCGGTCCTTCGCGTAGTAGACCGCCGACTGATAGGCCGCCTCGCCCACGCCGAGCCCCTGCACGCCCACCGAGACACGCTCGGTGTTCATCATCTTGAACATGGCCTCCATGCCCTTGCCCGGCTTGCCGACGATCCAGCCGGTGGAATCGTCGAAGTTGAGCTGGCAGGTGGCCGAGGCCTTGAGCCCCATCTTGTGCTCGATCGCCGCGACCGAAACGCCGTTCGACGGACCGGGGGTGCCGTCGTTCTTGGGCAGGTACTTGGGCACCAGGAACAGGCTGATCCCCTTCACGCCCTCCGCCGCATCGGGCAGGCGCGCCAGCACCAGATGGACGATGTTGGGCGTCAGGTCATGCTCGCCCGCCGAGATGAAGATCTTGGCGCCGGTCAGCTTGTACGAGCCGTCCTCCTGCGGGACGGCTTTCGTGCGCAGCATTCCAAGGTCGGTGCCGCAGTGCGGCTCGGTAAGGCACATCGTGCCCGACCATTCGCCCGAGACCATCTTGGGCAGGTAGAACTGCTTCAGATCGTCGCTCGCGTAAGCCTCGATCGCGGTGGTGCCGCCGTGAGTCAGACCCGGGTAGAGGCTGAACGAGAGGTTGGCCGAGCAGATCATCTCCTCGGTCATCTTGTTCACCGCCTCGGGCAGGCCCTGCCCGCCCCACTCGGGGTCGGACGCCAGCGCGCACCAGCCGCCGTCGCGGAACATCTCGTAGGCTTCCTTGAAGCCCTTGGGGGTGCGGACCACGCCGTTTTCCAGCACGCAGCCCTCGATGTCGCCCGAGCGGTTGAGCGGCAGCAGGACTTCCTGCGCCACCTTCGCCGCCTCTTCGAGCACGGCGTCGACGAGGTCGGGGCTGAATTCCTCCAGCGCCTCCAGATTGCCGAAGCCGTCGTCCTGATGGAGTTCGTGGATCACGAACCGCATGTCGCGCAGGGGCGCCTCATAGACTTGCATGTGTCACTCTCCTCGCGGGTTACGCTGCGTCTTCACACCCCACTCTTCGTCATTGCGAGCGGCCCAAAAGCACTTGGGGCCGCGCGGCAATCCAGGGCGGCGCAAACCGCCCTGGATTGCTTCGGCCTTCGGCCTCGCAATGACGAGAGGGGGGTGGTCAATCACGGCGGCCTCCCGTTGTCCTCTTGTTTCAGTTCCGCAGCGGCTTGCCGGTTTCGAGCATGTGCTCCACCCGGGCGATCGAACGCGGGCTGCGCACCAGCCGCATGAACGCCTCGCGCTCCAGCTTGAGCAGTTCCTGTTCGCTCACCACATCGACCAGATCGGCCTCGCCGCCGGTCAGCACCGTCGCCAGCGCGTCGGAGACGACCATGTCGTAGTCAGTGGCCTTGCCCTGCTTGTGGAAGCCCTCGGCCGCCATCGACAGCGCGGTGCGGCCACTCTCGCCGGGCAGCCGGAAATGCGGAGCCTCGCGCGGCTTGTAGCCCTCGACCAGCGACAGCGCCTTCTGCTTGGCGTCGTAGAGAAGGCGATCGCGGTTCATGGTGATCGCATCGTCGGCGCGCAGGAACAGCATCTCCTTCGCCTGCGCCGCAGACTTGGAAACCGAGGCGGTGGAGACCGTCTCGAACACCTTGGCGACGGCAGGCATCGGCCCCTTGGGCATCATCGGATTGCTCTGCCAGCGGTCGAGCAATTCGCCATTGCCGCCCCAGCCCGGAACGAGGCCGACGCCGCACTCGACGAGGCCCATGTAAAGCTCCGCATGGGCCTGGATGGCATCGCAGTGAAGCAGGATTTCGCACCCGCCGCCCAGCGCCATGCCCGCCGGTGCGCCGACCACCGGGAACGGCGCGTACTTGAGGCCCTTGTACGCCATCTGCCCACCGGCGACGAGCTTCTCGATCTCGCTCCACGCGGCGATGTTCACCGCGAAGATCGCGAGGCCGAGGTTGGCCCCGGCCGAGAAGTTGTCGGCGTCGGTGTAGACGACCAGAGCCTTGTACTTCGCTGCCACCAGCGGGATCGCCTCGACGATCAGCTTCATGACCTCGCCGTCGAGCGCGTTCATCTTGCCGGTGAATTCGAGCGCGGTGACACCGTCGCCGATATCCCACAGCGCGGCGGAGGCATTCTTCAGCAGCGGTTTGCCTGCCAGCTTCACGTCGGCAAGGCTGAGGACACCTTGGGGGCGTTTAATGTCCTCGTAGGTGCCGCCCGGTGCCAGTGCCTGTCGCACCCCGTTTTCGATGCGATAGAACGGCCTGTCGCCCGCCACCTTCAGGATTTCCGGGACCGGTTTGCCTTCGGATTCAAGGCGCTGCGCCAGCCAAGCGGCTCCCAGCTTGTCGATCATCTCGAACGGCCCGGCCTTCCAGTTGTAGCCGAGCTTCATCGCATCGTCGATCGCCACCACATCGTCCGCCGCCGACGGAATCAGCGAAGCCGCGTAAGCCAGCGTCCCGCCCAGAACCGCCCAGGCGTACTCGCCGATCGGCCCCTTGGTCTCGACCAGCGCACGAAGGTCGCCGCGGCCCGCCTTGCCCGAGGGACCGGTGGCGCGGATGGTCTCGCGGTATTCGCCGGTCGCAAGGTCGATGGTCTCCTTGCGGCGGCTCATCTCCTTGTTAAGACGGTAGAATCCGCCCTTTCCCTTGCGTCCGGTATAGCCGTCTGCGATCATCTTTTCGATCAGCGGATGGCTGCGCGCGATGGCGTGGTAGGGGTCGTCGTTGGGCAGCGTCGAGGTAAGGCTGGCCTGCAGATGCGGCATCAGGTCGATGCCGACGAGATCGACGAGGCCGAAGATCCCGGTCTTGGGCACGCCCATCGGCTTACCCGCAACGGCATCGGCCAGTTCGACGCTCAAGCCTTGGTCGAAGGCCGCGTTGAGACCCAGCTGGATCCAGTAAGTGCCTATGCGATTGGCAATAAATCCCGGCGTGTCCTTGGCCTTCACCACCGTCTTGCCCATCGCCACGTCGGCGAACTGCTCGACCTTCGCGGCGACACCGGCATCGGTATCCGGCCCGGTGACGATCTCCAGCAGCCGCATGTAGCGCGGCGGGTTGAAGAAGTGGGTGATGAGGAAGTCGCGCTTGAACGCCTCGGAACGGCCATCGACCAGCTGCGCCAGCGGGATCGTCGAGGTGTTGGACGACACCGCCGTGCCCTCGCGCTTCACCGCCTCCAGTTTGGCATAGAGGCCCTGCTTGATGTCGAGGCGTTCGATGACGGCCTCGACCACCCAGTCGCATTCGGCAATCTTTTCAAGGTGATCCTCGATGTTGCCGGTCTCGACGAGCTTCGCGGCGGCCTTGCTCATGAAAGGCGCGGGCTCGGTCTTGAGCATCTTCGCCACCGCGCCTTCGGCCACGGCATTGCGGTTCGCGCCATCCTTCGGGACGATGTCGAGCAGCAGCACCGGCACGCCCGCATTGGCGACTTGTGCGGCGATCCCGGCACCCATGGTGCCCGCGCCGATGACGCAGACTTTCTTGATGGAGCCGCTCATTCCACGGCCTCCAGAACGGTGGCGATACCCTGACCGCCGCCGATGCACTGGCTGGCGAGCGCGTACTTGCCGCCCTCGCGCTTGAGCAGCGATGCCGCCTTGCCGACGATACGCGCACCGGTCGCGCCAAGCGGGTGGCCGATGGCGATGGCGCCGCCGTCGATGTTCACCTTGGCGGCGTCGAGGCCCAGATCCTTGATGCAGGCAAGTGCTTGGGATGCAAAGGCTTCGTTGAGTTCCACCACGTCGAGGTCACCGGCGGAAATCCCCGCGCGCTCCAGCGCCTTCTGGCTTGAGAGGATCGGCCCAAGGCCCATCGTCTCGGGCGCGCAGCCGGAGATGGCCACCGACTTGATGCGGGCGAGGATCGGCAGTCCGTGAGCACGCGCGTATTCCTCGGTGGTCACCAGCACCGCGCTGGCGCCGTCGGTCAGCGGGGAGGAGGTGCCCGCCGTCACCGAACCGTTGGCATCGAACGCGGGCTTCAGGCCAGCAAGGGCTTCGGCGGTGGTTTCGGGACGGATCGTACCGTCCTCGCTGACGGTGCCGCCCTTGGTTTCGATGGGCACGATCTCGTCGGCCAGCTTGCCTGCTTCGCGCGCGGCGGCGGCCTTCTTCTGGCTCTCGACGGCGAGCGCTTCCTGTTCGCCGCGCGAAATCTGATACTGGGTGGCGACGTTTTCGGCCGTCTCGCCCATGCCGATGTAAGCGGCGGTCGACCTGGCCAGCGCCGGGTTCGGCAGCGGATTGAAGCCGCTCATCGGCACCCGGCTCATCGATTCGATACCGGCGCAGATGAACACCTCGCCAGCCCCTACGGCGATCTGACCCATGGCGATGTGAATCGCGCTCATCGAGGAGCCGCAGAAACGGTTCACCGTCATCCCGCCGACCGACTGCGGCAGTCCCGCAATCTGGCCGATCAGGCGCGCGACATTAAGCCCCTGCTCTCCCTCGGGAAAAGCGCAGCCCACGATGATGTCCTCGATATCGGCGGGCTCCACGCCGGTCTTGGAAATCAGCCCCCGGATCACCTGCGCGGCGAGGTCGTCGGGGCGGACGCGGGCCAGTGCGCCCTTGTTGGCCAAGTGAAACGGCGAACGGGCGTAGCCCGCGATCACGACGCTTTGCATGCATTCCTCTCCATGGGCGGACCCGGCCGGCTTGAGTGCCGAATCCATAGCGATCCTCGTTCTCCCGAACGTCTTCCCTTAAGGTGCGAATCTTTCCCTATACGTCAAGCAAATTTTGGGATATGCTGAGTCCATCCGGTCGGGATCGGTCGTCACCTGCGAAGTCAGGGGCACGGTTCCAGCTTAGAAATCCGGGCGAGAGAGATGGAGAGGTCGCAAATGCACTTCCTTAAACTTACAACGCTGGCGTTGGGTTCCAGCGCTGCGATCGTCGCCGCATCGCCGGTGCTGGCGGCGGATGCGGGCGCGCTGGCAGGCTCGTGGCGCACGCCTGCCAAGCACGGCGTGGTCGAGATCGAACGCTGCGGCGGCTCGATCTGCGGCAAGCTGGTGTCTTCCGAGAACATCCTGAAGAACCCGGAACTCAAGGACATCAACAACAAGGACGCATCCAAGCGCGACCGCCGCCTCAAGGGACTTCAGATCCTCGGCGGCTTCAAGCAGGACGGCAACGCCTGGTCGGGCGGGACGATCTACAACCCGGAAGACGGCGGCACCTACAAGGCCACGATCACCCCGGCGGGCGCGGACACCCTCAAGCTCAAGGGCTGCATCGTCTGGCCGCTATGCAAAACCCAGACATGGACGCGGATCAAGTAGGCCGCGCGGCAGTTAAGTAGCTGCCAAAAAGCAATTACCTAGGGAGAGTACCGAATGCATACCAAGTACAACCGCATCTTCCTTGCGAGCGCGGCCAGCGTCGTCGCCTTCGCGTGGAGCGGATCGGCGAGCGCGCAGGCGTTCTACCTTCAGGAGCAGTCCGTCCGCGGACAGGGCCGCGCCTTCTCGGGCGAGGCGGCTGATACCGGCGTCGATTCTCTCTGGTGGAACCCGGCTTCGATCGCGGGCATGCAGGGCGGCGAGGCATCCGTGCGCGCCAGCGCCATCCTGCCGCGCGGCAAGGTCGTGGACAACGGGACCGTGATCGTGCGCCCGCTGCAGGCCCCGGCCTCGGTCGGCGGCAATCCGGTGGCGAAGAACCCGATCGATAACGGCTACCTGCCTTCGGGAGCGATCGCCTATGGGTTTGGCCGCGTGGCGGTGGGCCTGTCGCTGACGGCACCCTATTCGTTCACCACCGACTACGACGCCGACAGCTGGGCGCGCTACAGCGCCGACAAGACCAAGCTGCGCACGTACGACATCCAGCCCTCGATCGCGGTGGAACTGGCCAAGGGCCTCTACATCGGCGGCGCGGCGAACATCGAGTACGTCGATGCGACGCTGGGCAACTACCTCCCCAACCTGTCGCCGCTGCTGGCGGACGGGCACCAGACGCTCAAGGGCAACGGCTGGGATGTGGGCTGGTCAGCCGGTGTGCAGTACCATGACGGCCCGGTCTCGCTGGGCTTCGCCTACAAGTCCTCGATCAAGCACAAGCTGGATGGCACGGTGACGCTCGAAGGGCTGGCCGGTCCGCTCGCAGCGCAGAACGGCACGATCGACGCCAAGGCTTCGTTCAGCACGCCGTGGATGTTCATCGGCAGCGCCCGCGCGCAGATGAGCAAGAGCCTGACCCTCAACGCGCAGGTCGTGCGCATGGGCTGGAGCGAGTTCGACACCATCGACATCGGCGCGCCGATCAACCAGTCGATCCCCGAGAACTACCGCAACAGCTGGACCTGGGCGATCGGCGCCGACTATCAGGTCAACCCGCAGTGGGTGCTGCGCACCGGCTTCCAGCGCGGCATCACCCCGACGCAGGACGGCAACCGCGACGCGCGCGTGCCGGACAGCAACCGCTGGAACTTCTCGGCAGGCACCAGCTATTCGCCGAGCCCGGCCTTCACCATCGACGCGGCGGCCTCGTACATCACCTTCAAGGATGCTCCGATCGACCGCATCACCGCTGCCTATGCGGGCACGGCGGTGCAGACGCCGGTGATCACCAACGGCGAGCTGAAGGACGCTTCCGCTCTTGTCTTCTCCCTCGGCGCAAGGATGCACTTCTAATGATCGACGCGGCGACGATCGGCGGGGTCGCTCCCGCCACTGCCTCCTCAACGACGGACGAGATGCCGCCGATCGCGCCGCGTCTTCTGACCGACCTGCTCGACCATGCCGTGGACGCCCACGGGTCATGGTCGGCGGTCGACTTCATGGGCCGCAAGTGGACATATTCGGAAATCGGCGCGCTTGCGAAGCGTGCCGCCCGCGGCCTGCAGGACCTTGGTGTCACCAAGGGCACCCGTGTCGGCCTGTGCCTGCCCAATACGCCCTACTACGTGGTCGCCTATTTCGCGGTTCTGCGGATCGGCGCGGTCGTGGTGAACTTCAACCCGCTCTACACCGAGCGCGAGATGGCGCATCAGGTCACCGACTCCGGCTGCGAGGTGATGATCGCCACCGATCTCGCGCTCTGCCTGCCCAAGCTGGAGCCGCTGGTGGGCAAGACCTGCCTCAAGCGCGTGGTCGTCTGCCCCTTCGCCGACGCCCTGCCCGCGATCAAGCGCCGCGCTTTCCTGCTGTTCAAGCACCGCGACATCGCGCACGAGCCGCACGACCTGCGCTATGCGCGCTGGGCCAACCTGATCGCCCGCGATGCAGAGCCGGACCCGGTCGAACGCCATCCCAACGATCTCGCCGTGCTGCAGTACACCGGCGGCACCACCGGCGTCCCCAAGGGCGCGATGCTCAGCCACGCGAACCTGGCCGCCAATTCGGCGCAGATGATCGCGCATGTCGGCCACATGCCCGAGCATCAGGAGCGCACCCTGGGCGTCCTGCCACTGTTCCACGTCTTCGCGCTGACGACGGTGCTGAACTACTCGGTCGACACGGCGGCGGAGATGATCCTGCTCCCGCGCTTCGAGATGAAGTCCTTCCTCGCCACCGCCAAGCGCACGAGGCCGACGCAGTTCTTCGGGGTGCCCACGCTCTACACCGCACTCAACCACCAGCAGCTTCACGGCGAGTTCGACAACGTGCGGGTCTGCATCTCCGGCGGCGCGCCGCTGCCGCTGGAGGTCCGCCGCGAGTTCGAGGAGAAGACCGGTGTGAACGTCGTCGAGGGCTATGGCCTCTCCGAAGCCAGCCCGATCATCGCCTGCAACCCACTCGAAGGACTGGTCAAGGACAACGCCTGCGGCCCCGCCTTCCCCGGCACCGCGCTGGAAATCCGCGATCCCTCCGACCCCACCCGCCTTTGCGCGCCCGGCGAAAAGGGCGAAGTCTGCGCGCGCGGCCCGCAGATCATGCAGGGCTACTGGGGCCGTCCCGAGGACACCGAGAAGACCTTCATCTACGGTGCCCTGCGCACCGGCGACATCGGCTATCTGGATGAGGACGGCTATCTGTTCCTCGTCGACCGGATCAAGGACGTGATCCTCTGCGGGGGCTATAATGTCTATCCGCGCATCATCGAGGAAGCGCTCTACGAGCATCCGATGGTCGCCGAGGCGGTCGTGATCGGCATCCCCGATGCCTATCGCGGGCAGGCTCCCAAGGCGTTCGTAGTGCTGCACGGGGGGGACATCCTGGATCAGGAGACATTGCTGGACTTCCTGCGTGAACGGCTGAACAAGATCGAGATGCCCGCCTCGATCGAGTTCCGGGATTCGCTCCCCAAGACCATGGTAGGCAAGCTGTCCAAAAAAGACCTCGTCGCGGAAGAAGCTGCCAAGCGTGAGGGCCAAAACTCTGGCCAAGGCTCGGGCGGAACCGCAGCTTGAGCGCCGCGCCCGCTCCCGAACCGCCGCAACTTCTGGGGATCCAGGAAGCCGCAACCCTGCTCGGCGTGACGATGCGCACCTTGCGCTTCTATGAGGACAAGGGCCTGATCGCGCCGCAGAGGGTCGGCACCACCCGCATCTATTCGCGGCGCGAGGTCGGGCGGATGCAACTGATCCTGCGCGGCAAGCGGCTCGGTTTCTCGATCCGGGAGATCAAGGAGTTCCTCGATCTCTACGACGTCGATCCCGAGCATCACGAACAGGTCCGCGCCCTCAAGTCCAAGGTCGGCGAGCGTATCGCCGACTTGCGCAAGCAGAAGCGGGCGATCGACCAGACACTGGAGGAACTGCTCTCGATCGAGCGGCAGGCCCTTGCGTGGCTCGAAGGCTCCCCGCTAAGGCCCGTCGATGACTGACCCTGCTGCTGCCGTCGCCGAACTGCGCGCCCTCCTCGAAGTCGAGGAGATCGACACCGACCTGTTCCGCGGCGGCGCCTCGGAGGAACGGCCCGGCCGCGTGTTCGGCGGCCTCGTGGTGGCGCAGGCGCTGGCGGCCGCCGCACGCGATCTGGCGGGCAGCGATCGGCAGGCCCATTCGCTCCACGCCTATTTCCTGCGTGCCGGGGACACGACGCGGCCGATCATCTACCGCGTGCTGCGCGACTTCGACGGCGGCAGCTTCGCCAACCGGCGCGTCGTGGCGATGCAGGGCGGCAAGCCGATCCTCAACCTGGCGGCCTCGTTCCATCGGCGCGAGGACGGCTTCGCCCACGCCGCCGCCATGCCGCAAGTGCCCTTGCCCGAGCAGTGCCCGGACCTCGTCACGGCACTCGCGGCGACGGGCCAGAAATTCCCGCAGGCCATGCTCGACCGCCTCGCCGCGTTCGAGATCCGGCCCGGCCCGCCTGCCGTGCAGGGCTCGGATACCCCTCACCAGTTCCTGTGGTTCAAGCTGGCCGCGCCGATCGACAGTGACGAAGTGCTCAGGCGCGTCGTGCTGACTTACGCCAGCGACTTCGCACTCGTTTCCACGGCGATCCTGCCCCATTCGAAGGCCATTTTCTCGCCCGGCATGCAGGTCGCCAGCCTCGACCATGCGGTGTGGTTCCATTCCACACCGCCGGTGGACGACTGGCTGCTCTATGCGATGGACAGCCCCTGGGCCGGCCACGCGAGGGGCTTTGCGCGCGGCGCGCTTTACGACCGGGCGGGAACGCTGGTCGCCAGCGTAGCGCAGGAAGGGCTCTGCCGCGCCGTCCCTACTCAGGAACCGACCGCGTAGACCCCGAGGATCTGGTCGGCGACTTCATCGAGGGTGAGGCGCCCCGGCCGATACCACTCGCTCGCCGAATTGAGCGTGGCGAGCAGCAGGATGCGATAGATCGCCGGGTCGCGCCCCGGCTGCGGCGGCAGGGCATCTACGAGGTCCGCGAACAGTAGCTCGAACGCATCGCGCCGCGCGACCAGTTGCACGCGCACGGAGTCGGGCACCGCGCGAAAGTCGTTCATCAGCGGCATCGTCAGCGAGGCCGGGTCGAGCTGGATCGCCAGCAGCACCCGGCACGCCCTGGCCAGCCGCGCAGCGGGCTCCTCCACCCCTTCGATCGCCGCGCGGATGCGGTCTTCTGCCGCCTGCAGCGCCGCATCGTGGATGCGCACGAAAAGCGCGTCCTTGCTCTTGATGTAGTGGTAGAGCGAGCCGCCCAGCAGGCCCACCCGCTCGCCGATGTCGCGAATGCTGGTCGCGGCATAGCCCCGCTCGGCGAAGAGGGCGGCGGCGGCGGCCACGACCTCGTCCTCGCGCGACGGGTTCGACTTGTCGGGGTGGCGTGCGTTCATTCGGTCTGCGTTGGCGCGCGGCCGACCGATCGGCAAGGAAATTCAAGGGTCATGGCAACATCGCCTTGATTGTAACGATCGTTTGGTACAGTGAGATGGAAAGCCGCGCAAGCACGCAAGCCCCTGTGGAGACGACCATGCCCTCGACCTACCAGCCCCCCGTCGCGACGATGCGTTTCTTGCTGGAGCACGTGCTCGATTTCGACGCGCAGATGGCCACGCTGCCCAGGTTGGAGGAAGTGACGAGCGAGCTTGCAGGCGAAGTCCTGACGATGGCCGGTCGCATGTGCACCGAACGCCTAGCCCCGCTGAACCTGCCGGGCGACGCGGCGGGCACGAAGCTGGTCGACGGTAACGTCGTGACCGCACCGGGCTTCGCGGAGGCTTATGCGGAATTCGTCGAGGCGGGCTGGCCCGGCCTCGCAGGCGATCCCGAGTTCGGCGGACAGGGCCTGCCGCGCACCGTGCAGATCATGCTCGACGAGATGGTGTCCGCCGCCAACTTGTCCTTCGGCCTGTTCCCCGGCCTTACCCGCGGCGCGGCGGAAGCGCTTGCCGCGCACGGCTCGGAAGAACTCAAGGCGACGTACCTCGGCAAGCTCGTCACCGGCGAGTGGTGCGGCGCGATGGCGCTGACCGAGGCTTCGGCGGGCACCGACCTCGGCCTGCTGCGCACCCGCGCCGAGCCACGCGGCGACGGCAGCTATGCGGTGACCGGAACCAAGATCTTCATATCCTCGGGCGACCAGGATTTCGGCAACAACATCGTCCACCTCGTCCTCGCCCGTCTGCCCGATGCTCCGGCCGGAGTGAAGGGCATCAGCCTGCTGCTCGTCCCCAAGTTCCTGCCCGGAGCCAGCGGCGCCTTCGACGAGCGCAATGCGATGTCGGTCGGCGCGCTCGAGCACAAGATGGGCATCCACGCCCAGCCCACTTGCGTCATGAACTACGACGGCGCGACCGGCTGGCTGGTCGGCGAGGCCGGACGCGGGCTCAACGCGATGTTCACGATGATGAATGCCGAGCGCCTGTTCGTCGGCATCCAGGGGCTCGGCCTTGCCGATGCGGCGACGCAAAACGCGGTCGCCTATGCCCGCGAGCGCCTGCAGGGCCGCGCCGCTGACGGCCGCCCCGGCCCCGTGCCGATCATCGCCCATGCCGACGTGCGCAAGATGCTGCTCGCCTGCCGCGCCTTCGTGGAGCCCGCGCGTGCCCTCGCCGCGTGGACCGCGATTCGCATGGACATCGCCGACCGCCACCCGGACACCGCGACGCGCGATGCCGCCTCCGCCGACGTCGCCCTGCTGACGCCGGTGGTGAAGGCCGCCTTCACCGACTTCGGCTTCGAGACGACGGTGCTGGCGCAGCAGGTCTTCGGCGGCCACGGCTACATCCACGAAGCCGGGATGGAGCAGTTCGTCCGCGACGCACGCATCACCCAGATCTACGAGGGCACCAACGGCGTACAGGCCATGGACCTCGTCTCGCGCAAGGTCACGCTGAACGGCGGCGCCCCCTTGCGCGCCTACCTCGACGGAATCGCGGCCGACATCGACAAAAGCGACGCGAGCGACCTCGCCGCGCAGATGCGCGCCGCCCTCGCCATGCTGCAGGAAGCCAGCGCCACCATCGCGGCCGCATCGGGCGATGCCGATGCCCTCGGCGCGGCGGCCACCGAGTACCTCAACCTCTTCGCGCTGGTGTCGCTGGGCTGGATGTGGGTCCGCATCCTCGCCGCCGCCCCGGCGCTGGAGGATGCGCGCAGCCGCGACACCTACGCCGCCCTCGCCGCCTACTACGCGAGCTACGTGCTGCCCCGCGCAGGTCTGCACGCGGCCCGCATCGCCGCCGGTCCCGCCACGGTCATGGCGCTCGACGAAGCGCTGTTCTGAAAGCCTTTTCCCCGCCCCTCTCCGCTCGTCCCGCCGCCCGCGCGGCGTGACGCATAGGCTTGGCATCGTCTGCGCGAGGCAACCACTGCGCCTCGCAGGCTTTATGATGACAAAAGCACATACGGAGCATGGATGATAATGGGCGGGACACGGCTTGGCTGAACCGAAGAGCGACATGCAAAGCCGGCGCTCCGATGCGATCCGCATCGCGCGCGTCATCTGCATCGCGGGCATCGTCTACGTCCACGCCTGGACGGGACTCTCCGGCTACGAACTCGATCTGGCGCGCGGGACGCCGCAGGAGACCTTGCGCTGGGTCCTGATGGAAGGGTTCGGCCGCAGCGCGGTGCCGCTGCTGGGACTGATCTCCGGCTGGCTGGTCGCGGGCTCCTCGCGCACCCGTCACTGGGGACCACACGTCGCCCGCAAGGCGCGCACGATCCTGCTGCCGATGGTGCTGTGGAACGCTCTGGCGGTGCTGCTGGTATCGGGCACGGCATGGCAGTTCGGGCTCGCCGCGCCTATGCCGCAATCGGTGCGCTGGCTGGTCGAGGAACTGTTCATCGTCACCCGCCCGCCCGACATCAACGTGCAGATGCCGTTCCTGCGCGACCTGTTCCTGTGCATGGTGCTGGCCCCGCTGCTGGTGCGGTTGCCGTCGAAGGCGCTGGCTCTGCTCGCGCTGGCGGCGGGAACCTGCCACGTACTGGGCATCGGCCCGCCGGTGATCCTGCGCGCCTCGATCCTGATGTTCTTCACCATCGGCATCATCGCCCGCCGTGCCAACCTCGCCGAGCGCGTGGCCGCATGGCCCGCCATCGTCGCGCTAGCACCCTTCGTGGTGCTGATGCCGCTGCATCTCTACGTCTCGATCGGCGATGCCCGGCCGTTCGACGATGCCTCGACGGCGGCGGTGGACCTAGCCGCGCGCGTTGCCGCATCGCTGGCGGTGTGGTGGCTGGCATGGCGCCTCGTCGCCACTCGCGCCGCGCCGCTGCTACGCCGGATCGAGCCTTACATGTTCTTCTATTTCTGCGCGCACCTGATCCTGATCTGGCTGCTGGGGCCGGTCGTCGGCAAGCTGACCGGAAAGCTCGGCTCGCCGCTCTATCCGGTCTATCTTATCGGCCAGCCGTTCCTGATCCTCGGCGCGGTGGTGGCCATCGCCAAGGGGTTGCTCATAGTGGCGCCGGGTCTGGCGGAGACGCTCAGCGGGGGACGACTGAAGCGCGCCTGACCCTCACATCCGCGAGAACAGCGGGATCGGCGCGAAGACGAGCGAGATCAGACCCCACAGGCTGAGCGCGATCATCACCCCGCCGATCCACTGCGTCAGATCGCGCGAGGAGGCACGCCGCGTCACCAGCGCCCCGATCGGCGCGGCGACGATCCCGCCGATCAGCAGGCCCGACGCCGCGATCGAGAACGACTGCAGGCCCAACGTGCCGATGAAGGCCGACAGCACCGTCACCGTCACGAAGAACTCGGCGGCGTTGACGGTGCCCACCGCCACGCGCGGGGTCATCCCCTGCGCGATCAGGCTGCCCGTCGTCACCGGCCCCCAGGCCCCGCCGAAGGAATCGAGGAACCCGGCGACGAAGCCCAGCGGCCCCACCGCGCGCATCCGGCGATAGGCCTGCGCCCGCCGCGCTCCGCGCCAGATCAGGTAAATGCCGACCGCCGCCAGATAGACGAGCAGGACCGGCCGCAGGATCGAGAGGCTGAGGTGCGAGAGCGCCCACACGCCTGTCAGCCCCCCGGCGATGCCCGGAATGACGAGGCGCGCAAAGAGCATCCAGTCGACGTTGCGCTGCAGGGCATGGGCCGCGCCGGAGACGCCGCTGGTGAAGCTCTCGACCGCATGCGTCACCGAGGACGCGGCGGCGGGCGGCAGGCCGAGCAGGATCAGCAGCGAGTTGCCGATCACCCCGAAGCCCATGCCGACCGCGCTGTCCACCAGCTGCGCCAGGAACCCGGCGACGATGAACGGCGCCAGCGCCGCCCAGGGAATCGCGGAAAAGTCGATCATCCGTTGCTCCTGCGGCGGCGCGCGGAACCGGCTCCGAACCGTCCGGCCGGAGAAGTCAGCAGGAACAGCACCGGGAAGATGAGCGCGAGGACGGAGAGCACCCCGCTCACCACCGCCTCGGCCCCGGCGAGCCATGGCATGACCGCCGCCCAGATCGCGACCGCGAGCACCACCATCAGCGTGCGTTCGTGCGCCCGGTCATTGAGTCCCGTCAGGTCCACCTTGGCGCGCCCTTCGAAGAGGGAGCGAAGGCCGATCCCGGTCGGACTGCGGCGATCCACCAGCGGCTGCGGGAACGAGCCATGGACGAGGCAGCCGATCCCCGCCGCCACCATCCGCAGGCCCACCGCGCTGGCGAAAGGCCGGAATTCGGCGTTGCGATCGCTGAGCGCGCGCAGGCCGGTGCGGCCACCGAAGACCATGTCGGCCAGCGCAGTGCTCTCGGCCGGGGCAGGCTTGCTTTCCTGCACGGCGGCCTGCGTGGAGATCACCCATTCGAGGATCGCCGTCGGCACGTCGAGCCCGGTCGCCCGCTCCAGCCCCTGGAAGCCGGGGGCGGAATTGGCCTCGCAGATGCGGTAGCCGTCCTCGTCGAACAGGATGTCGATGCCGGTGATGTCGAGTTCCAGAACGTCGGCCGCCTGCACTGCCAGTTCCGCCATCTCCTGCGGCGGGTTGTAGGCGACGCCCACCCCGCCGAGCGAGACGTTGGACTTGAACCCGCCGGTCAGCGAGCGCCGCTCCATCGCCGCGATCACCCGCCCGCCGACCACCAGCACGCGCACGTCACGGCCATGGCTGGCGCGCACGTAGTGCTGCAGGATGAAGTCCGCCTTGGCCTCGGCGCTTTCGAGCAGGCCCGCCAGATCCTCGAACTGGCTGCGGTCCTCGCACTTGAGGACGCCCGCGCCGCGCGTACCCTTGAGCGTCTTGACGATGACCGGAAAGCCCAGTTCCCGCTCGACCAGATCGACGTCGATGGGGAACGTGCCCAGCATCGTGCGCGGGATCGGCAACCCTGCACGGTTCAGCGTCTGCAGGGTGTGCAGCTTGTCGGACACCGTCTCGATCGTTGCCGGGCCGTTGACCAGCCGCACCCCGCGCCGCTCGAAGTGGCGCAGCAGGGCCAACGTGAAGTAGTCCGTCTCCGCGCCCGTCCGGCAGATGACGAAGTCGGGCTTCTCGATCTCGCGCCCCTGATACTTGATCGCCCAGTCGCCGACGGTGCCGACCACCAGTTCGAAGCTGTGGGGCTGGAGGACGTGCAGTTCGATGCCCAGCGCGCCTGCAGCCTCCTGGAAACGGAAGACTTCGGGCACCTCGGGAATCGACGGGTCGAGTTGATGCTGAAAGAGAATCCAGCCGCGCAATGCGATATGCTCCCCGGTTTTGGCGGTAATGCGAAAGTTGCAGATGGCCTTCGCGCGTGCGTTCGGCCGGGTGTCAGGTCACAGAATGGCATTGGGCCGTCTTGGTTGCAAATCCATGGCAGCGCCGCGCACGGAACGCGAGGACATTGGGGTGCATCACCCTTCGTCATTGCGAGCGCAGCGAAGCAATCCAGGGCAGTCTTGAGCCCGCCCTGCATTGCTTCGCTCCGCTCGCAATGACGATTCAGGGACAAGTCGTCACGCTCCAGCCCGCTTCCGGCATGACCGAAAAACAGCTGCGGTGCGAATGGTTTATGGGCCGTGCACCATTTGTTTAGGAGATTGGCGTACCCCCTTCGCCAAGGGGGTTCCGGGTTCTTCATGTCGGTCGACGCGCAAACCATGTTGCTGCTTTCGAACGCGATCGCGTTCGTGGCCGCAACGTTTCTTCTTATCGAATGGCGGTCCCTGCGCGAGCGGTTTCTCCTAGGCTTCGCGCTCGGGTTCCTCTGCATCGTCGTGGGCTGCACCCTTGCGCCGCTGCGCCTGAGCGGGAATTTTCTCCTCGGCGTCTGGCTGTCGAACTCGATGGTCCCGCTCGCCCACTTCATGTTCCTCCTTGGCGCCGCGTCGTTCGCGCAGCGCAAGCTGAGCCGGGCGTGGTTCGCTGCCCCGGTGATCTGTTCGGCGCTCATGGCCGTTCCTGGCCTCGGCGACCGCGACCAGGTCATGTCGCTGTTCAACGCCGCGTTCGTGGCAGTGTTCTGCCTCAGAGCCGCAGGCGTGCTGCTGGAAGCGCGCCGCACCACCGGTTCGGAAACCCGCACCCTCGTCGCGACGTTCGTGGTCCATGGCTCGTTCTATGCCGTAAAGGCCGGCTGCGCCTTCGTGCCGGGCGCCTTCGTCGACTTGTCTTCCTATTCCGGCGTGTTGATCCCCATCTCCCTGTTCGAAGGCATTCTCGTAGAAGTTGCACTCGCCATGTCGGTAGCAGGGGCATTGCGACGCCGCCGCGAGGAACGCGCCACCCGCCTCGCCGAAAGCGATCCGCTGACCGGCCTGCTCAACCGTCGCGGCTTCGAAGCCCGTACGCGCGACGTGCAGCAGTCGGGCGGCTCGCTGCTCCTCATCGACATCGACAACTTCAAGACGATCAACGACTGCTTCGGCCATCAGGGCGGCGACCGCCTGCTCGTCGATCTCGCCGCATTCCTGAGGCTGCGCCTGCCGGGTTCGGCGATCAGCGCCCGCCTCGGCGGCGACGAGTTCGTGGTGCTGCTGCCCGGAATGGACGAAGGCCGCAGCCTCGGCCTTGCCGAAGACCTCTGTTCGGGCTTTGCTATGCGGCAGGGAGGAGGAAACTGCGGCACGCTCAGCATCGGCTGCGCGCCCGTGGCTCCGGGCATACAGGACCTTTCGCCCGCCATGCTGCAGGCCGACCGGGGCCTCTACGATGCGAAGAGCAAGGGCCGCAATCGCGCGTCGTCGGCGCCCCGTCTCTCCGCCACGGGGACACAGGCGGAAATCCTGCCCTATCCCATCGCCGCCGCAGGATAATCACTTACCGATCATTGACGGGGAACCGTTGCACGCGCGATGTGTTGTCGCGTGCACAGACGGGGTGAATCGACGGGAAAATCGGCCCGGCGCGAAGGGATCGGTTAGGGGCATGACGCGCAGCGTAGGGAACGGCCACGGGTTCATGGGACTCGAAGGCGAACTCGCGCGCCGTATCGCCACGCACGACTGGGCCTCCACCCCGATCGGTCCCATCGAAGGCTGGCCGGTCAGCTTGCGCCACACCGTCGCGATGATGCTTCCCTCCCGCGTGCCGCTGGTGCTGTTGTGGGGGCCGATGGGCGTCATGCTCTACAACGACGCCTATGCCGAGTTTGCCGGTGGGCGCGACAGCCGGCTACTTGGCTCGAACGTGCTCGACGGTTGGCAGGAAGTCGCGGAATTCAATGCCAACGTCATGAAGGTCGGTCTTGCGGGAGGCACACTGAGCTATCGCGACCACATGCTCACGCTGCACCGCCACGGAAAGCCCGAGCAGATCTGGCTGAACCTCGACTATTCGCCTGTTCCCGGTGACGATGGTACGCCCGCAGGCGTCATCGCCGTGGTCTTCGAGATCACCGAGGCGCACCACGCCCGTGAAGCCCTCGAAGAGAGCGAAACGAAGCTGCGGTTCCTCGACGACATTGCGCAGGCGATCACGGATTGCCGCGGGGCCGAGGAAATCCTCGCGATCACCACGCGCATGACCGCGCAGCACCTCGGCCTCTCCAACTGCGCTTACGCGGACATGGACGGCGACGAGGACGGCTTCACCATCCGCGGCAACTGGCACGCCGACGGCTCCCCCTCGATCGTCGGACACTATCGCCTCGCCGACTTCGGGCAACTTGCAGTGAAGGAACTCCGTGCCGGGCGCCCGCTGATCATCAACGACAATGCGACGGAGATCGCGCCGGAAGAGGCCCGGACCTTCCAGGACATCGGCATCGCGGCAACGATCTGCATGCCGCTCATCAAGGAAGGCCGCCTCATCGCACTGATGGCGATCCATGACAGCAGACCCCGTCGCTGGACACCCTATGAACTCGATATAATCCGCGAAGTGACCGAGCGGTCCTGGGCGCATGTCCAGCGCGTTGGCGCCGAAGGGCTGCTGCACGAGCGCGAGGCCTACAACCGCCAGATCCTCGACGGTGCGGTCGACTACGGCATCGTCGCCACCGATCTCGACGGTCGGATCACCTTGTGGAATGCCGGAGCCGCCGCGATGCTCGGCTGGAGCGAGCCGGAAATGCTCGGCCGTCCGATAGACGTATTCTTCACGCCCGAGGACCGGGCGACCGGCCGGCCCGCCGCCAAGCGCCGCGAAGCGCTCGACAGCGGCCGCGCCCATGACGCACGCTGGCATTTGCGCAAGAGCGGCGAGCGCTTCTGGGGCCTCAGCGAGATGACCCCGCTGCGCGATGCCGAGGGCCGCCCGACCGGCTTCGTCAAGCTGATGCGCGATCGCACCTTCGAGCATGACGCGCAGGAAGCCCTGCGCCTGAGCGCCGAACAGCTGAGCCGCGCCCAGGTCGCGGGCGGCGTGGGCCTGTTCTCCGTCGACATCGTCGCCAATACCATTACCGGGACCGACGAATTCTGCCGCCTTTTCGGAGTGCCGCAGCGCGGAGAGACAAACGTGCGTGTCTTCGAGGAAATCATCATTCCCGAAGACCGGCACCTTTCATCCAACCATGCCCGGCGCCATTCGGCGAACGCGGCACTCGACGTCGAATATCACATCCGTCGCCCCGATACCGGCGAGGAGCGCGTGATCGCGCGCAAGTCCGAATTCGAATTCGATGCCGCCGGCAACGCGGTACGGATGATCGGTGCGGTGCGCGACGTGACCGACCGCACGCGCACCCAGTTGGCCCTCGAAAAGAGCGAGGCGCAGTTCAGCGCCCTCGCCCAGAACATGCCCACGCAAGTCTGGACCGCGCGGGCCGACGGCGCGATGGACTGGTTCAACGAGCGCACTTACGCCTATTCGGGCGAGCCACATGGCAGCCTCGACGGCGACGGCTGGGCTCGCCTCGTCCATCCGGAAGACCGGCAAACCGCCGTCGAGCGCTGGGCGCAGGCCGTCGCGAGCGGAGAAGTCTACGACACCGAACTCCGCCTGCGTGACTGCGAGGGGCTCTATCGCTGGCATCTCTCGCGGGCCATGCCGCTCAAGGACGCCCATGGTGCCATCTCTGCCTGGATCGGCACAAATACCGAGATCGAGGCGCAGAAGCAGGCCGAGGCCGCTTACGCGCAGGACCGCGACCGGCTCTGGACGATCAGCCGCGACCTCATGCTGGTCTGCGATTTCCAGGGCGCGATCACGGCGGTGAACCCCTCTGGCGAGCGGTTGCTGGGCTGGCATGAGAGTGAAATGCTCGGACAGCGCATCGCCTCCTTCGTCCACCCCGACGACGTCGAGGCGACCGCCGCCGAAGTCGCCAAGCTCGCGAGCGGGCGCCGCACGATCGCGTTCGAGAACCGCTACCGCACCAAGGACGGCGACTTCCGCCTGATCGCCTGGACCGCTGTGCCTGACGACCGCCGCATCCACGCGATCGGCCGCGACATCACCGAGCAGCGTGCCATCGAGGAGGCCCTTCGCCAGAGCCAGAAGATGGAGGCGGTGGGCCAGCTGACCGGCGGCATCGCGCACGACTTCAACAACCTGCTGCAAGGCATCACCGGCAGCCTCGACATGATGCACGCCCGGTTGACGCAGGGCCGCACGCAGGACCTCGAGCGCTGGCTGGGCGGCGCACGCACTTCGGCCGAGCGGGCGGCGGCGCTGACCCATCGCCTGCTCGCCTTCTCCCGCCGCCAGCCGCTCGACCCGCGCCCGGTGCGCAGCAATCCGCTGATCGCCTCGATGGAGGACATGCTGCGCCGTACGCTCGGCGAACACATCGAGCTGGGCTTCGTTCTGGCGGGCGGGCTGTGGCTAACGCGCTGCGATCCCAACCAACTGGAAAGCGCGATCCTCAACCTCGTCATCAATGCCCGCGATGCCATGCCGCAGGGCGGCAAGCTGACCATCGAGACCTGCAACGCCCACCTCGACGACCGCTACGCCGCGCGCGAGCGGGACGTGAAGCCGGGCGAATACGTGTGCATCGCGATCAGTGACACCGGCGTCGGCATGAGCCGCGACACCGCTGTGCGCGCCTTCGAGCCGTTCTTCACCACGAAGCCGATGGGCCAGGGCACCGGCCTCGGCCTGTCCATGATCTACGGCTTCGCGCGCCAGTCCGAAGGCTACGCGCGAATCTATTCCGAGGAAGGCGTCGGAACCACGATCAAGCTGTTCCTCCCCCGGCATCTCGGCACCGACACCGCGACCGAGGACGCGCACGAACCGCTGCTGCTGCCCACCGCACGCGAGGGTGAAGTGGTGCTGGTGGTCGAGGACGAGCCGGTCGTACGCGCGCTCATCCTCGAAGTGCTCGACGGCCTCGGCTACCGGGCGATCGAAGCTACGGACGGCCCCTCCGGCCTCGCCATCCTGCAGTCGGACGAGCGCATCGACCTGCTCGTCACCGACATCGGCCTGCCCGGGCTCAACGGCCGACAGGTCGCCGACGGCGGGCGCGCCTGCCGCCCCGGCCTGAAAGTGCTGTTCATGACCGGCTATGCGGAAAACGCGGCGCTCGCCTCCGGCTTCCTCGAACCGGGCATGCAAATGATCACCAAGCCCTTCGCCATGGACCTCCTCGCCGGACGAATCCGAGAGATCATCGAGGGCTGAATCCCCCCTTGCTCGCGCCGCGAACCGCTGCCAATAACTTTGCCGCGCAAGGCGTTGTCGCGAACGCAATTTCAGGGTGGCACGATGCCTGAGGAAACCCCTCGATTCGATGGATTGCGGGTGCTGGTGGCGGAGGACGAGTTCCTCGTCTCCATGCTGCTCGAAGAGATGCTGACCGATCTTGGCTGCGAGGTCGTCGGACCTTTCGCGACGCTCTCGACCGCGCTCGCGACAGCCTGCGCGGGCGAATACGACGTCGCCGTGATCGACCTCAACCTTGCGGGCGAGAAGGCCGACCCGATCATCGCCGAACTCGCCGCCCGCGACGTACCTCTGGCGATCGCCAGCGGCGGCTTCGAGCCCGACCTCGAACATCGCCCGACGGTGCGGCTCGACAAGCCCTACAGCGCGACTCAACTGGAGCAGGCGATGACGACCCTGCACGCTGCACTGCAGGACCGCGACTGAACCAACCCGTCATTGCGAACGTAGCGAAGCAATGACGACGGGGTTTACGCCGCCTTGAGCACGAACGGGATCGTGACGTAGCCGCGCACCGCAGTCGCCACGCCGTTGCTCATCAGCGGCGACCAGCGCCAGTGCTTCACCGCCCGCAGCGCCGCGCCGTCAAGGCGTGAACTGCCGCTGCTCGATGCGACCTGGATATCCTTCACAGTCCCGTCGCTGCCGACCAGCAGAAGCAGCTTCACCGTGCCCTGCTCGTGCGCGCGGCGGGCATCCACCGGATATGTCGGCGGCTTGGCGAACAGCACCTTGCTCGAAAGATCGCCGCCTTCCAGCGTAGTCGCGGCGGGCGGTGCGACGGAGGGCGGCGCGCTGACCTTGACCCCTTCGCTGGTCATGCTGGGCGGAGCAGGCGGCGGCGGTGCATCCACCATGACCTGCTGCGGGCCAGGGCTGGGCAGCTCGATCATCGGCTTGGGCACGACCGTCTGCGTAATCGCAGCCTGCGGCGTCTCCAGCTTCGTAGGCTCGGGCGGCGGCGGAGGCGGTGTGACGTCCAGTTCCTGCACGTCGACCGTGGTAAGGTGCGCCCGCTCCTTGTGCGCCGCGACGATATTAAGCGTGGCGAGGCAGGCCGCCATGCCCAGGATCATCCCGGCCGAGGCCAGCAGCGCCACCGGGTTCGCCTTGGCGGGACTGTAGACCGAACGCCCCGGGCCATGTCCTGAAGGCGATTCGCCGATCGATTGCGGCAGGACGAGCGGCTCGTGCACGACAGCCGAAGCCGGTGCGAACGCGAGTTCGTCCGGCGCGAGCGCGGCAACTGTCGCCAATTGTAATCTCCTGCCAACCACTATTGCGAGTGATTTTCATATACACTAAGCAGCTCGTCGTCCAGAGGGCACCCGACATCGCAACGACGTGTGGCGGCACGTTTCCGTCTAAGGGGGCCGTCCCGGTGATCACGCCGGATTTTTGAAGCCCGAGTTAAGGATGCGACATCTTGGAAGTTGCCGACGCCCCAGACCGCCACGCCGACACCGCGCGTGACGCCGCGTCAGCCGCTCCGAGCCGCATCACGCCGCCCGCCAGGCCAAAGGCCGCAGCGAAAAAGAAGAAGAACAAGAAGGCCCGCGCCTTCTGGCTCAAGCAGCTGCACACCTGGCACTGGGTGAGCGCGGCGATTTCGCTGGTGGGCATGCTGCTGTTCGCGGCGACCGGCATCACGCTCAACCACGCCGCCTCGATCGGCGCGGAGCCTTCGGTGACGCAGAGCCAGGGCAAGCTGCCGGTGGCACTGCTGGCGAAACTGCCTGCCCCCGGAGACCGCACCGATCCACTGCCCGCCGAAGTGGCGAAGGCGGTCGCGGCGGCGGTTCCGCTCGATCCTTCGGGCCGCGCGGCGGACTGGACCGCCGAGGACGAAGTCTACGTCGCCATGCCCGGCCCCGGCCGCGACGCCTGGGTCAGCATCGATCGCGCGTCCGGCGAGGTGCAGGCCGAAGTCACCGACCGGGGCTGGATCTCCTACCTCAACGACCTGCACAAGGGCCGCAACAGCGGCGCCGCGTGGTCCCTGTTCATCGACCTCTTCGCCGTGGCCTGTCTCGTGTTCACGATCACCGGCCTGTTCCTGCTCCAGCTTCATGCGAAGCACCGGCCGATGACCTGGCCGATGGTCGGGCTGAGCCTGCTGATCCCGCTGCTGCTGGCCCTCCTTTTCATCCACTGACGAGAAAGCCCGTGATGACCCGATCCAAGATCCTGCCCGCGCTGCCGCTGCTGGCCGCCGGCACCGCAACCGCTCTTGCGGCCACGCCCGCGCTCGCCGCGTCGGTCACCGTCACCGTCCCGCAGATCAAGGTGGCCGAATACCACCGCCCCTACGTCGCAGGCTGGGTCGAGCCCGTCGCCGGCGGCGATGCCCGCACCCTCTTCGTGTGGTTCGACGGCAAGAAGCGCGGTGCGGAGCCGGGCACCAAGTGGCTGGCGGACTTGCGCACCTGGTGGCGCAAGGGCGGCCGCTCGCTGAAGCTGCCCGCCGACGGCATCAGCGGCGCGACCCGCGCGCCCGGCAGCTACACCGTCGCCATTCCCGCGAACCTGCCCAAGGGCGACTACGTCCTGAAGGTCGAGGCCGCGCGCGAAACCGGCGGGCGCGAACTGGTGTCCGTGCCCTTCACCGTCGGCGGCAAGGGTGGGTCCGTCTCGGGCAAGACCGAGCTGGGCACCGTCACCGTCCGCTGATCCAATCACTTTCGCTTTATATAACAGGGGAATACGAATGCGCTTCCGCTCCATCCTGATCGCCGCTGCGGCATCCTCCATGCTGGCGACGCCTGCGCTTGCCCACCGCATGTGGCTGCTGCCCTCGACCAGCACGCTCGCCAGCACCAACGAATACGTCACCGTCGATGCCGCCGTGTCGAACGATCTGTTCTACCCCGACCACGTCGCCATGGACCCGGCTCAGGTCTCGGTCTGGGCGCCCGACGGCACCGACGGCAAAGTCGAGAACGCATCGAAGGGCCGTCATCGCGGTACGTTCGACGTCGCGCTGAACAAAGCGGGCACCTGGAAGATCGGCATGGAGCGCAACTCCGTGATGGGCACCTTCAAGGTCGGCACCGAGGAATGGCGCGTGGGCGGTCGTGGCCGTCCGCAGGGCGCACCCGGCGGCCCGGGTGCTCCGGGCGCTGGCGCACCGGCCGGTGGTCCCGGTGGTCCCGGCGGCCCCGGAGGTCCGGGTGGCCAGCCGCCGCGCATGGTGCCGACCGTAGCCGACATCCCCGCCAACGCCACCGACATCAAGCTGACCGAAGTGACCTCGCGCAACTTCGTCTACGTCACTGCGGGCGAGCCGAGCAAGGTCGCCCTCACCGGCAAGGGACTAGAATTCGATCCGGTCACGCACCCTGACGAACTCGTCTCGGACGAGGAAGGCAGCTTCCGCTTCCTGATCGACGGCAAGCCCGCCGCCGGCATCAAGGTCGAAGTCGTCCCCGGCGGCAAGAAGTACCGCGCGGCCGAAGATGCGCAGGAACTGACCACCGGCCCCGACGGCGTCGTCAAGGTCAAGTGGCCGGTCGCGGGCTGGTACTGGCTGAACGCCAGCGTCGAGGACACCAAGCCCGCCGACAAGAAGGCCAGCGCCCGCCGCATGTCCTTCACCACCACGCTCGAAGTCGTCGCGCCCTGACGACATCCTGAGCCTGCCACCCATGCGCCTCGCCGTTCCGCTTGAAATCGACGCAGCCTCGCTCGCCACATGGCGGCAGGGCGTGCCGGTGATCGAACTGGGCGGCGAGACCATGGGCACGACATGGCGCATCCGGCTCGCCCCGCCCCCCGGCTTTGACCGGGACGCGGCGAGCCGGGCGATCGAGGCTAGGCTCGAGGACATCCTCGCGCAGATGAGCCACTGGCGCGCGGATTCCGTCCTCGGCCGGTTCAACCGGGCAGGTGCGGGCGAATGGTGCGCCCTACCTGCGGATTTCGCCACGGTGATCGAAACCGCCCTTACCGTCGCCGAGCAGTCAGCCGGTGCCTTCGATCCCGCGATCGGCGCACTCGTCGATGCGTGGGGTCATGGTCCGGTAACGATCGACCGCGCGCCCACCACCGAAGAGATCGAGCAGGCCCGCGCGGTCTCCGGCTTCATGCGCCTCGCCTACGAACCGGATACGCGGCGGCTTCGCCAGCCCGGCGGGCTCAGGCTCGACTTGTCGGGCATCGCCAAGGGCTACGCCGTCGATGCGCTGACCGCGTTGCTCGCCGGGATGGACTGTCACCATGCGCTCGTCGAGATCGGCGGCGAACTGGTCGGACGCGGCCTGCGTCCCGATGGCGATCCGTGGTGGGTGGACCTCGAAACGCCGACACAGGACGTAGCTCCGCTCCGGGTTGCGCTGCACCAGTTGGCGGTGGCGACCTCGGGCGATTACGTACGCGGTTTCCACAGTATCGACCCGCGCAGCGGGATGCCCGTCGAGCATGCCATGGCGGTCAGCGTGATCCACTCCTCGGCCATGCTCGCAGATGCCTGGGCAACCGCGTTCAGCGTGCTTTCGCCTGCCGCTGTGAGCGCTTTGGGTGCCCGTGAGTGCCTTTGTGTGCGCGTTGTGTACCGTTGTGGCACCGCTCTGACCGAGTGGATCAGCCCCGCCCTTGCCGCCATGATCGAGGCCGAGGACGAAGTTCCGGCTTGATGCGGATCATTGTCAGCATCTCCGGACTGCGCGAATAGAGGCACCATGGTCATCGAAATCCCCGATCTGTTCGACGCCGCCGAAGTGCGCGAAATCCGCAGTGCGCTGGAAGCCGCCGACTGGGCGGACGGCCGCGCCACCGCCGGTCACCGCGCTGCAAGAGTCAAGGAAAACGAGCAGTTACCGCTCGACCATCCCCTCGCCAAGCAACTGGCCGACCGCGTCCTCGCCCGGCTGGCGCAGACCCCGCTGTTCATCGCCGCCGCCCTGCCCGCCCGCGTCCTGCAACCCCGCTTCAGCCGCTACGACGGGCGCGGCCACTACGGCAATCACGTCGACAACGCGATCTTCCCGATCCCCGGCACCGGCGAGCACCTGCGCTCCGACGTTTCGAGCACCCTGTTCCTCTCCGACCCCGAGGAATACGACGGCGGCGAACTCGTGATCGAGGACATGTTCGGTACGCACACGGCCAAACTGCCCGCCGGAAGCCTGATCGTATATCCCGGCTCCAGCCTCCACCGGGTCATGCCGGTGACGCGCGGCGTGCGCTTCGTCTCGTTCTTCTGGACCCAGAGCTTCGTCGCCTCGCCCGAGAAGCGGCGGCTGATGTTCGAACTGGACGGCGCGATCCAGTCTGTCGCGACGGACCATCCCGAGCATGCCGCGATCGATACCCTCACCCAAGTCTACCACAACCTGCTGCGCCAGTGGTCGGCGACGTGAGCCCGCAGCCCCCGTTTTCCGCCATTCCCGCGGACTTGCGCACCCTTGCCGATTACGAGCGACGCGCCGAAGCCCACCTGATGCCCGAGGTCTGGCGGCACATCCAGGAAGGCGCGGGCCGCGAGATTACGCTGTCCGAGAACCGCGCCGCCTTCGACCGCATCGGCTTGCTCCCCCGCGCCATGGCGAGGCTCGACGGCAGCACGGAAATCGAACTGTTCGGCCGCCGCCATGCCTCCCCGATCCTGCTGGCCCCGCTGGCCTACCAACGCCTTGCCCACCCCGAGGGCGAACTCGCCTGCGTCCGCGCTTCCACCGCGCTCGACACCGGCATGGTCGTGAGCACGCTGTCGAGCATGCCTCTGGAGGACATCGCCGCCGCCGCCCATGCCCTCGCGCATGATCTGGGCAAGATTGCCCCGCCATTGTGGTTCCAGCTCTACCTCCAGCCGGAACGCGAGCACAGCCTGCAACTCGTCCGCCGCGCGGAAACGGCGGGCTACGAAGCCATCGTGCTGACCGTCGATGCGGCGCTCAAACCAGCCGGAATCACGCTTCCGCAAGGCGTCGGTGCGGTCAATCTGGCCGGAATGCCGCGTCCGACACAGACTTCCGTGCCCGGCGGCCGGATCCTGCTCGGCACTCCGCTCGCGAACGCTGCTCCGGGGTGGGACGACCTCGTGTGGCTGCGCAAGACGACGAGCCTGCCGATCCTCGTCAAGGGCCTCTTGCTGGGCGACGATGCCGCGCGCGCAGTCGACGAAGGGGCCGACGCACTCATCGTCTCCAACCATGGCGGGCGCGTCCTCGATGGGCTGCCGAGCCCGGTCGACCTGATCCAGAGCGTGGCCGAAGCGACGCAAGGCCGTGTGCCGCTGTTGCTCGACGGTGGGGTGCGGATGGGGACGGACGTGGTCAAGGCGCTCGCGCTGGGTGCCCGCGCCGTGCTCGTCGGTCGCCCGCAGATGCATGCACTGGCCGTAGCGGGAATGCCCGGCGTAGCGCATGCCATTCACCTGCTGCGCACCGAACTGGAAGCGGCGATGGCACAACTCGGATGCCCGAATTGCGCGATGCTCAGCCCTGACCGACTGGTCGCGCTCGGCCGCTGAGCGCTATTTGTCGAGCGGCAGCTTCACCACGCCGGTCGGGGCGTCCCGCAGCCGTATGCGCAACATTCCATCGGTCGGCCGGCCGCTGACCTGCAAGGTCCGGCCAGTATAGCCCGGCTGTACGGCGGAAGGTCTGGCGAACCCGTCCTCGACCGCAGCCGCATCGATCAGGAACAAGTTCCGTCCCGTGATCGTGCAAGGTCCGTCCTGCCCTTCGCAAGTAGCGCCCTCTATCCGCGGCAGGCGGACGACCGTGGTGAGCGGCATCCAGTCCCCGCGGTCCTCGCGTCCACCCTGCCCCTTGCTCACGAGGCGCAGGCGGATGGCCCCGAAGGTGCCGGGAGGCAGGTCGTCGGCCTTCAGGGTCGCGACAAGCACCTCGAGGCTTTCGAGATTGAGCCCCTTGCCGATCGTGAGCCGGGTGACGGGCTCGCCAGATGGGGGTGCGATTTCGATCGCGGAACCGGCACCGAACCGCGTTTCGCCCGAAGCCTTGAGAGAGAACACCATTTCGCCATTGTCAGGCAGGAGATCGCCCGAACCCATGTCCAGCGTCTTCGCGCCCTGCGCCGCCGGAGCGGGATAAACCGTGCGCTGCAACAGCGCCGCCTGAGGACGCGGGCCACCGATTCGCACCGGAAGCGTCAGGTTGCGGCCGTCCTCCAGCCGCACAGTCGCCTTGTCGGGCGCTTTAGCGGTATCGACGGGGACCTTGCCCGCTCCCTGCGCGAGCAGGCGCAGCCGGTCCGTCCCGCCTTCGCGCGTCAGCCCGTCGGGACGGAATTCGGCATCGCCGAGCACGACCGAGCGAACCTGGTCCAGCCGCTGTCCGGTCAGGAAACCCTGCGTGTCGCCGGCATGGAGTTCTAGCGCTTCCAGACGGCTCGCCTGCACCCGCGCGCGCAATGCGACGGTCTGCGTTGCAGCAGCACCGCGCTGCCGGATTTCCAGCCGCACTTCGCCCGCCGCCGCATCGGTCAACGGCACCGTGACGCTCAGGCGCCGCCCTTCCAGCGCCTTGAACACGAGCGGCCGGGCGGCACCATTGCCCTGCCGCAACGTCACGTCCTCGACGCAGCCGGGAGCGGCGCCTTCCAGCGCCACCTCGTTGTCGCGCCCCACGATCAGGCCATCGGCATCGCCAGTGGCCTTCCACGGTTCGCCGCCCGGGCGCTGGAGCAGGAAATCCGGACCATCGAAAGGCGCGAACCCCCATAGACCATGAAGGTGGCCACGGACGTCTCCCGCAAAGGCGACAGGCAGCGTATCGGCCGCCAGCACGTACCCGCCTTTGTCCGCGCGGGCCTTAACCGGCACTTCCAGCGTCTGTCCGGATGCGGAAGTGAGGCGCACCTTCATGTCGTGGGCGAAGTCGGTCGAGAATACCAGCGGCGCCCCTTCGACCGGCAGCACGGTGCCGGGCGCCATGCAGATCGGCCCCTTTGCGGAGCTGCGCAGTTGCGGGGGAATGTCCGCTTCAACCGCAGGCATGGCCGCGATCATCACCGACTTGGGCTTCTGGAACGAGGGGGCCGCGTTGAGCAGCAGCGACATGCGATCCGCATCGCGGACGGTCAGGGTCGGCAGATAATTGAACGTCGGATTGTTGAACGCGCCGAAGATCTTCGCCACGTCCCGGGCCACCGCGATATAAGCGCTGTAATACCCTGCCCCGGCTTCGCGCGTGTTGCTGAGCTGCAGCGCCAGATCGGTCGGCGTACCGGTGATCGTCTCCGCCAGCGAACTGGTGTGAACATCGTTCAGCACCAGCGATTCGCGGTTCTCCACGAGGCACGATGCCTGCGACTGGATCACCTTGTTGAGGCAGTCCTCCTGCAGCTTGATCGAGAGGCTGCGGGCGAGCACCGGTGCGACCGTGCGCAGGTATTCCGGCCCGTTGTCATCCTGCGCGCGGATCGCGGCCATGAAGGCATTGAGGCGCGAATGATCGAGCGAGGCCTGGTTGAGGTCCTGGCTGGCGCGCACGAATTCGCCCGGCTTCCCGCGCACCGCATCCATCAGCACACCTTCCGCGCCGCCGGTCTCGGGCACCATGAGCAGCACCATCTGCCGGGCATCGCGCGGCACGGTGACGGTCAGGGCGCTGTCCTTTTCCTTCTCCTTCCAGGTTCGGGCGAGATCGACCCAGTCCTTGGGCGGAGGATTGGTCGCCCCGCGCAGGAAGGCGGACATGAGCACGAACCGGGCGCTCTGGTTCTCCGGCAAGGCGCCATGGACGACGACCTTGTCGCCGGGCGCGAGGCTCGGCACGCGGCCGATCGGCAGGGTCTGCCCCTCGCGCGTGACTTCGATGCGCAAGTCCGGTCCAGCCAGCTCGAAAGGAGCGGGATCGCCCAGCGCCGGAGCAGCGATCAGCAGCGGCAAGACCAGCAGTCCGGTGAAGCGAGAAATGCGCGAAAGGCAGCGCTCTGAAGGTCTCTTGCGCAAAAAGCCGAAATCCTGTCGTTGTTTCAGACCAAGGGCGCCCCGGGCACGCCTTAGCCGCTCCACATACCGGCATTCAAGCCTGCACGGTCCGAAACGAGCCGCAATCGCGCCCGTCGATGCTAATTCAACGAGATCGCGAGTTGTTCCTGTCCATGGCCGTCGACGTGGGCCACTTCGGCCACCAGACCTTCGAGGGCAAGTCGACAGTGACGGTCCCAGCAGAAGTTCTCACGCGCGAACCGCCGCCCGTTCTCGGCGAGACGGCGCCGATAGGCCGGATCGCGCGCCAGCAACGCCAGGGCAGCGCGAATGGCTGCCGGATCGCGGCCATCTACGACCAGGCCGGTCACCCCGTCGCGCACCAGTTCGCCCGGGCCTCCGTCCTGCCCGACGATGCAGGCGATGCCATGCGCCATCGCATCGGCGACACTGATGCCGAAGCCCTCCATCTCCGCGCCATCTTCGAGCGCGATCTGAGGATGGAGGAAGATGTCGGCAGTCCGGTGGCGCTCCGCCAGTTCCGCATCATCGACGTAGCCGGTCATTACGGTGGAGCCCAGTCCGCCTGCGGTCGGCTCCAGAGCCGCGCGGATGGCCTCTTCGTCGGGACCACGGCCGATGACTGCGTAGTCGAGCGCAATGCTCTCGCCCCGGCAGGCAGCAACCGCACGCAATGCTGCGGGCACGTTCTTGCGCGGGACGAGGCGGCAAACCGTAATCACGCGCAGCAGGGCGTTTACGGGCTCGCACCGTTCCTCGCCGGGCAGGACGACGCCATTCCAGACCGTGACGCAGCGACCGGCGAGATCAGGCGCGCGATCGAGCAGCAGGCGGCGCGTGGCATCGCTCACCGCAAGTATCCGAGTGGTCCGGGACAGCACCGCGTTCATGAGCCTGAACGCGCCCCTCGACGGACGACCCACCTCGCGCCCATGTACGGTTACGAGCAAGGAACGCGGGAACAGCAGCGCCGGGATCGCCGCGCGCCATGTGCAGGCGTGGATGGCGGATGGCCGCGCGCCGCCCAGCCATGCCCGCAGCATTGCCATCGCTAGCCGGGCATAGACCACCAAGTGCGCCGCTGGCCCCACGTCGATCAGGGTGATGCCGTCTTCACAAAGGCGACGCGGCCCGGCTGATGACTTGGCAAAGACGGTAACCGTCCGGCCGCTACGCGCATAGGCACGCGCGACCTGGCTCACGTAAGTCTGTACACCACCCTCGTCCGGCGCATGGACGCGCGCGACCACCCATATGCTCGCGGCCTCATTCATGGACGAGAGCGCTCCTGCGGCCGAAACCGTACGATGTTACCGGCCGTGCCTTGGTGGTCCACCTTGCGCGCGAGGTCAGGAAATCTGCAACGGCCCGCCCGGCACGCTCGGATGCACGAGGTCCATCTGTGTCGAAAGTGTCCTGAAGGCCCTGCAACTGGACCGGAGCGTAAATGCCATGCGAGGCGATCGCATGGGCAACCTTGTCGGCAATGTCTTCGCAGTCCTCGTGAACCGGGCCGTATTGCCAGTGTCGGTAGCTCGGATTGCCCTGCCAGTTGGCTCCATGCGCATTGAGGAAAAGGCAGGGACGCGGGCGTACGACGAACTCGTAGATCTGGCTGCTGACATCGCCGAGATAGACCGAGGCCATGCGCGTATAGCTCATGTCCACGCTCGACGCGCTGCCGAGATCGACGTGAACGTGAGGAAGGCGGGCAAATTCCTCGAGTTGGCGTTCCATGCGTTCGCGGCGACGGCAACCGTCGTACATGCGGATGTGCGGCGCCACGATGAGGTTGAAGCGGTCATCCTCGGCGAACTGGCGAACCACGTCGAGGCCCATCTGCGGCCACGAGGACAGCTTGCGCGAGAAATGAGGGTTGTACAGCACCACCGGCCGATCCTGCGGGAACAGCCGGGCCGGGGCACGATCCGCGGTGAGGTCGAACTTGCCGTAGCCGACGATCGCATAGTGGCCCTCGCGGATCAGACCCTTGTCGAGCATCCGGCAGCGCTGCTTCTCGCCCGCCAGAAGGACGAAGTCGAACTGGCGGATGCGACGGTCGTAGCCCACTGCCCGGTCGCCCGCACCATGGCAGGTGTGGATGAAGCAAGTACGCCGCAAACCGACATGGCGCAGCAGCAGCGACGTGCGCTCCGGCACGACGATGGCGTCATATGCCGCAAGCCGACTGCGCGCCGCCGCAAGAGCAATGAGCTTGGGCGGAGTAACGACACCCACCAGTCGTGTGAAAGCGGAGAGCATGCCCCCCTCGACCTGCACGAAGCGGATCGTTGAAACGCCATGCCGCCGAGCAATGTCGCGGGCCATGGCAATATGCTCCGCCGTCATCGCCATGACGTCCACGGCAAAGCGCGGATCGCGAGCGAGTTCGATCGCCAGCGGCATCGCGTGCAAAACGTGGTGCAATTGAGCGTTGAAGAAAAAGCAGAGTTTCTGCGGTGCCGCGGGGTCGGCGAGCCGCTCGATCGCTCCTTGGAGCATGGCTTCCTCCATTTCAGGCTTCGGCTATCCGATCCTTGGCCCCATCGGTTTGCCAACGCATTTCAGAAGGTCGCAGCGCGGTCGCGGTCTTGCAACAATCGCGCGGCGGAGCGCCCCATGGACCGGCCTGCCGGTGGGGACGTAGTTCCGTTCAAAATGCCCATGCCGGGTATTTCAGTGCGGCATCGACCGCTCTCAGCGCCCACCCTTGCGCAGCGTCGCCAAGTCGATGCCGTGCTTGTGCACCTTGTAGTAGAAGGTCTTGCGAGGGATGCCGAGCCGCTTGATCGCCGCGCCGATCTCCCCCTTCGTGCCCAGGACTGCCGCAACGATCGTATCACGCTCGAAGGCGTCGAGACGCTGCGGCAGGGTATCGCCGGAAGGCTCGCCTGCAGCCTCGGGCACGGCATCTTCCAGCCCGAGCACGAAACGCTCTGCAAAATGCGCCAGTTCGCGCACGTTGCCCGGCCAGTCGTGGCTCGACAGATGATGCCGCACGGTGCCGGTCATCATCGGCAGTGGCAGTCGCAGCCGGGTCGCGGCGGCTCCGGCAAGGTGCGCGAAGAGCGCGGGCACGTCCTCGCGCCGCTCACGCAGGGGCGGCATCCGCAGGCGTAGCGCCGCAAGGCGATAGAACAGGCCGGGCGTGATCTTCTCGGACAAGTCCCCCTCGTCCGTCCCGCCCGTAGCGATCACGCGCAAGTCCAGCGGCAGCGGCTCGCGCGCGCCGGGGCTGCGGAGCACGCGCTCCTCCACCAGCGGGGTCAGACGCGCTTGCAGCCGCCGCGAGGCGTGGTCTATGTCGTCGAGGAACAGTGTGCCGCGCGCGACCGAAGCAATGCTCGCCTCGCCCATCGGCGCGAAAAGTTCGTCCTCCAGCGCCTCCGGCAAGGCGCCACAGGAAACCGCCATGAACCGCTGGCGCGATCGTTTGCCCGCACGATGGATGAGCCGGGCGAGCAGTTCCTTGCCGGTGCCGGTTTCCCCTTCGATGAACAGGTCGATGTCAGCATTGCCCAGGGTCGGGATCATTTCGCGCAGGCGGCGGATCGCGGGAGATTCGCCGATGAGCCCCGAGGCGGCATCGCCTTGCGCCGCCGCTCTCAGCCGCCGATTGTCGAGCGCCAGCCCTCGCGCTGTCGCGGCCCGGTCGGCAGCCGCGACCAGAGCCTGTGGATCGAACGGCTTGGTCAGGAAATCCCAGGCCCCGGCCTTCAGCGCATCGACCGCCATCGCCACGTCGCCATGGCCGGTCACGAGGATCACCGGCAGTTCGGGATCACGCTCATACAGAGCCCGGAACAATTCGGTCCCCGACATGTGCGGCATCCGCACGTCCGACACGACAATTCCCGGCCACTCGGCATCGATGGCGTCGAGCGCGGGCCGGGCAGCGGCAAAGCTCTCCACGACGAAGCCCGCAAGTGTCAGCACTTGCGCCGTGGAAATGCGCAAGTCCGCATCGTCCTCCACGAGCGCGACGCGCCTGGCCTGTCCGGGGGCATGATCGTTCATGATGCCTGCTCGTTCATGATGCTCGTCTCAATACGATGGCGAAGCAGGCTCCGCGCTCGGAGGGCTCGAGTTGAAGGGTGCCGCCGAAGTCCTCGACGATGTCCTTGGAAATGACGAGGCCAAGCCCCAGTCCGGTCGGCCGGCTGGTGGCGAAAGGCGTGAACAGACGGTCGGCGACGTCCTGCGCGATGCCCGGGCCATTGTCGCGCAGCGTCATCCGCACTGTTTCCGTGCCCGCTTCCACAACCAGTTCGATCCGGGCATCCGCCTGTCCCTCCAGTGCCTCGAGCGCGTTCTGCAGGATGTTGACGAGCACTTGCTCCAGCCGGACGTGCCCCCCGAACACGAGCAGGCCCGGCGGCACCTCGGGCACCACGAAGGTGACGTGCGACAAGCGCTCCTTCAGGAGCAAGCAGGCGCCCTCGATCACTTCGACAAGCGGGATCGGCCCGCCCGCACGGCTGCCCTTGCGTGCGAAACCGCGCAGTTCCGCGGTCACTGCGCCGATCCGCTCGGCCAGACGGTCGATCGCCGAGAGATTGTCACGCACGGCATCCTCGGCGCCCATGTCCAGCAGTTGCCGCGAGGTTGCGGCATAATTACGGATCGCGGCGACCGGCTGCGCAGTCTCGTGCGCGACGCTCGCCGTCACCTGCCCGAGCGTGGCAAGGCGATTGGCTTGCCGCAGACCCTCGCGAAGCTGCGCTGCGTGCGCCTCGGCGGCGGCGCGCTCCTCGATCTCCCGGCGCAGGTCGATGGTGCGCTCGGCCACGGCCGCCTCTAGTTGTGCGGTATGCTCACGGCGGCGACGCCCCCGTTCCCGCACGAACGCGACCAGCGCGAACACGGCGAGGGTAAGCAGCGCCGCCGCGATCTGCGCAGCCCGCACCACGGCATCCACCGCTCCCTGCAGCGGCAGCGCCAGACTGACCCGCCAGCCCAAGCCATCGGCGGCGGTGGTGGTCAGAAGATGGTCGCCTTTTTCGCCGCGCATGGTGACTCGGCCGCCGCCGTGCTCGCGAAACGGTACAGGCCCGAGGTCGCCGACCCCGATCAACTCACGCTCGCGCCTGCTGCGTTCCGAAGACAGCGGAAGCGTAGCGGCATAGCGCCAGTCTCGACGGCTGGTGACGAGGATCACACCGTCGCGGTCGGTGACGAAAGTGACTCCGTTCGCCTCGCGCCACTGCTCTTCGACGCGGTCGAATTCCATCTTCATGACCACGACGCTACCGCCCGCCGCGCGCCGCGCGAAGAACAGGCCGGGACGGTGACTGACGGTGCCGAGCGCGAATTGCTCGCCGATCCCGCTGCGCAGGGCCGCCCGGAAGTAGGGCCGGAAGCTGTAGTCCTTGCCGAGAAAGCTTCGCGGATCGCGCCAGTTGCTGGCTGCGAGGGTGAGCCCGTCCTTGCGGATCACGTAGATGATGGGCGAGCCAAGATCGCGCGACAGCCGTTCGAGCTTGGCATTCATCACAGCTTCGGCTCCCGGACGACCGGCGACGAGCGCGACGAGGTCCTGATCGTCTGCCAGCGCCAGCGGGAGAAGCCGGAAGCGGGCGATCTCGCTGGCCAGCAGAGCCTGACGCAACCGGGCGTCGACAGCCGCCTGCGCAGCGAACCGCGTGGTGGCGGCCTGCCGTACCGCCAATCCGGTCAGGAATGCCACCGCCACGGCGCAGACCAGCGCCGCCGTAAGCCACCAGAGATAGCGTGATCGAACCACGCGAATCCGCCTAGGCCAGGATGAAGCGATGTGCAAGTTTCTGCACTACAGGGCGTGGGCGAGGGCCAATTTTAGGACACGATGTCTCAATGACTTTCATTACATAATTGAAATCATGATATTTTCACAAACGTGCAATTCTTCTTTGCGCGCAATGAAACGGACTGCAGTCTGACCCTAGACACGAGCGTCACCCCAAGGGTGTCGTCGGTGCCACGAGGATGACGAAGGCTTATTCCGTATGCATTATGATCCGTCGCACATTCAGCCGGTCGCTGCGAAGCGTTGGTATACCCACCTCTATGTCCAGGTTCTCGCCGCGATCACCGCAGGCGTGCTGCTCGGCCATTTCTACCCGGCGGTCGGCGAATCGCTGAAGCCGGTCGGCGACATGTTCATCAAGCTGGTGAAGATGGTGATCGCTCCGGTCATCTTCCTCACCATCGTCACCGGTATCGCCGGAATGCGCGATCTCGGCTCTGTCGGGCGCGTGGCGGCGAAGGCCTTCGCCTACTTCCTGTTCTTCTCGACGCTCGCGCTGATCGTCGGCATGACCGTCGCGAACGTCGTACGGCCGGGCGCGGGCTTCAATATCGATCCCGCCACGCTCGATGCGGGCAAGGTCGCGCAGTACGCCGAAAAGGCGCACGAGACCTCGCTGCTCGGTTTCCTCAACGCGATGATCCCGGACACGCTGGTCTCAGCGCTGGCGCAGGAGAACATCCTGCAGGTGCTCGTCGTGGCGATCCTGTTCGGCTGCTCGCTGGCCGCGATTGGGGAACGCGGCGACAAGGTGCTGTCGCTGCTCGAGGACGTTTCCATCGTCGTCTTCAAGCTCGTCTCGATCGTGATGAAGCTCGCCCCGATCGGCGCCTTCGGCGCGATGGCCTTCACCATCGGCAAGTACGGCGTCGGCAGCCTCGCCAACCTCGCGCAGCTGGTGGCAACGTTCTACCTGACCTCGATCCTGTTCGTGGTCTTCGTGCTTGGCGCGGTGGCGAAGCTGTGCGGGTTCTCGATCTTCAAGCTGATCGCCTACCTCAAGGCCGAGCTGCTGCTGGTTCTGGGCACCTCCTCCTCGGAAAGCGCCCTGCCCGCGCTCATCCAGAAGATGGAGAACGCCGGTTGCCCCAAAGCCGTCGTCGGCCTTGTCGTGCCCACCGGCTACTCGTTCAACCTCGACGGCACCAACATCTACATGACGCTGGCGGCGCTGTTCATCGCGCAGGCCTGCAACGTGGACCTGACGCTGGGTCAGCAACTGCTGCTTCTTGGCGTGGCGATGCTGTCGTCCAAGGGGGCGGCGGGTGTCACCGGCGCGGGCTTCATCACGCTGGCCGCCACGCTCTCGATCGTGCCGGATGTGCCGGTCGCGGGCATGGCGCTGATCCTGGGCGTGGACCGCTTCATGTCCGAGTGCCGCAGCCTGACCAACTTCGTCGGCAATGCGGTGGCCACGGTCGTCGTCTCGCGCTGGGAGGGCAAGCTCGACCACGCGCAGCTCGACGCGGCACTGTCCGGCCACGCGCTCCCCGCACCGATGCTCGCGCCCGCCGAATAAAACCAAGAACGACTACAGAGCCACAAGGGTCGCACCCCATGACTACCGTTACTTCGCGGCTTCGCGCCGCCACCCTGCCGCTCGCCCTGGCGACGGCCGCCTCGCTGGCCCCTTCAGCGGCCCAAGCCGAAGATGCCGCCTACCCGCAGGCCTTCAACGGCGACGGCGCAGTGACCGGCGGTTATTCGCTCTCGCGCTGGGCCGAGGACTGGACCTCCATGGCCGATCCGGCAAAGCGCGACGATCCGCTCGACCGGCTCAAGTACATCCCGCTCGACAGTGACGGCGATATCTATCTGACCCTCTCGGGCGAGCTTCGCCTGCGCGTCAACCAGACCACCAACCCGAACCTGCGCGAAGCCGAGGCCCAACGGCAGGACATCAACCGCATCGTCGGCGGCGCGGATCTCCACATCGGCGAGCACTTGCGGTTCTATGGCGAGGTTGCCCATGGCGGCATTTCCGGCAGCAACCTCGGCGCTCCTGCTGCCACCCTGCGCAACGACGTGGTCATCCAGCAGTCCTTCGTCGAGGCACGCACCGACATCGGCGATGTCGATGTCGGCGTACGCTACGGCCGGCAAGAGTTCGTCGACGGCCCCAATCTGCTGGCATCACAGCGCGACAACAACACCATCCGCTACACGATGAACGGCTGGCGTTTCTACGCGCGCGGATCGAAGCTGCGCATCGACGCTTTCGACTTTCGCCCCACCGCCTATGGCGACCTCGGCACCGGCGACGACGTCAACGATCCGGCACGCCGCTTCTCCGGCGCCTCGGTAGGCGTGATGCTGCCCAAGACGATCCTTGGCAACAAGGCGAACCTCGCCTTCGACGCATTCCTGTGGCGGCGGCATAATGACGTCGGTGCATGGGGCGGCCGCATAGGCCCGGCTACGCGCTACTATCTCGGCGGCTGGCTGCGCGGCGACGTGGGGGCGATAAACCTCGACTGGTCGGTCAACCGGCAGTGGGGCTACTACATGGACCAGGATATTTCCGCCTGGCAGGCCTTCATCGCCCAGACCTACAGGCTGGGCAAGAGCAAGACCGCCCCGCGTGTCGGCGTCCATTTCGACTACGCCAGCGGCGGGGGCGGATATGGCAACGGCAAGCTGCGCAATGCCTACTCGCCTTTCGGCAACAACATCTACTTCAGCTACCAGCTCTACCTGACGCCCTCGAACCTGCGGGCAGTCACGCCGAACTTCAGCTTCTCGCCGGTCAAGGACGTGCGCGTGCTGGCGGAATACGAGTTCGCCTGGCGCGATAACATCCACGACGCGGTCTACCGCGCCAATGGACAGCCGTTCGCTGGAACCCAGAACGGCACGGCGCGCAAGGTGGCCGAACTGGCGCGGCTGCAACTGGTATGGACGATCACGCCGCGCCTGTCCTTTACCGGCCGCTACGAGCATCTCGATGCCGGACCGGCGCTGACCGACGCGGGTTACAAGAGTTCCGACTTCCTCGCCGGCTGGCTGAGCTACCGGTTCTGATTCAGTCTCGCGCTTCCAGGTAGGCAAGGACCACCGCGCGGTTCTGCCGATCGGCCTCGAACCGCGTCAGGTCTGCATCGTTAGCGAGGATCGCGGCGAGGATCCTCGCCCGCCCCTCGCGCCATGCTGCACCGTCGTCATCGAAGACCTTGAGGTCCGGAGCAGTATGCGCGGTGGAGTAATGGAGCGTCACCCGCGTCAGCATCTCGAACAGCGGGCGGCGGACCATGCGGAACAACAGTTCCTGGAACTCCATCTCGAAGCGGCCACAATCCATCATCGTCGCGCAGGCGGGCAGCCGCTCCGCCAGTGCCGCCAGCTTCGCGCGCAACTCCGCGTCGGTACACCGCGCTGCCGCCGTCGCCAGTTCGTTGAACAGCAGCGAGGTCATGTCGAGCGCCTCTTCGTAGGACGCCGGGTTCATGCGCATATAAGCGTGGAGACCGCGCTCCAGCGCCGCGGCGTCGGGCCGCACTCCGTAGTAGCCGCCGCCGGGACCGCGACGCACTTCCAGCAGCCCTTCGTGCTCCAGAACCCGAGCAACCTGCTGCAGCGTGACGATCCCCACCTCCAGCGAGCGCGCCAGTTCGTGCAGAGATCCGATCCGCTCCCCCTCGGGCGCCGCGTAGATCCGCTCGCGCAGGACTTCGGTGGTGCGGACGATCAGACTGGCCTTCTTTTCGCTCATGGCATTCCCAATAATGTGCCTATTATGTCAATTTCACATCGATTACCGGCGCCATAATACGTAATTCAAGTCAATTGACCACCTATTTATAGGTCGATAGCCTTTCTCCCATCGAAGCGGCGCAGCAGTTGCCGCAAGAGAGGAGAGCAGTGCCATGGGCTTCCGCATGCCCGCCGTTTCCCTGCCCGAATTCGCGCATGTCATCGGTGAAAGCGCCGAAACCGCCGGCACTGGCGAGACTTTCGCCCACGTCTATCCCGCCAGCGGCGAAGTGACCCGCGAGATCAGGCTGGCAGGCGCCGACGACGTCGACCGCGCCGTCGCCGCCGCCCGCGCCGCACACCCTGCGTGGCGCGCCATGCCCGGCGACAAGCGCCGTGACCTGATGCTGCGCCTCGCCTCGGTGATCGAGGAGCGCGCCGCCGAAATGTCCCCTCTGCTGAGCGCGGAGAACGGCTCCATCCTCCTTGCCGGGCCGCACATGAGCGCGGATGCGGCGCAGAAATTCCGCTATTTCGGCGGCTGGGCGGACAAGCTGGAAGGCCGTACCGTGCCGACCTGGGGCGGCCCTGCGCACGACTACGTGAGCTATGAACCGTTCGGAACCATCGGCATCATCGTCCCGTGGAACGGTCCGTTCTTCGCGGCCACCATGGTAATGGCGCCGGCGCTTGCGGCCGGGAACTGCGTGGTGCTGAAGGCCCCCGAAAACGCGCCGTGGTCGATCATGAAGCTGCTCGACCTGATACGGCTGGCGGGCTTTCCGCCGGGCGTCGTCAACCTCGTCACCGGCGGCCCGGATGTCGGCGCGGCGATGGTCGAGCATCCCGGCATCGACAAGATCGAGTTCATCGGCAGCGGCGCCACCGCGAAGAGGATCCTTGCCAGCGCGGCGCAGTCGCTGAAACCCGTGGGGCTCGAACTGGGCGGCAAGTCGGCGGTGCTGGTCTTCGCCGACACAAATCTACAACAAGCCGCCAAGCGCGGACTATCCGGCGCCGTCAGCGCCAATGGACAGGGCTGCGTCAACGGCACCCGCCTGCTGGTCGAACGCGCGATCTACGAGCCTTACGTCGAGATACTCAAAGCCATGGCGGCGCACGTGAAAGTCGGCGATCCCTTCGCCATGGACACGATCATGGGGCCGGTCATCTCCGAGACCGCGCTGGATCGCATCCACGGCATGGTCGCTCGCGGGGCGGCGGAGGGCGGGCGTATCGTGTGCGGGGGCGAGCGCATGGGCGGCGATCACGCGGGCGGCGCGTTCTATCCGATCACCCTGCTCGCCGACGTCGGCCACGACAGCGAGATCGCCCGCAACGAAGTGTTCGGGCCGGTCCTAGTCGTCACGCCCTTCGACAGCGAGGAGGAGGCGGTCATGCTGGCCAACGACAGCGACTATGGCCTCGGTGCCTATATCCACACCACCGACCTCACCCGCGCACACCGCGTAGCTGGGCAGATGATGGCGGGCCAAGTGCAGGTCAACGGCTCCGGAGAGGCGATGACGCCCTGCGTGCCGTTCGGCGGCATGAAACACTCGGGCCATGGCCGCCTCGGCGGGATCGAGGGCCTGCGCGAATTCCAGCAGGTGCGCAACGTGTGGATCAACCTGCAATGAGCCTGCTCGATCCGCAGACGCGCAGCGCCGCCGGGCTTGCCGCCCAGACCGAAGCCACGGGACACGACGCCCCCGCCCCGACGACGCTGCTGGAGGAATCCTGGCGCGACTTCGTCTTCGCCGAAGTCTGGACGCGGCCGGGCCTGCCGCGCCGCACGCGCTTCCTCGTCGCCATAGCCTCCGCCGCGACAGGCGGGCTGGCGGACGGGCAGATAGAGGACTTCGTGCGCGGCGCGCTCACCACCGGCGCGCTGACCCTCGCCGAACTGCGCGAGGCGGCGCTGCACCTCGCGGTCTATTCGGGCTGGGGCAACGGCGGCAGGCTCGACCGGGCCGTCACCCGCGTGGCCGAAGCGCTGGGCCTGCCGCCCGCCGAAGTGCCGCCGATCCGCGCCGAACCCTGGGACGCGCAGGAGCGCAACGACCAGGGCCATGCCGAATTCGCGCAAGTCATGACCTTTCCGCCCGGCCCGCCCAATTCGCCCTATCTGGTCGGCATCAACAACTTCGTCTTCGGCGAGATGTGGTGCCGTCGCGGACTGGACGAGCCCTCGCGCCGCTGGATCACCCTTGTCGGCGTGTGCGAATCCGGCGCCGACATCCCGATCCGCAGCCATATCCACGCCGCCATGGCGAGCGGCAATTGCCAGTCGCAGGAAATGCTGGAGTTCGTGCTCCAGTACGGCACACACGCGGGCTGGCCCAAGGCATCGCGCATCAACGGCGTGGTGATCGAGATGATCGGCAAGGTGGAAAAAGGGCTCCCGTGGCATGGCTGAAGTGGGTTTCATCGGCCTCGGCTCGCAAGGCGCGCCGATCGCCATGCGGATGATGGCGGGCAATGCGCTGACCGTCTGGGCCCGGCGACCCGAGGCGCTCGCCCCGTTCGCCGCAAAGGGCGCGAAGGCGGCGACTTCGGTGGCGGAACTCGGGGCGGCCTGCGATCATGTCGGCGTCTGCGTGGTCAACGATGCCGACGTGGTTGAAGTCTGCGACCGCCTGCTGCCCACCATGCGGCCCGGGACGCTACTGGCGATCCATTCGACGATCCTTCCGCAGACCTGCGAGGCGCTTGCCGTGAAAGCGGCCGAGCGCGGCGTGCTGCTGCTCGATGCCCCGGTCAGCGGCGGCAGTCCGGCAGCCGAGGCCGGAACGCTCACCGTCATGTGCGGCGGCAGCGAGGAAGCCTTCGCCAAGGCGCTCCCCGTGTTGCAGACCTTCGGCGCCAAAATCGTGCTGCTCGGCCCGCCCGGCGCCGGACAGCGGGCCAAGATCGTAAACAACGCCCTGCTCGCCGCCAACATGGGCCTTGCCCACGCCGCGCTGGAGATCGCCGAAGGCATCGGCGTGGACCGCGCTGCACTGGCCGACCTCATCAACCATTCGAGCGGACGCAGCTTCGGCTTCGAGGTCTATGCCCGCCTGCCCTCCCCGCCCGCCTTCGCGCACGGCGCGGGCCTGCTGTTCAAGGACGTCAACCTGCTCGGCGCGATCGCGCAGCCCGGCAACGCCCTTGCCGCCGCCGCAATGCCATTTCTCGACGCCACCGGCGTCACCACGGAGAAACCATGATCTTCGAGAACCTCAATCTCACCGGCAAGGTCGCCCTGGTCACTGGCGCCGCATCGGGCCTTGGCCGTGCCACGGCGCTGAAGCTGGCTGCGGAAGGCGCGAGATTATGGCTGGTCGACCTCGACGCCGCCGGCCTTGCCGAAACGGTCGGGCTGCTCGGCTCGGCCGAGGTGCGCAGCGAAGCCGCCGACCTTTCCGACCCGGCGGCCTGCCAGGCCGCCGTCGCCGGGGCTGTCGAGGCTTTCGGGCGGCTTGATGCCCTCTGCAACGTCGCCGGACTGATCTATCTCGCCAACACGCCCGAGATGCCGCGCGAGCACTATGAGCGCACCATCGACGTCAACCTCAACGCGCCGTTCTTCCTGTCGCAGGCGGCGATCCCGCACCTGCTGGAAACCCATGGCGCGATCGTCAACGTGGCATCCTGCGCCTCCTACATCGGCGAGGCCTATGCCGCCGCCTATTGCGCGAGCAAGTGGGGCCTCGTCGGCATGACCAAGGCACTGGCGATGGAATTCCAGAAGAAGGCCATCCGCATCAACGCCGTCGCACCGGGCGGCATGATGACGAACATCGCGGCGAACTACGTCCCCCCGGAGGGCTGCGACATCGACCTGCTCAAACGCTTCTCGGGAATGCGCGGACTGGTCGAGGTGCAGGACGTGGCGGACATGATCGTCCTCCTCGCTTCGGACGCCGGGCGCGGCTTCCATGGCGCGTGCCTCTCGATCGACGCGGGCATCACTGCAGGCTGAAGGACCCAACGCATGACATTTTCCCTCGATCAGTTCCGGCTCGACGGCAAGGTGGCGGTAGTCACCGGCGCGGGCGGGCGCGGCAATTCCATCGGGCGCGCCTATGCGCTCGGGCTGGCCGAAGCGGGCGCGGCCGTGGTCGTGGCCGACCTCAACGGTGCAGGCGCTCAGGCCGTAGCCGAGGAAATCATCGCGAGCGGCGGCAAGGCCCTCGGCGTGCAGGTGGACGTGGCGGACGAAACCTCGACGCTGGCGATGGGCGCGGCGGCGACCGCGGCCTTCGGGGGCGTCGACATCCTGATCAACAACGCCGCGCTGATGGTGGACGTCAGCTACGACAATTGCGAAACCGTCAGTCTGGAGGCGTGGAACCGGGCCTTCGCGGTGAACCTCAACGGCGCGCTGCTCTGTGCCCGGGCAGTGATCCCCTCGATGCGGGCACGTGGTGGCGGTCGGATCGTCAACCAGACCAGCGGAGGGGCGTTCCCGGCGACGGGGCTCTACGGCATCTCCAAGCTGGCGCTGGTGGGTCTAACGACGACTATGGCGAAGCAATTCGGCAAGGACGGCATAACCTGCAACGCCATTGCTCCGGGCAACGTCAAGTCGGACGCAGGCAAGCTGCTGGTGCCCGACGATTCCCCTTTCATCCAGTTTCTCGACATGACCTGCGCCCTGCGTTCGCGCGGGGAACCGGACGAACTGGTCGGCACGGCAATGCTGCTGTGTTCGGAAGCCGGACGTTGGATCACCGGGCAGACCATCCACGTCGATGGAGGCTGGGTGCTGAGGCCGTAAGCACCCCCGTCATTGCGAGCGAGGCGAAGCAATGACGAACCTGGCTAGCAGCACTTGCCCCCGCCCGCGCCGCCAAAGCGTGCCTGCTCGCGGTTGCGAAAGAACTCCACGCGGGTCATCGGCGTAGCGTCCGGGTGCACGCGCGCCATGTGGGCAAGGTAGACTTCATACGGCGGCTGTCCAACCATGAGCCGCAGCATCTGGCGCAACATTCTCATTCGGCCGGGACCAACTGCACGGGGCTCTCGTTGACGGTCGGGCGGTCTTCACGCAGCGCCGCCATGCAGGTGCGCACGGTGAAGAACAGCAGCGAGATCACCACCGCGAGGAAGATCACGCAGAGCCCGGCATCGACGCGGTCGTTGAAGACGATGGCCCGCATCTGCTCCATCGACTTGGCCGGCGCGAGCACCGTGCCAGCCTCGACAGCCGCGCCGAACTTCGCCGCGTGGGCGAGGAAACCGACTGTCGGATCGCCCGACAGCAGTTTCAGCGAACCGGCGCTCAGTGTGCAGATGAGCAGCCACGCGGTCGGGATCACCGTCACCCAAGCATAGCGCTGCTGTTTCATGCGAAACAGCAGCGTCGTCGCCAGCATCAGCGCCACGGCGGCGAGCATCTGGTTGGAGATGCCGAACACCGGCCACAGCGTGTTCACCCCGCCCAGGGGATCGGTGACGCCCTGGTACAGGAAGAAGCCCCAACTCAGCACGCACAGCGCTGTCGCCACCACGCCCGGCAGCCACGAAGTCCCCGCCCGGAACGAGGGCACCGCGAGGCCGATCAGGTCCTGCAGCATGAAGCGCCCGGCGCGCGTGCCCGCATCGACGGCGGTGAGGATGAACAGCGCCTCGAACAGGATCGCGAAGTGATACCAGAACGCCTTCATCGCCGTGCCGCCCGCGACATGGCTGAAGATCTCCGCCATCGCCACCGCCAGCGTCGGCGCACCGCCGGTGCGCGAGACGATGGTGTGCTCGCCCACATCGCGCGCGGTCTGGACCAGCAGGTCGGCCGAGACCGGGAAGCCCATCGCGGTCACCGCATGGGCGGCGCTGGCGGGGTCGGTGCCCAGCACGGCGGCGGGGCTGTTCATCGCGAAGTAGATGCCCGGATCGAGGATCGAGGCGCCGACAAGGGCCATGATCGCCACGAACGCCTCCATCAGCATCGCGCCGTAACCGATGAACGGCGCGTCGGTCTCGCTGCCGATCAGCTTGGGTGTGGTGCCGCTGGCGATCAGCGCGTGGAAGCCGGACACCGCTCCGCAGGCGATGGTGATGAACAGGAACGGGAACAGCGCGCCGGACCATGCCGGACCGCCGCCACCGACGAACTGGGTCAGCGCGGGCATGCGCAGCGGGGGCGCCATGACGACGATGCCCACGGCCAGCGCCGTAATCGCGCCGATCTTGAGGAAGGTCGAAAGATAATCGCGCGGCGCCAGCAGCAGCCACACCGGCAGCAGTGAGGCCAGCGCGCCGTAGCCGATCAGAATCCAGCACAGCGTCTGCGGGGTGAAGGTGAACAGCGGCCCCCAGACCTCGGACGCCGCGACGTTCTGCCCGAACACGATCGCCGCGATCAGGCCGACGAAGCCCAGCACCGAGACTTCGCCGATGCGCCCCGGCCGGATCCAGCGGGTGTAGATGCCCATCGCCAGCGCCAGCGGGATCGTCGCGGCGACGGTGAACATGCCCCACGGGCTCTCCGCCAGCGCGCGCACGACGATCAGCGCGAGCACCGCGAGGATGATGACCATGATGAGGAAGGCGCCCGCCAGCGCGATGGTGCCTGCAACCGCGCCCATCTCCATGCGCACGAGTTCGCCCAGCGACTTGCCGTCGCGCCGCATCGAGATGAACAGGACCATGAAGTCCTGCACGGCGCCTGCCAGCACGACGCCGAAGATGATCCACAAGGTGCCCGGCAGATAGCCCATCTGCGCCGCCAGAACCGGCCCCACCAGCGGCCCCGCGCCTGCGATCGCCGCGAAGTGGTGGCCGAACAGCACGCGCCGGTCGGTGGCGACATAGTCCAGACCGTCGGCGCGGTAGATCGCGGGCGTCGCGCGAGTGGGGTCCAGCCGCATCACATGCCGCGCAATATACAGCGCATAGTAGCGATAGGCGACGAGGAAGCAGCTCACCGCCGCGACCACGATCCACAGCGCATTGACCGCCTCCCCGCGCGACACGGCCAGCACCGCAAGGCAGATCGCGCCGACAATCGCGAGGATGATCCAGGGGATGTGCTTCAAGTCTGCCTCTCCGTTCGACCGCTGGCGGTTTGAACCGATGGGGCTTCGACAAGCTCAGCCTGAGCGAGATTTGAAGACCTGTTCTTGATCCCGCTCAGGCTGAGCTTGTCGAAGCCCCCTACGCCATGGCGCATAGCTAAAGACACCCGGCGGTCCCGGGTCAAGCCCGGGACGACGATCAGCCCACCAGCTTGCGGGTACGGCCGTAGAGGAACGCCACCAGCGCGAAGAACAGCGCGGTGCCGCCAACCAAAGCGGGAACCTCGAAGCCGTCGCCGACAAGCGCCAGCGGCGCATCGCTGCCCGATGCGGCGACGATGCCAGCAAAGGCGACGCCCCACAGGCTCTCACCCACGATCATGCCCGTGGCGGTCAGCACACCCATGCGCAGCGCGAATTCGGGATCGGCGCGCTTCTCCGCCCAGCCGTCGTAGACCTTGCCGATGACCGATCCGATCACGACCGGCAGTATCGCGCTCATCGGCAGGTAGATGCCGATGCCCACCGCGAGCGGCGGCAGGCGTAGCCGTCCGGCCTTGCCGAGCACTTCGTCAAGCACGATGAACGCCACGCCCGCAGCGGCGCCCCAGCCGATCATCGTCCAGTTGAGGTTGCCACCCAGCACGCCCTTGGCCAGCGCCGAGATCAGCGCCGCCTGCGGTGCGGGCAAGGCGTTCGCCCCCGCGCCTGGCATCCCGGCGAACCCGAATGCGGTGTTGAGTAGATCGAGCACCGGCGGGATCACCAGCGATCCGAACACCACGCCGATCACCAGCGCGACCTGCTGCTTCCACGGCGTCGCACCGACCAGCTGGCCGGTCTTGAGGTCCTGCAGGTTGTCGTTGGAGATGGTCGCGACGCCGAAGACGATGCCGGTCACGATCAGCGCATAGGCGACCAGCGCCGACGACGTCTCTGCGCCGGAATCGCGCCCGAACAACCCGACCAGCATCAGCGATGCAGCGACGACGGAGAGAATACCGATGCCCGACACCGGCGAGTTCGACGCACCGATCAGGCCCGCCATGTAGCCGCAGACCGCCGCGATCAGCAGGCCAAAGACGACGACGAAGACGACCGCGCCCGCGATCAGCACCAGTTCGCTCCCGGCCAGCGGACCACCGGCGATGACGCTCCACAGCAGCACCGCGATCGGCACCATCATCGCCAGCGCGCCGAGCGCCACGGCGGTAATGGGCAGATCCTGCTCCTCGATCGCCAGCGCCTCGCCGGCATGGCGCGCACGGCTTGCGGCCATGGCGGAGCGCACGCCGCCGATCACCGGCCCGGCGATCCGCAGCAGCGTCCACACCGCCGCCACGCCGATCACGCCCGCGCCGAAGAAGCGCACATCGCGCGAGAAGATCGCCCCCGCCCAAGCGCCTACATCGCCCGCCATAGGGCTCTGCGCGGTCAGGATCGGCAGCAGCACCCACCAGCCGATGACGAGGCCCAGGAACATCGCCATGCCGACCGACAGACCGACGAGGTGCCCCACGCCAAGCAACGCGAACGACAGGCCGCCGGAAATCCCCGTCGCGCCCGAGCCGGTGCGGAACCACACCGCAGCCTCGCCGACGATCAGCCGGGTCTGCGTGAGGACCGCAAAACCTACCGAGGCAAGCGCGTTCCAGACCAGCACCGAAAGCCCCTTGGCGCTTTCCTCCGCGCCTTCACGCGATCCCGAACCCACGCGCAACACTTCGGCGGCGGCATGGCCTTCGGGATAGGGCAGCGGCGTATCGACCACCAGCGCACGGCGCAGCGGGACCGAGAACAGCACGCCGAGGATACCGCCCGTCCCGGTGATCGCGGCCGTCGTCCAGTACGGGAAGCCCTGCCACCAGCCGATCATGACGAGGCCGGGCAGGACGAAGATGATCGCCGCCAGAGTGCCCGCCGCACTCGCCACGGTCTGGACGATGTTGTTCTCCCAGATCGTGGAATCCTTGAACCCGCGCAGGATCGCCATCGAGATCACCGCCGCCGGAATCGAGGTCGCGAACGTCAGGCCCACCTTCAGGCCGAGGTAGACGTTCGCTGCCGTGAACAGCAGCGTGATCGCCCCGCCCAGCAGGATGCCGCGCAGCGTCAGTTCCTTGGCCGAAGCCCTCGCCGCCGTCTGCTGCACCGCCATCGTGTCGTTCGCCATCGCGTCCCTGTCTGCCTGCATTTTCAAGCCACGCTTCTTGGCACGGTGGTCAAATGGAAGACAGTGCAAATCATCCCTGCGAAATCCTGCGGCAAATTCACGGGCTTTCAACGGCGAAGTTCACCGAGACGTCACATCGCTCATCGATAAGGGCCGGCCATGGATACTCTGACGCACGCCGCGTCCGCCGCTCATGTGGCAGGGCAGAAATACGCCGGACCGCCGGTGCGCATGATCGTGCTCGCCGGTCGACACCCGCGCGAGACGGACGCTCTGGCCCGTCGTTTCGGCATGAGCCACAAGTGCCTCGTGCCGCTGGATGGTCGCCCCCTGGTCGCGCACGTGCTGCAGACTGCCGCCATCCACCCGGCAGTCGAAAGCCTGGCCATATCCGTCGAGCGAGAGGCGTTCGAGGGACTGTTCGACGTTCTCTCCCAGCTACCCGGCCGGGGCATCGCCAAGCTGGTCGAGGCGCGGGAGAACCTCGTCGACAGCGTGCTGGCGGCGGCGCAGGGCTGGGACGGTCCGCTGCTGGTGACGACGGCCGACCATGCTCTCCTGACGCCTGCTTCCATCGATGCGATGATCGCCGCGCTCGATTCTTCCGACGCCGCCTTCGCCATGGCGCCGCGTGACGCGGTTCTCGCCGCCCATCCACAGCATGCGCACCCGTTCCTCGAGTTCGCGGATGGCGCCTATGCCAGTTGCAACCTCTACGCCGCCGCCGATCCCGAGGCGCTGCGCGCGGTGGAAGTGTTCCGCGGCGGCGGGCGCTTCGCAGGCAATGCGCTCGGCGTGCTGCGGGCGTTCGGCTTCGTCAACCTGATCATGCTGCGCCTGCGGGCCAGCAGCCTGAGCGATGCGACCGAGCGCGTTTCGCGCCGCATCGGGCAGCGCCTGAAGCCGGTGGTGATGCTCGACGGCTCGCAGGCGCTCGACGTGGATGACGATCACACCCACGCCGCAGCCGAGGCCCTGCTCACCCTGCGCGGCGAGCCGGCCCGCACCCCTTCGGGTCCGGACCGGCTGCATCGTGCGTTGGGTTGATAGTCAGAATTTCAGGCCGATCCGCGCATACCAGAACCCGCCGTTGAGGCCAAAGGGCGCAAAGCCGCCGTATTGCCCCGAACCATCCCAGGCGATCGCGCCGTTCTTGTCGGGGCGCACGTTGAACAGATTGTTCGCGCCTACCGCCAGGTCGAGCGCCTCGGTGAACTGGTAGCCGACCTCCGCATCGGTCACCCACTTCGCTCCGAACGTCCGGTCCGATGCGGCGACGTTGCTGGACTCGGTGTACTGCCCGAAGCGCGTCGCGCGCAGCAGCGCCTTGACCGGGCCGGACGACCAGTTGCTCGTCAGCACCACTTTACTGCGCGGCAGAGCGACGACGAGGTCGCGCTGTGCCTGCCGCCCGAACAGCGTGACGTTGAGGCTGCTCAGCTCAGCCGGATTGTCGATGACGTGCAGGATCTTCGTGCGATTGTAGCTGTAGGCGGCACTCAGGCGAAACGTGCCGAGCGAGGTCGTGTCCAGCGTATACTCGCCCACCACGTCGATGCCGCGCGTGCGCGTATCGATCGCATTGGTAAAGAACTGCGCGCTGTCGACATCGTCCACGCCGTTCGCCTCCAGGATCGCCTTCACCGCCGAGCCGCCGTTGGAGGCCGTGCCGAGGAACTCGGTCTTCACGATGCGGTCGTCGATGCGGATCTGGTAGGCGTCCACCGTCAAGCGCAGCGGGCCGTTCTCGTAAGTCAGGCCGGCGGTGAAGTTCAGCGACTTCTCCGGCTTGAGCGGCTTCGCGCCCAGCGCCTGTGCCGCGACGGAGTTGACCGGAAGGAACTTGGAGGTGGTCGAGACACGCTCGTCGCCGATCACGGTCACGGTGTTCTGCGTGGTCGAGAACCCGGTCTGCGCCAGCGACGGCGCGCGGAAGCCGGTGTTGACGCCGCCGCGCACCGCCAGCCCCGGCGCCAGTTCGATACGGGTGCTGGCCTTGGCGCTGAAGGTGTTGCCCGCACTGTCCGAATAGTGCTCGAACCGCCCGGCGAGGCCCACGAACCAGCCCGGCGTCACGTCGGTCGCAAGATCGAGATAGGCGGCGAGATTGTTGCGCGAAAGGCTCGTCGCGTCAGCGGGCGAGGTTCCGGTAAACGAGACGAGGCCCGGCGACGGCGAGCGGCCCGCATAGAGGTCTCCGAACGCGGAGCCATCGTCGGGGATCACGTAGCCGCCGTCGCGGTAGCTGTCGGGCTCGCCCGCAACGTTCTGGAAGCGCTCCCAGCGGTGCTCGACACCGAAGGCGACGTTGAGCGGCTTGGCGAAACCGACCTCGAACTCGCGGCTGACGTCGATGTTGTTGACCCACAGGTCCTGCTTCTGGCGGCCCATGAAGAAGTCGGCCTTGCTGTCCGGCCCGAGCGAGGGGTTGAGCGTGTTCTCCGCCCCCAGCTTCACCGCATCACGGCCGTAGCTGGTGGACAGGTCGACCGCCCAGCCCGCCAGCTGCGTGCGCAGGCCGAGAGCCGCCTGCCAGTCCCACTCCCAGATGCGCCGATAGGCCTGGAAGCCCGCTGGATAGAGGTCCGGCAGCACTGACGAGCCCTGCGCATTCGCCTGCCCGCCGTAGCCCGTCGGCGACGCCACGTATGCGCCGCGCGCGTCCTTGATGTTGCGATAGCTCAGCGTCGAGAACGAATAGAGCGTCGTGTCATCACCCAGCGGCAGTTCGGCGTTGTAGCTGGTGTTGACGATCTTGTCCCGGTTCGAACGCCCGTAACCGCCGGCGATGACGTGATCGGCATCGGCCTCGCGCGGGTCGGGCTGGCCGTTCACGAGCGGGTAGACGTAGGGGATTGCCTCGGCGACGGACTTGGCACGGTCGTGGTACTTGGCCTCCGCCGCGATCCGCACGAAGCCGCCGTCGCCGATCCCTGCGCCGTAGGAACCCGCGACCTGGTAGAGATCGCCGCCGCCCTCGTACTGCTGCCCGCCGGTGAGCGAGAGGTCGCCGCCCTGCTTCGTATTGTCGAGGATGATGTTGATGACGCCGGAAATCGCGTCCGAGCCGTACTGCGCCGCAGCGCCGTCACGCAGGACCTCGATACGGCCGACGGCGCTGGTCGGGATGAGGTCGATGTCCACCGGCGTAGAGCCGCCCGAAACGCGCGAAAGGTTGTTGATCAGCGAAGTCGTGTGACGCCGCTTGCCGTTGACGAGGACGAGCACATAGTCGCCCGAGAGCCCCCGGATCGCGATCGGACGGACGCTCGCGGACGTACCGCCACCACCGAGCGCCGGCATCGTCAGCGAGGGGATGATATTGCCGAGGATTTCCTTGAGGCCGGTGCGGCCGGTGGACTTCAACTCCGCCGGGCCGATGACATCGACGGGAACCGGGCTGTCGGCGACCGAGCGCTGACTGTGCCCGCGCGCGCCGGTAACGATGATGGCGCTGCCCTCGGCGGCGTCCGCAGCTTCCGCGGCGGCATCCGCAGTCGCCACCGGGATCGCCACGGAGGGCGCCTCGTCAGCATGCGCCACGCCGAAAGGAACGAACGATACGCTGGCGGCAAGCGCGGCGGACTTGAGAATTTTCACCTGGAATGGCCCCTGAACTTGTGGTCTGTCCGGAGCTTCATGACATGTCTACTGATTTAGTAGAAATTGCGATCTCTTATGGGTTCTCAAGTTTTTCTTGATACAGGTTCGGCTGTTTTCAGAGGTCGTCGAAGCCATCTACCCTTCGTCATTGCGAGCGCAGCGAAGCAATCCAGGGCAGGATAAGCCGCCCTGGATTGCTTCGCTGCGCTCGCAATGACGAAGGCGCTTACCCCACCGGGGCGAAGGCAGCCGCCAGCGGGCGGTCGCCCTTGACCTCTCCGAACTGGCGGAAGGTATCGAGCACCAGCTGCTGCTTGTCGATCACGCCCTGATCGATCGGCACCGGCAGACGGGCACCGCGCCCCGCGAATTCCTTCGCGATCGGCAGGGGCAAACCCGTCTCGGCGGCGAGGACCTTGGCGAATTCATCGATGTGGGTGCTGGCCCACTGCAGCGCCTTGCCCTCGCGCTTGAGGAAGTCGTCGAGCAGCGGGCGCTTGGCCTTGATCGCGCTTTCGGGCGCGATGTCGAAGCCGTACCCTTGCGAGAAGCCGCGCCCGTCGATGGCGATGCGGTTGCCCTCCGCGAGAGCCGCCGCGACGTAAGGCTGCCAGGTCGACCAACCGTCCACCGCGCCGGTCTGCAGCGCGGCGCGCGCGTCGCTGGGGGAGAGGAAGGTGATCGTCACGTCCTTCGCGCCAAGGCCCGCCGCCGCCATAGCCCGCAGCACCAGATAATGCCCGACACTGCCGCGCCCGGTGGCGATGCGCTTGCCCTTGAGGTCCTTGGGGCCGTGGATGGTCGAGGCCTTGGGCACGATCAGCGCCAGCGCGCCCTCGGTGCGTTCCTGCGTGGTCTGTGCGCCGATCGCCTTGATCGGACTGCCCGCCTGATAGGCGAACTGGAACGGCGCATCGCCCACCAGCCCCACGTCCACCGCCCCGCTGCCGAGCGCTTCGAGCAGGTTCTGCGCGGCCGGAAATTCCGACCACTCGATCTTGTAGGGCGCCCCGTCGAGCGCGCCCGAGGCCAGCATCAGCGCCTTGGTGCCGCCCTTCTGGCTGCCCACGCGCAGCAGGCCGGTGTCTGCGCCTCCGCCCCGGCCGCAAGCAGCCAGGGCGAAAGTCGTACCAAGTCCTGCAAGCAGGTTACGTCTGTCGAGCATCAATCAGAGATCCGTCCACAAGGGTTCGTCGGCGATCAGGATACGGTGCAGTTCGCGAGGGAAGTCGCCGTAATTGCGCACCGCGAAGTGCACGCTGGCACGGTTGTCCCAGAACGCAACCGTCCCCGGCCGCCAAGAGAAGCGCGCCTGCACGTCGGGCCGCTTGTACTGGCGCAGCACTTCCTCCAGCAGTTCGCGGCTCTCGGACAGTTCGACGCCCAGTATCTGCGGCTGCTGCGAGAAGTTGACCCACAGGATCTTCTGCCCCGTCTCGCGGTGCGTGCGCACGATCTTGTGCGCCACAATGGGGTATTCGTGGCCCGAGAGTTCCAGCGCGGGCACGAAATTGTGCGTCACATGCTTGCCTTCGAGGCGCTGCTTCAGCTCCTCGGGCAGCGTTTCATAGGCAAGCGCGGCGTCCACCCAGATCGTGTCGCCGCCCACTTCGGGCAGGTTCACGTCGCGCAGCACCGCGCCCCAGGTCGGGACCAGACGCCAGCTGGTGTCGGAGTGATAGGCCTCGCCCGGCTTGACCTTGTAGCCGAGCTTCTTCTCGTACTCGCGGTCATGCTTCGCGGCGATCGCGTGGACTTCCTTGTTCGCCGCGTCGTGCCGGGTGGTCGGGTGCGTGTAGAGCGGGCCGAAGTTCGCCGCGAAAGCCGCCTGCTGCGCGTCGTCGATGGACTGGTCGCGGAAGAACACGACCTTCCACTTGAGCACGGCAGCGCGGATCGCCGCGCGCAATTCGTCGGTCAGCGGCTTGGACAGATCGACGCCCTCGATCTCGGCGCCGATCGTCGGCTGCACGGGACGGATGACGAGGCCCGCGTTGGCGGTATCGAATGTGGAAGCGGAAGTAGCCATTGTCGTGTTTCCTCTCTTCTCGTTTCAGGCGGCCGAGCGGGTCAGGCGCGCGGCGGTATTGCGGTTGACGGGCACGTCGAGGCCCAGGTTCTCGCGGAAGGTCTTGCCTGCATAATCCTGCTTGTAGATCCCGCGCTGCTGCAGGATCGGCACGACCTGATCGACGAAGACCTCCAGCTGGCCGGGCAGCGATTCGAACAAGTTGAAACCGTCCGAGCCCCGCTTCTCCAGCCACAGCTGGAAGCGGTCGGCGAGCTGCTCGGGCGTGCCCACGAACCCGCCCTTGGGCGTCGCCACCCGAAGCGCGATCTGGCTGAGCGTCAGCCCCTGCGCGGCGGCGGCGAGCACCTTTTCCGATGCGCTCTGGTTGCTCTTGCGGCCTTCCTCGGCGACATGCGCGGGGAAGGCGCCATCGGGGTCGTACTGGCTGAAGTTGTGGTCGTTGAACGAACGCCCCAGTGCCCGCAGCGCGTTCTCCAGACTGACGAGGCCCGCCAATTCGCCGTGCAGGCGCTCGGCCTCCTCCTCGGTCGAGCCGACCACCGGCCGCGCGCCGGGCAGGATGAACAGCTTCTCCGGATCGCGCCCGAAACCGCGCGCCCGCGCCTTGAGGTCCGCGTAGAACGCCTGCCCCTCGGCCAGATCCTCCTGATGGGTGAAGATTGCCTCGGCATGGCGCGCGGCGAACGTGCGGCCGTCCTCGGACGAACCCGCCTGGAAGATCACCGGCTGCCCCTGCGGCGAGCGCGAGATGTTGAGCGGCCCCTTCACCGACAGGAACTCGCCCTTGTGGCCCAGTTCGTGCAGCTTGTCGGCGTCGAGGAACTGGCCGCTGGCCTTGTCGCGCACCAGTGCGTCGTCTTCCCAGCTGTCCCACAGGCCCTTGACGACATCGAGGTATTCGTCGGCAAGGCGGTAGCGCTCGGCATGGCCGAGGTGCTCGGCCTTGCCGTAGTTGTCGGCGCTGCCCGCCAGCCACGATGTGACCACGTTCCACCCCGCTCGCCCGCCGCTCAGGTGATCGAGCGATGCAAACTGGCGCGCCAGATTGAACGGCTCGTTGTAGCTGACGGTGGAGGTGGCGACGAGGCCGATCCTGTCGGTCACCGCCGCGACGGCGGAGAGGATCGTCAGCGGCTCGAAGCGGTTGAGGTAGTGCGGCGAGGAGCGCGCGTTGATCGAGACGCTGTCCGCCACGAACAGGTAGTCGAACTTGCCGCGCTCCGCCGCCTGCGCCTGCCGCACATAGAACGGCAGGCTGGTGCTGGCGTCCACTTGCGCGTCGGGGTGGCGCCAGTCGTCCCAGCCGGGGCCGACGCCGTGCAGGATGAAGCCGAGCTTGAGCTGTCTGTCTGCCATGTCAATTCCTCCTATGTCGTGAGGTCAGGCTATGCGGCGGGAGCGGGACGGACCAACGCGATTGGCTGATGTGAAAGTGAGTTGTGCCAATGGGTTTATGCGGCGAGGTCGCGCCTGCCCCTTCGACAAGCTCAGGGTGAGCGGGGTGGGAGTAAACCGCCGCCGCCAAGCGAGCTGTGCCGGCCGATAGCTACCTCCAAACCCGCTCAGGCTGAGCTTGTCGAAGCCCCGTCGGCCCTAGCCCACACCGCCCGATCACCCCGCCAGCGCGACTTTGCGCTCATCGCGCTCGGCCACCTTCTCGCGCACCAGCGGGATCAGTTCGCGGCCATAGTCGATCGCATCGGCCAGCGGCTCGAAGCCGCGGATCAGGAAGTGGTCGATGCCGATGTCGTAGTATTCCAGCAGCGCCTCGGCGACCTGCTCTGGCGTGCCGACGAGGCCGGTGGAATTGCCCGCAGCGCCGGTCAGCGCGGCAACGCCGGTCCACAGGCGCGAGTCGCGGCGCCCCGAAGCGGCGGTTTCCAGCAGGCGCAGCGAACCCGCATTGGGCGGACGGTGGCCCGACGTCGGCAGACCCGCCGCCTCGCGGTTGGCGCGGACCTGCTCGACGATGGCGTCGGCCTTCTTCCAGGCGGCTTCCTCGGTATCGGCGATCACCGGGCGCAGCGAGAGCGAGAAACCGGGCGAGCGGTTATGCTGCGCGGCAGCGTGTCGCACGGTGCGCACCGCCTCGCCGACCTGCTCCAGCGTCTCGCCCCACAGGGCATAGACGTCGGCATGACGGCCCGCGACTTCGATCGCCTCGGGCGAGGAGCCGCCGAAGAACACCGGCAGGTTGTCCGGCTTGATCGCCGCGAAGGCGCCGCGCGCCTGGTAGAAGCGGCCCGAATGGTCAAACGGCTGCGCCGAATTCCATTCGCGCTGCAGGATGCCCAGGTATTCGTCGGTGCGGGCGTAGCGTTCGGCCTTCGTGGTGCCGACATCGCCATCGCGCGCCATCTCCTCATCGGCGCCGCCGGTGATGATGTGGACCGCGACGCGCCCGCCCGAAAGCTGGTCGAGCGTCGCCAACTGGCGCGCCGCGAGCGTCGGCTGCGTGAAGCCCGGGCGGTGCGCGACAAGGAAGCCCAGCTTGCTGGTGATCGCCGCCGCATGCGCCGCGACGATCTGGCTTTCGGGCGAGGCCGAGCCGAACGGGATCAGCACGCGGTCGAAGCCGCCCCGCTCCTGCTCGATCGCGGCGGCGTCCACATACTCGCGGTCGAGCACGCGCGAGCGAGTGGCGTTGTGGATTTCCGAGGTGTCGTTGAAGCCGATGTAGCCGATGAACTTGACGGTCATTGCGGTGAACTCCGGTTATGATTTCAGATGACGAAGAAGCCGTGGGTGCCGTCGCGCTGAAGCTGCGCGACAAGGCCGTATTCCCAGTCGAGATAGGCCTGCATGGCGGCCTTGGGATTGTCGGTGCCCTCGTAAGGGCGCTTGTAGCGGCCCTCGGGTCCGCGCGGCGGGGGGGCGCCGTCGGGGCCAGTTTCGAGCGGGCCAGTTTCAAGGGCGGTGAAGTCAGCTTCCAGCACCAGCACCTCCCAGCCCAGCTGCGCGAGCCACGAAGCGGTCATGTCCGCGCGCGGGCCGAGGTCGTCGGCAAGGACGATGCGCGCGCCGCGCACGGGGGCGAAGTGGTCGGTCTCCTGCACCAACTGGCCGCCGGGGGCATTGCGGAAGCCCGGAAGGTGCCCGGCGGCGTAGACGTCCGGCTGGCGCACGTCGAAGCGGTAGAGGGTGCGGTGCGTCTCCGCCTCGATCGCGGCAAGCTGCGCGGCGTCGATCCGGCGCACACCGGCACGGTAGGCGACTTCGCGGGCGCGGGCGCGGGCTTCATCCACGTCGCCGCCGACTTCGACACTCTCCTGCCGCCCGTGCTCCAGCTGCTGCCCTGCGAGGGTCCAGCCGATGGTGCCGTTGCGCAGCGCGAAGACGCGGTTGGGCAGGCCCGCATTGATGAGCGACTGCGCGCCGATCAGGCTGCGGGTGCGGCCCGCGCAGTTGACGATGATCGTGGTGTCCGGATCGGGCGCGGCGACGGGTGCGCGCAGCACCAGTTCGGCGCCCGGCACGCTGCGGCCGCCGGGGATGCTCATCGTCGCGTATTCGTCGAAACGGCGCGCGTCGAGGATGGCGATGTCGGCCTTCTCGTCGATCAGCGCCTGCACGTCCTCGGCCGGGAGCGAAGGCGTGCCGCGCCGATGCTCGACGAGTTCGCCGAATGCCTTGGAGTAGGAATTGACGTCCTCGAACAGCTCGTAGCCCGCCTCGCGCCAGCCCTGCAGGCCACCGTCGAGCAGATCGACGTTCGTGAACCCGAGCCCGCGCAGTTCCCCGGCCGCAGCGGCGGCAAGGCCCTCGCCGTCATCGTAGACGACGACCGGCACGTCCTTGCGCGGAATGCGCCATGCCGCTTCCGCGGCGATGCGCGCCGCCGGGATCTGCGCGGCGAACAGCGGGTGGCCACCGGCGAAGGGGTGCTCGTCGCGCACGTCGATCAGCGCGATTTCGCTGCGCGCCAGAAGCGCGCTGCGGACCTGATAGGGGGTGACGGTCATGCTTTCCTCGAAAGATCCCAGAGATTGGGCAGCGTGGTGTTGGCGTAGCCGGAGATGAACGGCCGCTCCTCGCCGCTGGCGCGGTAAGTGGCGCGCTCGACCGCGCCGATGTTGGCGCCGTAGACGTGGATCGAGATCGAGGTACGATCGGCATGGCCGTTCTCGACGCGGTGGATATCTCCCTCGCGCGGGTCGATCGCCTCGACTTCGCCGGGATGGAGCGTCCGGGTCGCGCCGTGCTGCACCAGGGCGCCGTCAAAGTCGCGGTGAAGGAAGCTCTGTACCCTCTCGGTGCCGTTGAGTACCCCTACGAGGCCCCAGACGCGGTGGTCGTGGATCGGCGTCGCCTGCCCCGGCCCCCAGACGAACGACACCACGCTGAAGCGCTCGGCGCTATCGCAGTGGAGGAGATATTGCTGGTAACGTTCGGGATGCGGCTCGGCATATTCGTCCGGCAGCCAGCCGCCCTGCTCGACCAGCCGGGCCAGCAAGGCGCCGCCATCGTTCAGAATCAGGTCGAGGTCGTCTGTGCCTTCAAGCAATGCGGCGAAGTCCGTCACGAACCGGCGCAGCGGCGACAGGTCCGTGGCGGTTGCAATCGGAGAGAACGCGTTCACGGGCGCGCTCCGGCATGCAGCGCGACGATCTCCCCGGCAGGCCGTTCCTCGACCACACCGCCCAAGGCATCGAGCAGGCGCTTGCGCAACGGCGCCGCCACGGTCGCACGCTCGGGGCCGCGCGCGGCGGTAATTCGCTCCTGCGCAACGATTTTTCCGCCGTCGAGCAGGACAATGCGGTCAGCGAGCGCGATGGCTTCGTCGACGTCATGCGTCACCATCAGCACCGCCGGGCGATGACGACGCCACAGCGACAACACCAGTTCGTGCATCCTGAGCCGGGTCAGGGCGTCGAGTGCGGCGAAGGGTTCGTCGAGCAGCAGCAATTGCGGCTCACGCACCAGCGCACGGGCAAGGGCAACGCGCTGCGCTTCGCCGCCCGAAAGCGTCAGCGGCCAGGCTTCGAGACGGTGGCCGAGGCCGACTTCCTGCAGCGCCTCTTCCGCCAGTTGGCGCGCATTACCGCGCTTGAGGCCGAGGGCGACGTTGCGCCACACTTTCTTCCACGGCAGCAGGCGGGCGTCCTGGAACACCACGGCGCGCGAACCGGGGATGGTCACGTCCTGCCCTTCTACCGGATCGAGGCCGGCCAGCGTGCGCAGCAGGGTGGTCTTGCCCGAGCCGGAACGACCGAGGAGGATGACGAACTCGCCCGCCGCGATCTGCAGGTTCAGACCCGAGATGATGGTGTTGTCGCCAAAGCGGCGGGTGAAATCGCGCAGACTGACGACGGGTTCGGACGTCACGGCGGGCGCGGCGGGCGAGGTAAAGTGGTTCAGGCGAGCATCCACGGCAGGGTCCTTTCGGGGAGCGGGTTCACGCAACAGGTTCATTGGGAAACGATGGAGGGGCGCCAGACGAGCGCGCGGCTCTCGACCGCGCGGACCAGTCCGTCGGCGGCAAGGCCCAGCACGGCGTAGACCATCAGGCACACCAGGATGATGTCCGTGCGCATGAAGTCACGCGCGTTGTTGATGAGGTAGCCGAGGCCCGCAGTGGCGTTGATCTGCTCCGCCACGACCAGCACCAGCACCGAGACCGAGAGCGAATAACGCAAGCCCACCAGCAGCGCAGGCAGCGCGCCGGGCAGGATTACATGCCAGACCTGCGCTGCGCGGCTGAGGCCCAGGCTGCGCGCGCCTTCGAGCAGGCGCACGTCGATCCCGCGGATACCGCCGTAAAGGTTGAGGTAGACCGGGAAGATCGAGGCGAAAGCGATCAGCGCAATCTTGGGCGTCTCGCCGATACCGAACCAGACGATGAACAGCGGCGTCAGCGCCAGCGTCGGGATCGTACGCTTGATCTGCATGAGCGGATCGACCGCGACCTCGCCCTGCCGCGACAGCCCGGCGACGAGCGCCAGCACAATCCCGGTGGTCACGCCGATCGCCAGGCCCGCGATGATCCGCAGGAAGGAAACGGCGAGGTTGTCGGTCAGTTCGCCCGACACCGTCATCGCCCAGAGCGTCGCCAGCACTTGCGAAGGCGCCGCGAGGGTCCGCTCGGGAATAAGGCCGGACCGGGAACCGGCCTCGAGCACCGCCAGCAGCAACAGCGGCGAGAGCCAGCGGGCAGAATACAGCGAGCGGGCCAATCGGGTGAATGCGGACATGGACGAAGTGCCTCGTGTGGTCATGACCCGAAACTGGCACCTGAATGTCTACCAATTCAATGGAGAATGTTGTGCCGACCTATCAGCAACGCTCATAATGGCGCCTCGAAACGCTCATCCGACGCCCGGACGTGCGGAAAACCGGGCCGAAAGCAGAAAAAGGGCATGGGGACAGAATTGCTTGCCCCACCTAAATCTCTACTATTTTGATTGAGAATAAGTCATAACGCATGGATGCATGCTGGCCATCATACGAATCCTGGCCATCACACGAATCTTGAAAGCCCGCCGATGCCCGTGAATCTCCCGACAAACCTTCTGCGCAGCTTCGTTGCGATCGTCGATACCGGCTCGATGCTTCATGCTTCGGAGCGGGTTTTCGTAAGCCAGTCGGCGCTCAGCCTCCAGATCAAGCGACTCGAAGAGCTGCTGCAACAGTCGCTGTTTCACCGTGAGGGACGCCGCCTTGCGCTGACGGCGCACGGCGACCTGATGCTCGACTATGCACGCAAGGTGCTCGCCCTGCATGACGAAGCGGTCGCGGCGGTCACCGCCGGGCATTTCGCCGGGCCGGCGCGGATCGGCATGGTACAGGATTTCGCGGAACTGCTCCTGACCGGCCTCCTCGCCCAGTTCGCGGACTTGCACCCGGAGGCCGAACTCTACTCGCGAGTTGCGGGCACGGCGGAACTCCTCGACCTGCTGGAGCGGCGGCAACTCGACATCGTGCTGGGATTTGCCGCTCCGAATGACGGCAATGCGGTGACCACCGCGCCCATGTCGTGGTTCGGCAAGGAGGAACTGGCCGCGCACGAGACGATCCCCCTCGCCGTGCTGGAGACGCCCTGCCGCTTCCGGGAAGCGGCGATCCGCGCGCTGGAGGATGCCGGGCGCCCGTTCCGCATAACCGTGGAGACGCCCAATCTCACCACCTTGCGCGCGGCGGTGGATGCGGGGCTCGGCCTTACCTGCCGCACCGGGATGTTCCTGCGCGACGCGCCGCTGGGAGACGTCGGCCTGCCCTCGCTGCCGCATGTCTCCTGTGTGCTGCATACCGCGCCGGGGCTCGACGGGCCCACCCACCAGCTTGCCACACTGGCGCGCGAGGTGGTCGCCGGGCTTCCCAACTGATGGCGCTGCTTATTCGATAATCTCAAGCGGCTCTCAAGGCTTCTCGTTGGTCGCGGTGCCGGGCTTTCCATAGTTTTGGATGCGATCAACGATGAGGCTTACCGATGACCGAAACCCTGAACGACCGCTTCGCCGCGCTGCAGGCCGAACGCGAGCGCACCTGGAGCGCCGAGCAGCTGGAACGCAATGCAGCGCAGCGCCGGGTGCTCGTCGAGCGGCACGATCCGTCCGCGCAACCGAAGGCTGGCGACACCGTCGAACCCTTTGCGCTGATCGATCAGGACGGGCGCGAACTCACGCGCGACACGATTCTTGCGGATGGCCCGGCGGTGCTCGTGTTCTTCCGCTTCGGTGGGTGCCCCGCCTGCAACATCGCGCTGCCGTGGTACAACGAGACGCTGCTGCCCGAACTGCGCGCCCGCGGCATTCGCCTGATCGCGGTCAGCGCGCAGGTCCCGGTCGACCGGGACCTGATCGCGCGCCATGGCCTGGGCTTCACCGTGGCATCGGACCCCGGTTATGCGCTCGGCCGCCAACTTGGCATTACCTTCCTGCCTGACGAGCAACCCGCCGTCCCGCACGGCCAGCCCTGGATCGGCGCGACACTGGGAACAGGCAGCTACGAGATCGACCAGCCCGCCATCCTTGCCCTCGCGCCCGACGCGACGGTGCTGTTCTTCGAGGCCAGCCCCGACTGGCTCAGCCGCACCGAGAGCGAGACGATCCTCGCCGCCCTGCCCGCTCGCCAGACCGTCACCACCGGCGCCTGACCTTGCTTCAAAGTCCCTCGCCGCCGACCCAGTGCTCGTCGGCGAGGAAGCGGGCAAGGCCCCACACCTGACGCCGGATATCGGGCACGGCGACGATCTCCCAGGCCTCCCCCTTGGTGATCGGCCCGACCGCGAGCAGGCGGTCCTGCGCATTGCCAGCGGCATCGCGCACCCGGCCGAGATGGTCGACGTCCACCCCAAGGCCATGGACATCGCCGCGAACATGTCCCGCCTCGAGCAGATGCGTCAGGACCGGCGCCTCCACCCGGCGCAAGTCGCCGTCCGGCCCGGCGCAGTTGAACACGCGGTCCACCGCGATCGCCTCGATGCCGTCCTGACCACGCGGGCGATAGTGCACCACCGCCTGCCCGCCGGCTTCGTCGGCTCCGCACAGTTTGCCAGCCACGTACTGCAGCCGCCCGGCGCTCTCCATCGCTTCCAGCCGCTGCGCGACCGAGGGGGCGAGGCGGTGGCGGTGAATGTCCCAATATGGCCGCAGATGCCGCAGGAAGCGGGCCTGCGCGGCGGTCGAATGGCGGCGCCAGATGTTCTGGGTGTGGGGTCGCAGAGCATCCACCGCGCCGCGCCAGCCGATCTCCTCCGCCCGGCGCCGCACGGCGCGGACGAGGTCCGCGCCGCGCAGATCGGGGTCGGAAATGGGAACCACCACCGGCCCGCTCTCGGCGTGGGCGAGCGGCTTGAGCCCCCGGCGCGAAAGCACCGTGACCTTGCCGCCGAACCCCGAGCTTTCCAGCGACAGCACCACGTCGGCCGCCGTCAACCCGCTGCCCACCACGAGGACGTGGTCGAGCGCGGCGAGGCCCTCGATCGCCGAGCGATCCCAGGGATCGGGACTGTAGAGGTGCCCCGGCAGCCCCTCCAGCACGCCATGCGGCGCGGGCGGGAAGTTGCCCAGGGCCAGCACCACCGCGCGGCAATCGACGACGTCGCCGTCGGCCAGCCGAACATGCGCCGCGCCGTCGCCGAAATCGACCGAGCATGCCTCGCCGTCGATGACCTGCGCGTCGGGACCGGCCTTCGCCAGCGCCTCGACCAGCAGTTCACGCAAGTAGGTCCCGTAAGTCAGGCGCGGCACGAAGCGGTTCGCCTCGTCGGCGTCGGCGAAATCCATCCAGCGGGCGAAGTGCTTCGCATCGTCGGGGAACGCGCTCATGTTGGAGGCGCGCACGTTGAGCAGATGCTCCGGCCGCCGCGTACCGAACGCCACGCCCTTGGCAAGCTGGGCGGAATTACGCTCGATCAGGGCGACCTTGACGCCGTAGCGCAGCAGGTTGATCGCCAGCAGCGTCCCGCTGAACCCTCCTCCCACGATCGCGATGGGCAGGTCGCGGGCGGCATTGTGACTGATCATGAAAAGATAGGTTCCCGGCAAGCTGATGAGGCTGGCTAACAGGAAATGCCCGCCGCGGGGTATTTTTTGTCCTCATAGATTGCGCCGAATCGCTTCGGTCGGTCGCTGCCGTTAACCATTTCTAGTGACCTTCGGTTTATACGTATGGCCCTGATCAAGGTTGGGGCATGCCGGTTAGGTCGCATCTCGTCTTCGTTTGGCTGCTTCTGGCGGCGCTGTTCTGGACGTCTTCCGCGCGAGCGGAGATCGTCCGGATGCGCTCCGACGTCTGCTATGCCACCGCGCCGGCGGACTATCCGGCCAATGCCGCCTCGGTCGCGCGGCTGAACTTCGACTGCACCCGCGTGCCTGACCATCCCGCCTACGCCAAGGGCTGGGCATGGCTGAAGCTGCGCGATCCGCGCATGCTGACCGGCCTGCCTTCGGGCTGGCTCCTGATGACCGACCAGAGCCGGTTCGAGCGCATGACCATGCTGGTGGTCGATACCCAAGGCCGCACCCGCACCGCCACGATCGCGCCCGGCGCCGTCGGCGACCACTGGGCGCTGGGGGGCATGTTACGCTTCGCCGTCGATCCGCCGGGCGCCCGCGTCCGCGATGTCTACATCGGCTACCGCAACCTCGACGACCTTTCGCTGATGCGCAAACTTTCGGCGATGAGCCCGCAGAGCCTGCTGCGGCTCGAGGGCATCTGGCTGGCGCTGATGGGTGTGTTCGCGGGCGCCATCTTCTCCGCGTTCGCTTACAACCTGCTGATCTACACCGGCCAGCGACTGGTCTTCCAGCGCTGGTATCTCGTGTGGTCGCTGCTGGTCCTCGCCTACGGCCTGACCTGGACCAACGTGCTGGCCTTCGCCTTCCCCGAATATGTCGGCCCGTTCGCGGTGACGACCGACTATCTGCTCGTTGCCGGACTGATCGCGGCGGGGAACATGTTCTTCCTAGCCGTCATCGAGGAAGGCGTGCTGCCGCGCTGGCTGGTGCGGTGGGGGAAGATCTGCGCCTGCCTCAACATGGTGGTCGGCGTTCTCGCCGCCTTCGTCCCCGTCGCTGCGCCGGTCGTGCTGGACCGCTGGCTCAACGTGGTCTTCGTCCTCAGCGCCGCCAGCGTCGGCGTCGGCATAGGCATCGCCCTGCGGGCACGCAGCCGTGTCGTGTGGTTCTACCTTGCCGGGTGGACCCCGGTGCTCTCGGTCTTCGCGCTGCGCGTAAGCCGCAATTTCGGGATCACGGTGCAGGACGACGTGGTCGATATGGCCACTTTCGCCGCGCTCGCGTTCGAATCGATCGCCCTGTCGCTCGCCATCGCCGACCGCTTCCGCCTGCTCGGCAAGGAGCGCGACACCGCCGAGCAGGCCCGCAAGGTCGCCCAGGTCGAGAGCGAGACCTTCCGCCGCGCCGCCCAGACCGACTACCTGACCGGCCTCGGCAACCGCGCCGCCTTTCAGTCCGCGCTGCGCACGATGTGCGAGGATGCCGCACGCTCCCCCTTCATGCTGCTGCTGATCGACGTCGATCATCTCAAGCACATCAACGACCGCCTCGGCCATGACGGCGGCGACCTGCTGCTCGGCAAGGTCGGACGGGGCCTCGTCGCCGCAGGTGGTCCGTCCGCGCACGTCTCGCGCATAGGCGGTGACGAGTTCGCGATCCTGCTGCCGTGGGACCCCGTGGCGGAACTGCGCATCCGCCGCGCGCTGGACGAACTGCAGGGTGCGACGCTGACGCACGGCGGCCGCAGCTGGGCCTTGTCGCTCAGCATCGGCCTTGCCTGCTTCCCGCAGGATGCCGCCGAACCCGATGTGCTCGCCAAGAACGCCGACCTCGCGCTCTATCAGGCCAAGCAGGAAGGCCGCCGACGCCTGCTCGACTACGCCCCGCACTTGCGCGAGCAGCTGGACAGCCGGCAGCTGTTCGGACTGGAAGCGCGCCAGGGCATCGAACGCGCCGAATTCTCGCTCCATTACCAGCCCATCGTCGATATCGATACCGGCGCGATCGGATCCTACGAAGCGCTCCTGCGCTGGCAGCACCCGGTCCACGGGCTGATGACACCGGCCGTCTTCGGCGACATGCTGAACGAGCGCAAATTGGGCCTTGCGGTGCAGCAGCACGTGCTGGACATGGGCCTCGCCGCCTTGCGGGACCACCCGGAGCGGATCCCCAAGCTCTCGGTCAACCTGATCGCCGCACAGCTCGACAGCCCCCACGCCGCCGCCCGCCTGCTGGCGCGGATACGCGACTATGGCATCGCGCCCGAACGCCTGTGCATCGAGGTGACCGAGGACTTCGTGCTCGGCCGCGCGGTGGACGAGACCGCCAAGGCGCTCGACCTGCTGCATGAGGCGGGCGTGACGGTGGCGCTCGACGACTTCGGCACCGGCTATGCCTCGCTGATCCATCTCAAGCACCTGCCCTTCGACGTGCTCAAGATCGACCGCTCGTTCACCCTCGGCCTGTTCGAGGACGACGGCCAGAGCGAGGCGATCATCCGCGCCATCATCGGGCTTGGCCAAGGCCTCGGCAAGCAGGTCGTGGCCGAGGGCGTCGAGACCGAAGAGCAACGCCGCAAGCTGGCGGAGATGGGCTGCAAGCTCGGCCAGGGCTACCTCTTCGCCCGCCCGGCCCCGATCGAGACTTTTGCCTCCGCCGGTACATCGGCCTGCGCGGCCTAGCGCTTCAGGCCTCGCGCTATCCAGCCGATATCGTCGCCGAAGAAACGCTCCAATCGCCAGCGCTCCGCGCCTTCGGCATCGAGCCAGGTCGCTTCCTTCGCCAGTGTCAGCCCCGACGTGCCCGGTCCGACCGGCGCGTAGAGGGCGTAGCGGGTAGTCGGCAACTTGTTGGTCTTGCCCGGCGTCCATTCGGTGAACGCGCCCGGCGCGAGCGACGTATCGAGCACCGGCGCGAGGAATACGACCGAGGCGTAATCGCGCCATGGCCGCCCGAGCGAGACGTTGCGCGCCGCCGGATCGGCGGTGAGGCGGCAATCCTCGAACACGAAGGCGCTGTCCTCGTCCGGCGCGTTGCGGCTCTGGGCGGTGTACATGACGGATTCGTGCGCCTCGCCGTGCAATTGGCACTTGCGGAAGAACGCCTTGGCATTGCCGAACACGAAGTCGACGTGACCGGCGATGTAGCAGTTTTCGAAGTAGGCGCGGGTTTCCTTCCCGCCCTGCCCGTCGTTGACGAACAGCGTGTCCTGATGACCGAGCATCCGCACGTTCGACACCACCGCCGCGTCGCCGGTCAATGAGACCGCCACCGCCTGCGAGGGCGCATGCGTGGGATCGAGCCACCAGTCGTTCGCCACAGTCAGGTTGCGCAGGGTGAAGGACGCGCCGGTCACGCTCAGGGTCGCGGACTTGAAGGTGCCGCCTGCCGTCATGGCGGAATCGCCGTAGACGAGGACGACGTCGTCCGGCCGTCTGCCGGTGCCCGCCAGCGTGACGCCGGCGGCGCTGACGGTCAGCTTCTCGCGGTAGGTTCCCGGCGCGATGAGCACTTTGCCGCCCTCGGCCGCCACCGCGTCGATGGCGGACTGGACGGTGTGGAAAGCACCCGCCTTCGCCGGATCGACGTGGACGGTGCGGGCCATGGCGGGCGCACTCAGCATGGCAGGTGCGACGAGCGCCGCAAAGATCAGCTTGTGGTTCACGAAGTCCTCCCCTGTTCCGCCAGCCATGCGATGGCATTGGCGAGGAAACGGCGCTGCAGCGGCGCCACCATATCCGGCATGCGGTGGACCACCGCGCGCATCCCCTTGTTCGCGGCCACCAGCGTTGCCGCGCCGTTGTGGCGATCATGATCGCGGCTGTAGCCCGCGACGATCTCGACGCCCGGCCCATCCACCAGCAGTCCGTTGGAAAGGCGTCCGTCGACCTGATGGAAGATCCCCGCCGCCCGGTCCGCCGGGATGCCGGCGAACAGCGGATGCGCGCGCAAGTAGTTCCAGTTGCCCATCCACGGCGCGCGGATGTCACCCACGGTGCCCTTGAACTCCAGCAGGCCGAGGTCCGCGAGTTGCCGCGCCACGCCTTCGGACAAACCGTCCTCCGGCACCAACGCCAGCAGCGGTGTGCCCGAGCGCACGGCGGCCAGCACCTGCGACGACAGTTCGCCGAGCACCAGATTCGGCTTCTCGCCCTTCTTCGGCTGCGCTTCGAGGCCGGTCTGCTCGCCGATCTGGCGACGGGCGATCTCGTCCGCCTTGAGACCCGAGGCGATGACCAGATCGTACCGCTGCCCCGGCCGGAACTCCTCCAGCCGGAGGCCGGGCAGCGCCTCTAGCTGCGCCCGAAGACTACGCGCGATCCCGGAGACGGCGATACGGCGCCCGGATGCCACCTGAGCGGGCAGCCCCGCCACCCACAGATTGCGCGTGAAGCTCGCGCCCGGAGCGCCGGAAAAGGACAGGTGCACCTGCCACTCCCCCTCTCGCGCCAGAGCAGGCGTCGTGACTTCGCGTGCGACCAGCTGGCTGAACCGGTCCGGTGCCGTGGCCCCCACCGGATAGCGCCCCAGTTCCATCACCGCGCCTTGCGGATCGCGCAGGGACAGCGCCAGTTCGCCGCTCACGGCCTTGCCGGTATCGTTGAACAGGAACAGGTCGAGCACCGCGCTTTCCCCCGCCGCGTAAGCCAGCTTGCGCTGCTTGGCGACGGGGCGCACCGGCAGCAGGCTGGCGCGCACCAGCGCCGGGTCGGCCTTGAAGCCGCGTAAGTTGTCGACGATGCCGGAGTGGTTCTCGATCGCGGTGGTCTCCCACCCGCTGATCGCCGCCACGTCCACCTCGTCACCGATGCGGATGTTCTCCATGTAGTTGGCCCAGGCGTCGTAGCTCTTGGCGCCGATCGACAGGAACAGCTCCTGCGCGGTGGGGAACGCCTTGCGGAAGCCCCAGCGCTCCAGGAACGCCTCGGTATTGGCGAGGATCACCGCATGGTCGGCAAGGTCGTAGGAGCGGCCGCCGCCCTTGCGGATCGTCTCGACCATGGCGGCGTGATCGTCGGCGACGGCGCAGCCTTCCATCTCACCGAACTCGACGATGAAGGGCTTGCCGGTCTGGCGGTGGATGTAGTCGTCCGGGCTCTTGTAGAAGGCGTCATACCACTGGTCGCCCGCGCCCTGGTGGTTGTCCCACCAGCCACCCCACTCGACCTCGTCCGAGCGGTAGTATCGGTCGCTATAAGGCACGTACATCGCCTGGGAGGCGCCGCGCTGGACGAAGCCGTCGTTGAGGATCACCGTGCGGCTCGGATCGGCGCGGTGCATCGCCAGCAGCACCGCCTGGACGTCGGGGTTGGCGAGGTCCGCGCCCAACTCGTTCTGCAGCGTGTACTGCACCAGCGAGGGGTGCGAGCGGAACGCCCGGACCATCGCCACGCACTTCTCCACCTGATAGTCGCGTGCGAAGCGGTCAGCGTCGGAGAGTTCGCCGTTCTTGCCGTAACCCGCGATCGCGAAGCGGCCACCGCCGGGCTCCATCACGCGCAGCAGGCCCATCTCGTCCTGCTGGTCGAGCACCTCGCGCTTGCCGACGTTGCGGTGGAAGTGCAGGCAGTTGAGGCCGAGCGCCTTGGCCGCCTCGACTTCCTTGGTCGCAAGGTCAGGGCGCGGCCAGAGCCCGTTGAAACCCCAATAGCCCCACGAGATCGCCGAGTAGAGCTTGATGCGCCGCCCGTTGAAACGTCGGCGTAAGCGCGATAGCTCGTAGCCATGGCGATCAGGATCGTGACTTCATCGGCGCCGCGCACCGAGAGCACGTCGGCACCGGCAGAGACCTTGCCGCCGCTGGCGATCACCTTCACCCGGCTCTGGAACTTCAGCGCACCGGCGATGCCGAACCCCTCGTTGTTGGTGCCCGACAGCGGCAGTTCGTGGCCCGGCAGCGCCTGCACCGACCATGCCCTTTGCGGCGAGGTCATCTTCAGGTCGAGCGACACCGCGCCCCGCTTCCCGGCCTTCAGGTGGACCGCGACGACCTGATCGGCCGGAGAAGCGACCACCGTGCGCTCATGCGCCACCCCGCCGATCCGAAAGCGCGTGGTGTGACGCGCGGCATCGATGTCGAGTTCGCGGCGATAGCTTCCCGCCTCCGGCTCGCCGAGACCCGGGAAAGTGAGCCGGAGGTCGCCGAGGCCCTGATAGGACATCTGCCGCATCGGCACGCCCATGACCTTGTCCTTGGCGAGCGCCTGCGCCTCGTCGTAGCGGCCCTCGAAGATCAGCCTGCGCACTTGCGGCAGCGCATCACGCGCCTGCGGATTGGCCGGGTCGTAAGGGCCGCCGCCCCACAGCGTATCCTCATTGAGCTGCAGCCGCTCCTCGGCCACGCCGCCGAATACCATAGCGCCGATCCGGCCGTTGCCCAGCGGCAGAGCCTCGATCCACTCCTTCGCGGGCTGTCGATACCACAGCAGGTCATCAGCCCCCGAAACCTGCGCGGCCGCGGCTTCGACACCCGGCGCACCAAGCAGAGACAGCGCCGCGAGGGGGGAGCCACCCGCGACCAGTTCACGGCGGGAAACGGCAAAATCCTGAAGGCTCACTGGCGCATCTCTCCCCTGTCGGCGCGCCTTGGGCGGCGTGCTCATGCAAAATGTTAGCGCTATAATTTGCGATGTGCAAGGTGCATGTCGGAACCCCTTGACCTTGCTGACTCAATGTTTGATAGCGCTATCAACGATAAGGGAGCAGGACGATGGGCGATCATTGCGATCCGGGCGAAATCCGATCCGCCATGCGCATTATGCGCCGCGCCCCGCTTGCGCTTTGACGGCCATCACCATTCCCATGTTCAAGAGGACACCGATCATGATCACCGGCGCCATTCTCATCGGCCGCGAAGAAGCGCAGACGCAGGCGGGCTATGCCGCGATCAACCCCGCGACCGGGGCGACGCTGGAGCCTCGCTTCACCACGGCGGGTCTCGCCGAAGTGGAGCGCGCCTGCGCACTGGCCGACGCCGCTTCGATCGCCTTCGCCGAGGCCGAGCCGGAAACCCGCGCGGTGTTCCTCGAAACCATCGCCGATGAGATCGTCGGCATCGGCGAACCGCTGATCGAACGCGCCATGGCCGAGACGGGCCTTCCCCGCGCCCGTATCGAGGGCGAGCGGGGCCGCACCGCCGGCCAGCTGCGCCTTTTCGCGCAAGTCCTGCGTGAAGGCAGCTGGGCGGGCCTCACCATCGATCCCGCCCTGCCCGAGCGCGCGCCGCTGCCGCGCCCGGACCTGCGCGTGCGCAAGGTCGCGCTTGGCCCGGTCGTGGTGTTCGGCGCCAGCAACTTCCCCCTCGCCTTCTCGGTCGCGGGCGGCGACACCGCCTCCGCCTTCGCCGCGGGTTGTCCGGTCATCGTCAAGGGTCACTCGGCCCATCCCGGGACCGGCGAACTGGTCGCCCGCGCGATCCAGCGCGCGGTGGCGCTGTGCCATCTGCCCGAGGGCGTGTTCTCGTACCTGCCCGCCACGCGTGAAGCGGGCACTGCGCTGGTCGCCGACCACCGCGTCAAGGCGGTCGGCTTCACCGGATCGCGCCCCGGCGGCATGGCGCTGATGCGCACCGCCGCGGCCCGGCCCGAGCCGATCCCGGTCTATGCCGAGATGAGCTCGATCAACCCCGTCGTGCTGTTCCCCGCCGCCCTCGCCGCGCGGGCAGAGGCGCTGGGCGCGGCCTTCGTCGGCTCGCTGACGATGGGCGCCGGGCAGTTCTGCACCAATCCCGGCCTCGTCATCGCCATCGACGGGCCGGACCTCGATACCTTCCTCGCCTCGGCCTCGGCGGCGATGGGCGGCAGTGTGGCGCAGGACATGCTGACGCCGGGCATCCACTCGGCTTATGTCGAGGGCGTCAGCGCGCTGGCGGGCCACGGCGCCGTCACCACCCTCGCCCGCGGCATCGAGCCGACTGGCCCGTACCAGGCGCAGGGCGCGCTGTTCCGTACCACGGCGGCCGATTTCCTTGCCGATCCGGCGCTGGGGGCGGAAGTCTTCGGCTCCTCCTCGCTGGTCATCACGGTGACCGACATGGCCGAGGCGCTCAAGGTCATCGCCGCGCTGGAAGGCCAGTTGACCGCCACCCTGATCCTCGACGCCGAGGACGAATCCGAAGTCGCCAAGCTGCTGCCGGTGCTGGAGCGCAAGGTCGGCCGCATCCTCGTCAACGGCTGGCCGACGGGCGTGGAAGTGTGCCATGCGATGGTCCACGGCGGGCCGTTCCCCTCGACTTCGGACGGGCGCACCACTTCGGTCGGGGCCTCGGCGATCGAGCGGTTCCTGCGCCCGGTGTGCTACCAGAACATGCCCTCCGCCCTGCTTCCCGAGGGTCTTCGCGACGGCAACCCCTGGAACGCCCCGCGCCGCATCGACGGCATCCTCAAGCTCGCCTGAACGGCACTCAACGGCACCCAAAGGGTACACAAGATGACCAAAACGCC